>NZ_MJGQ01000031.1:12447-12913 GCF_001865095.1 Curtobacterium sp. MCBA15_013 | reverse complement strand
GACGGGAGGCGCGGTGCCAGCCGGCACCGCGCCTCCCGTCTGCGCAGGTGGTCGCGTCAGGCGCGCGCGTCCACCGGTGCTGCGTCCGGTTCACCGGCGGTGTCCGCCGCGTCGAGCGCGGCGCTCTTCGTCTCACGGATGAAGAACAGGGCGACGAGCGTCACGACCGCGGCGATCGTGAGGTAGAGCCCGACCAGGAAGATGTTGCCGTCCGGCTGCCACAGCGCGAGCGCGATGGTCGGAGCGAGCGAAGCGCCGAGGATCGACGCGACGTTGTAGGCGATCGCCGAACCCGTGTAGCGCACGTTCGTCGGGAAGAGCTCCGGCAGCAGGGCGCCCATCGGACCGAACGTCAGGCCCATCAGCGACAGTCCCACGATCAGGAACGTCACCACCGTGATCGGACCGGTCGACGCGGCGAACCAGAACTGGAACGTCAGGCCGAAGAGCGCGATGCCGATCGTGG
>NZ_MJGQ01000031.1:8473-11778 GCF_001865095.1 Curtobacterium sp. MCBA15_013 | reverse complement strand
AGAGCGCGATGCCGATCGTGGTCGGGATGAGCGTGCGACGACGGCCGAACTTGTCGGCGAGGATGCCTGCGATCGGCGTGAAGATGCCGAAGAACACGACGCCGATCATGAGCAGCGTGAGGAACTCGCCACGGGTGTAGCCGAGGCCGATCTTCGGGACGAGGGGGCCGGCCTCGGCGCCCGTGGTGCCGTAGGACAGCGTGAACGTCGTCATGAAGTAGAAGAGGACGTAGGTCGCGACCATGCCGAAGGTGCCGACGATCACGGCGCGCCACGAGGTGCGGAACACCCGGCCGAGCGGGACCTTGGCGACCGAACCGGACTCCTGGACGCCACGGAACACCGTCGACTCGACGAGCTTGAACCGCACGTAGAGGCCCACGATCACCAGGACGGCCGACAGCAGGAACGGGAGTCGCCAGCCCCAGGCCTGGAAGTCCGGGTTCGGGGTGCCGTCGGCGCCGGCGGGCATCGCCGCGTTGATCGCGATGAACAGGCCGTTGGCGAGCAGGAAGCCGATCGGGGCGCCGAGCTGCGGCATCGAGCCGAACACCCCGCGCTTGCCCTTCGGCGCGTTCTCGGTCGCGAGCAGTGCCGCGCCCGACCACTCGCCACCGAGCCCGACGCCCTGGGCGAAGCGCATCACGGCGAGGAGCACCGGAGCCCAGATGCCGATCGAGTCGAACGTCGGCAGGCAGCCGATGAGGAACGTCGCGGTGCCCATCACGAGCAGGGACGCCACGAGGGTCGCCTTGCGGCCGACGCGGTCGCCGAAGTGGCCGAAGATGATCGACCCGACCGGGCGGGCGAAGAACGCGAGGGCGAACGTGACGAACGAGGACAGCTGCGATGCCGTCGGGTCCTCGTTCGGGAAGAAGAGCGTCGGGAAGACGAGGACCGCGGCGGTCGCGTAGACGTAGAAGTCGTAGAACTCGATGGAGGTGCCGACGAGGCTGGCGATCACGACGCGGGAGCGCGGGTTGCCTGCGGTCTTCGGGGATGCGGGTGCCGGTGCGGCGGACATGGGGTGAGGAGACTCCGTGGATGACGCTCGGGGGGAGCGCAGCGGTGTTCCGGACGGCGGACACCGATCGGTTCGCGCGGGGTGGCGCGGGCACTGATCGGGTGCGTTCGGTTCGTGGTGGTGTACCGCTTGTGACGGGGGCCACCATCGTACGACAGATGTCGTGAACCTGCGAATCCGCTGGATCGTGGCCGGGTCGGGTCGGGCCGGCGCTCGGTCAGGCCAGCGGGCTCCCCGCTTCGAGGTGCGCGGGGAGCTGGTGCCCCATCCGGTCGCGCTTCGTGTCGAGGTACGCCGCGTTCTGCGCGGAGACGCCGACGACCAGCGGCACCAGGCTCTCGACCGTGATGCCGTGCTCCTCGAGCTGGCGACGCTTCTCGGGGTTGTTCGACAGGAGGCGGACGGTGGTGATGCCGAGGTCGGCGAGGATGCCGGCCGCGCCGCCGTACGCCCGCGAGTCGGCGGGGAGACCGAGCGCGAGGTTCGCGTCGAGCGTGTCGAGGCCGTCTTCCTGGAGGCGGTAGGCCTTGAGCTTGTTGATGAGACCGATGCCGCGGCCCTCCTGCCCGCGGAGGTAGATCACGACGCCACCCTCGGCCGCGATCGTGTCGAGCGCGGCGTCGAGCTGCGGGCCGCACTCGCACTTGAGGGAGCCGAACGCCTCGCCCGTCAGGCACTCCGAGTGCACCCGGACGAGGGCGCCGTCGCGCGGTGCTGCACCGTCCGGGCCGGTGGCGATGATCGCGACGTGCTCGGCGCTCGTCACGAGGTCGCGGTACGCGCGCATCTCGAACGTGCCGTGCGTGGTCGGGACGTTCGTCGACACCTCGAACTGGACCGGGCTCCCGGGGGTGGGGGAGGTGAGTGCATCGGTCATGTGGTGCTCCGGTCGTTCTGGGGCCCCGCGATCCCGGGCTCGGCCGCCGCCGGCCGGGGTGCGCGGTGGGGTCGGGCTCGGACCAGCAGGTCGGGGCCGAGGCTGGTGGTCGATAGTACGTCCAACCGGCGACGCTCGCCGATGCTTCCCACACCGACGTCACCGAGGGCAACGCGGGGGCCGCCGAGCAGGACGGGCGCGAGGTAGACGAGGTACTCGTCCACCAGACCGGCCGCGATGAGCGCCGAGGCGACGGTGGGCCCGCCCTCGACGAACACCGAGTGCACGCCGTGGTCCCGCAGTGCGTGGAGCGAGGCGGCGGGGTCGTGGCCGGACAGCGTCAGCAGGGCGCGAGGGTGGCGGCGGACCGCGGCGTCGTCGGGGACCGGCCGGGCGCCGAACACCACCGGGACGGGCTGGTCGGCGAGGAGTTCCCCGGCGTCGCCCCGCGCGGTGAGGCTCGGGTCGTCGGCGAGGACCGTGCCCGTCCCGACGAGGATCGCGTCGTGCGCGGCGCGCTGTTCGTGGACGTGCTGGCGTGCGGCCGCGCCGGTGATCCACTGGCTCGTGCCGTCGGCCGCCGCGGCCCGGCCGTCGAGGCTCGATGCCCACTTCACCGTCACCCACGGGCGTCCGAGGCGCACCGAGAGGAGCCAGCGCTCGAGGAAGTCCTCGACCTCGTCGGCGAGGACGCCCGAGACGACGTCGACTCCGCCGGACCGGAGTCGCTCGGCACCCCCGTGGGCTGCCGGCCCGGGGTCGTCGACGGCGTACACGACGCGGCCGATCCCCGCTTCGAGCAGGGCGACGGCGCACGGACCGGTGCGTCCGGTGTGGTTGCAGGGTTCGAGGGTGACGACGGCGGTCGCGCCGACCAGGTGTGCGGGGTCGACCTTCGACATCGCGTCGACCTCGGCGTGCGGGGTGCCGGCTCCCTTGTGCCAGCCCTCGGCGAGGACCGATCCGTCGGGGGAGAGGATCACGGCGCCGACGCGGACGTGGTCACCGACCGCGGGGCCGAGGGCCGCGAGCTCGAGGCCGCGGCGCATCGCACGGAGCTCGGCCGGCGAGACCGAGGGGTGCGCTGCGGGGGAGGCCGCGGAGTCCGACGGCCGAGGGGTGACGGTCACGGTCCGAGACTATCCGCGAACGGTCGGTGACGCGTCATCCGGGCGTGCCGTCGTCGTCTCGGCCGGCCACGGCAGGTCGGACGCGGGAGCGCCGTCGGCCCGCCGGAGCCCCTTCCACGCCGTCGTCGGAGCGCCGTCCCGCCCGGGGATGAGCGCGTCGCCGGTGCCGGTGTACGAGAACCCCGCGGCACGGGCGACCGAGGCCGAGGCGGTGTTGCCGACGTAGCACTCCCAGTACACGTCCGGCGCACCCTGCGCGAAGGCCCAGTCGAGC
>NZ_MJGQ01000031.1:7237-7826 GCF_001865095.1 Curtobacterium sp. MCBA15_013 | reverse complement strand
GCCCAGTCGAGCACGAGGCTCACGGCGTCGTGCATCAGTCCGGCGCCGCGTGCGGAGGGTGCGAGCCAGAAGCCGAGGTCCCGCCGCGCCGTGCGGTACCCGATGATCCCCTCGAGCCAGGTGGACCCCGTCCGACGGATCGCCCAGGTGTACTCGCGGTCGGAGGCCCACCCCGGACCGACGAGCGCGTCGACGAAGGTCGTGGCGTCCCGGGCGGTGTACGGCGTGGGGATCGTCGTCCAGCGCACGATGTCCGGGTCCTGGCAGGCCTCGGTGATCGCCGTCGCGTCCGCCCTGGTGGGCACGTCGAGGTGCACCCGGGCGGACGACAGCGTGACGGGGCGCACGGTCAGCGCCGGGTGCGGGGCACGAAGCCGATGCGCTCGTAGACCTTCGCGAGGGTCTCGGCGGCGATCGACTCGGCACGCTCGGCGCCGACGGCGAGGAGCCGGTCGAGCTCGGCCGGGTCGTCGAGCAGCTCGAGCGTGCGGGCGCGCACGGGCTCGAGCTCGGCCACGACGGCGTCGGCGACCTCGCCCTTCAGGTCCCCGTAGCCCTTGCCCTGGAACGACTCCTCGAGCGCGGCGAC
>NZ_MJGQ01000031.1:5958-6502 GCF_001865095.1 Curtobacterium sp. MCBA15_013 | reverse complement strand
CGCGCTCGGTGTCGGTGACCGCCGAGCGGATCTTCTTCGCGGTGCGCTTCGGGTCGTCGAGCAGGCGGATGAGGCCGTTGTCGGACGCGGCCGACTTGCTCATCTTGCTCGTCGGGTCCTGCAGGTCGTAGATCCGCGCCGTGTCGGTGAGGATCCGGGCCTCCGGCACGACGAACGTGTCGCCGAACCGCGAGTTGAAGCGCCCGGCGAGGTCGCGGGTGAGCTCGACGTGCTGCCGCTGGTCGTCGCCGACCGGCACGACCTTCGTGTCGTACAGCAGGATGTCCGCCGCCATCAGGATCGGGTACGTGAAGAGCCCGACCGACGCGGCTTCGGTGCCCTGCCGGGCGGACTTGTCCTTGAACTGGGTCATCCGGCTCGCCTCGCCGAAGCCGGTGAGCGTGTTCAGCACCCACGCGAGCTCGGCGTGCGCCGGGACGTGCGACTGCACGAACAGCGTCGCCTTGGTCGGGTCGATGCCCGAGGCGATGTACTGCGCGGCCGTCGCCCGGGTGTTCGCGCGGAGCTCGGCCGGGTCCTGCGG
>NZ_MJGQ01000031.1:4810-5287 GCF_001865095.1 Curtobacterium sp. MCBA15_013 | reverse complement strand
GAGCTCGGCCGGGTCCTGCGGGGACGTGATCGCGTGCATGTCGACGACGCAGTAGATGGCGTCGTAGTCGTCGAGCAGCGTCCGCCACTGCATGAGCGCGCCGATGTAGTTGCCGAGGTGGAGGGAACCGGCCGAGGGCTGGATGCCCGAGAAGATGCGCGTCTTGGTCATGGTGCTGTCCTGTGCTGGAGAAGTGTGGGGGTGCGGGTCAGAGTTCGTAGTCGACGACCACGGGGGCGTGGTCGGACCATCGCTGGTCGTACGCGGCAGCGCGGTCGACCGTGTACTGCGTGACCTTCGCGGCGAGCTCCGGGGTCGCCATCTGGTAGTCGATCCGCCAGCCCGTGTCGTTGTCGAACGCCTGGCCGCGCCACGACCACCACGTGTACGGCCCCTCGACGTCGCCGGCCTGGGCGCGACCGACGTCGACCCAGCCGAGACCGGGCCCGGTCGTGCCGTCGGCGCCCTCGACCTCGG
>NZ_MJGQ01000031.1:3159-4168 GCF_001865095.1 Curtobacterium sp. MCBA15_013 | reverse complement strand
GTCGGCGCCCTCGACCTCGGCGCCCTGCTCGCCGAAGAACCGCGAGAAGTAGGCACGCTCACGCGGCAGGAAGCCCGCGCGCTTGACGTTGCCCTTCCAGTTCTTGATGTCCCGCTGGTCGTGCCCGACGTTGAGGTCGCCGACGACGACCGCGAGCGGGTTGTGCTCGCGGAGCTTCGGCAGCCGCTCGGTCATCGCGTCGAGGAACTTCCACTTCTCGTCCTGCTTCGGGGTGTCCACCTCGCCCGAGTGCACGTACGTCGAGACGACCGTCACCGTGGTGCCGCCGATCTCGTAGTCGGCCTCGAGCCAACGCCCGGCGGAGTCGAAGTCGTCCGCACCGAGCGCGACACGGTGCACGTGCGCGCTGTGGCGGGAGGCGATCGCGACGCCCGCCCGACCCTTCGCGGTCGCGGGGTCGTGCACGATGTCCCACTCGTCGCCGAGGAGCCCGGCGAGGTCGTCGCTCGACGCGCGGACCTCTTGCAGGGCGAGCACGTCGACGTCGCGGGTGGCGAGCCAGTCGCCCATGCCCTTCCGGAACGCGGCACGGATGCCGTTCACGTTGACGGATGCGAGGCGCAGGCGTGTCATGCAGAACACCCTATCGGCGGGTGCCGACACGGCTGCGCCGGTCGTAGGCTCGCGCCGTGACCGTCGTGATGACCGTGGGGGAGCTGCTCGCCGCGTTCCGTCCCGTGGCCGAGCAGATGCTGCGCCCGGACGAGTTCAGGGGAGCAGAGTTCTGGGTGTACAGCGACTGGTCCGAACGACTGCGGCGGGTGGTCGACACCGAGGCCGCCGACGAGGGGATGGCGCTCGCCTGGTCGGTCGCCGGGGACGACGGCGATTCGTGGCTGTGGCTCCGCGACGGGGAACCGGAGATGCTGCTGAAGATCGCCGACGACCTGCAGGACTTCATCGCCGAGAGTGCCTTCGCCTGGGGCGAGCTGCGCCCGATCCCGCCGCTGGGGCAGGAGCAGTAGGGGCGACCGGACGACGGACGGGA
>NZ_MJGQ01000031.1:958-2484 GCF_001865095.1 Curtobacterium sp. MCBA15_013 | reverse complement strand
CCTCCCGTCCGTCGTGTGGTCAGGCCGCGTCGTGGTCCGTCTTGAGGAACTCGACCAGGCTGTCCGCGGTGGTCTCGGCGTCGTCGCCGTTCACCGTGAGGGTGACCTCGTCGCCGTTCTCGATGCCGAGGCCGAGGAGCGCGAGGATACTGCCGGCGTTCCCGGACTTGTCGCCCTTCGCGATCGTGACCTGGTGGCCGGACGCGGTCACGGTCTGGACGAAGAGGGAGGCCGGGCGTGCGTGCAGGCCGGACGCGCTGGCGACGGTGACGGTGCGGGTGGCTTCGGACATCGATGTACTCCTGTCGATGGGTGGTTGGCTCATGGTAGCGAGCGCGGGGTGGGCGGTTCCGGGGCGGGACGCAGGGTCAGTCGCGGCCGGGCCAGAAGACCTCGGTGCCGGCGGCCTCGACCTCGCGGACGAGGTCGGCGTTCACGCCGGGGTCGGTGATGATCGTGTCGATCGCGGCGAGCGGGGCGACGCGGCCGAACTCCTCGCGACCGAACTTGGTGTGGTCGGCGAGCAAGATGCTGCGGCGCGCGGACTTGATCATCGCGGACTTCACGGCGGCCTCGGCCATGTTGTGCGTCGTGAGGCCCCGCTCGGGCGTGATGCCGTTGATGCTGATGAACGCGACGTCCACGCTGACCATCCCGATGAGCTGGTGCGTCCACGTGCCGACGCCGGCGAGCGAGTCGCTGCGGATGTTGCCGCCGAGCAGGTGCAGGTCGATGCCCGGCCGGTTCGCGACCGCCATCGCCACGGGCAGGGAGTGGGTCACGACGGTGAGGCCACGGTCGGTCGGGAGCATCTCGGCGAGGCAGATCGTCGAGGTGCCGGCGTCGATCATGACCGACCCGTTCTCGGGCAGCTCGCCGAGCGCGGCCTCGGCGATGACCATCTTCTCGGCCTGGTTGATGCCGCCACGGTCGCCGACCCCCGGGTGCAGGGTGATGCGTTCGACGGGGATCGCGCCACCGTGCGCACGTCGGACCAGCCCGCGGCGCTCGAGCGAGGTGAGGTCGCGGCGGATCGTCTCCGGGGTCACCTCGAGCAGCTCGGCGAGGTCCTTGACGTCGACCCGGCCCTGCGCACGCGCCTGTTCGACGATGCGCTGGTGGCGCTCTGGTGCGTACATCGGGGCCTCGTCGTCTCGGAAGCGGTGGGGGAGTCGGAACGGAACGGACACGACCGGGCACGTCTCCGGCGACAGCGACCCGAACGGATCCGCCGCCAGACGCAAACGGGCATCTGTTTCTGCATTTTTATCCCCGGATGTGTTTGTTTGTCAACGTGGATCGGGGTATGGTGCTGCTCAGCCGCACCGGCGGGGTCCCGTCTCCGCGCTGCGCGCACCGAACGAACCACCCCACCGCAAGCGCGCGTGAGATGAAGGAGTCTCGAATGTCCGAACTGCTCGGCACCGGCGTCGGCCGTGGCGTCGCCCACGGCCCCGTGCTCCGCATGGCCGACCCGCTCGGCGAACCGTCGAAGGACGCCCTGACCGGTTCGGCGGACGACGCGA
>NZ_MJGQ01000031.1:0-283 GCF_001865095.1 Curtobacterium sp. MCBA15_013 | reverse complement strand
CGGTTCGGCGGACGACGCGAAGCAGGCCGTGGCCGCCGCGATCGCAGCGGTGGCGGAGGACCTCAACAAGCGGGGGCAGCTCGCCGGCGGGGACGCCCAGGCCGTGCTCGAGGCGCAGGCGCTCATGGCGCAGGACCCGACCCTCCTCGACGACGTGCACGCCCGCATCGACGGCGGCACCAACGCCGAGCGCGCCGTGTTCGAGGCGTTCGGCCAGTTCCGCGACCTGCTCGTCTCGATGGGCGGCTACATGGGGGAGCGTGCCGCCGACCTCGACGACGTC
>NZ_MJGQ01000030.1:6515-7399 GCF_001865095.1 Curtobacterium sp. MCBA15_013 | reverse complement strand
GCCTCCCGTCCGTCATCGGGTCGCGTCGCGACCCGCACTCCGGTCGTCAGCGACGGCGGAAGTAGCCGTTCGCGCCACCGACGAACATGAGGATGGTCGCGACGATGACCGCGATGCCACCGATCCAGCCGAAGGCGTTCGAACCGGACGCCGCGCCGACACCGACGTTGAGGACCTGCAGGATCGCGAGCACGAGCAGGACGATGCGCGCCCAGTTGCGGCCGTCGCGCATCTTGAAGACGATGATGAGCTCGACGATGGCGATGATGAAGCTGATGATCGCGCCAGCGACCACCGGCCCGGTCCCGACGGCGTTCGCTGCGGCCGCGCCACCGCCGCCCGCGACGAGCACGACGATGCCGCTGATGATGTTCGCGAGGACCACGATCAGCCAGATGATGAACGAGACGGTGACGGTGGTCGGACGTCCCGACCGGGTTGTTCCTGACATGCTTGCTCCTTCTGCCCCGATCGCGTCCAGCGACCTCACTGTGAACGTACAGCCCTGACGGAAGTTTGTCCGGTGTCCCTGCGGACGCGGCCGGGAAGCGCACGCCAGGATGGGGGTGCAGCACACCGACGAGGAGGACCCGTGGACAAGGCCCAGTACTCGCAGCCCATCCGGGAGTACATCGAGCAGCTCCGGACCGAGGGCTACAGCGTCGCCGACGGGCACACCGCCGACCCGGACCTCATCGACCCGTACGGCAACCCGGTCCTGACCTGGCGCGACGACTACCCCTACGACGAACGCCTCGGCCGCGAGGAGTACGAGTACCAGAAGTACCACCTGCAGATCGAGCTGCTGAAGTGCCAGTACTGGCTCGAGGACACCGGGCAGAAGGCAGTCGTCCTCTTCGAGGGTCGCGACGCCGCGGGCAAGG
>NZ_MJGQ01000030.1:5190-5856 GCF_001865095.1 Curtobacterium sp. MCBA15_013 | reverse complement strand
GTCGCGACGCCGCGGGCAAGGGCGGCACCATCAAGCGGTTCACGGAGCACCTCAACCCCCGGACCTCCCGCGTCGTCGCGCTGAGCAAGCCGAGCGAACGCGAGCGCGGGGAGTGGTACTTCCAGCGCTACGTGCAGTACCTGCCGTCGGCGGGCGAGATGGTCCTGTTCGACCGCTCCTGGTACAACCGCGCCGGTGTCGAGCGTGTGATGGGGTTCTGCTCCGACGACGAGTACGAGTCCTTCATGACGCAGGTGCCGCAGTTCGAGCGGATGCTCGTCGACTCCGGCATCCACCTCACGAAGTTCTGGTTCTCGGTCACCCGCCGCGAGCAGCGCACCCGGTTCGCGATCCGGCAGCTCGACCCCGTGCGGCGGTGGAAGCTGTCCGACATCGACCTGCTTTCGCTCGACCGGTGGGACGAGTACACCGAGGCGAAGACCGCCATGTTCGCCCGGACGAGCAAGCGGTACGCACCGTGGACCATCGTCCGGTCGAACGACAAGAAGCGCGCCCGCCTGAACGCGATGCGGTACTTCCTGACGCAGTTCGACTACCCGGACAAGGCGGTGGACGTGATCGGCCGGCCCGATCCGCTCATCGTCCGGCGCGGGAAGCGGGACGTCGACGTGGAGTAGGAGCGGCCAGGAGGCGCGGCGCCGGCCC
>NZ_MJGQ01000030.1:3117-4550 GCF_001865095.1 Curtobacterium sp. MCBA15_013 | reverse complement strand
CAGGAGGCGCGGCGCCGGCCCGCAGCGCTGGGCGCGGTCGGAGCACGGCTTGGTTGGGTGGTCGCATGCGCCGCCCCGACACCGTCACCGTCGTCGTGCCGGTCCTCGACGACGCGGACCAGCTCCGCCGGTGCCTCGCGGCGTTGGCTCGCCAGACGCGGCTGCCCGACGAGGTGGTCGTCGTCGACAACGGCAGCTCGGACGACAGCGCGGCCGTCGCTTCCCAGGCCGGTGCCCGCGTGCTGCACGAACCCGTCCGGGCGATCGCCGCGGCGGCGTCCCGGGGCTACGACGCGGCGACGGGCACCCTGATCGCCCGGCTGGACTCGGACTCCTGCCCGGGTCCGGACTGGCTCGAGCGGGCGCTCCGGCACTTCGACGACGACCGCGTCGTGGCGGTGACCGGGCCGGGCGAGTTCCGCGGGCTCGGTCGTCTGGAGCGGGCGTTCTGGCACGTGGCGTACATGCGCGCCTACTTCGCCCTGATGACGGCGGCGCTGTGGCGGCCGCCGTTGTTCGGTTCGAACCTGGTCATCCGACGCCGCGCCTGGGAGGCCGTCCGATCCCGCGTGCACCGGTACGACGCCGACGTCCACGACGACGTCGACCTGTCCGTGCAGCTCGATCCCGCGTGGCCGGTGGTGCTCGACCGTTCCCTCGTGATGTCCGTGTCGGGCGAGCCCGTCCGCGACCTGCCCGGCCTCGTCGTGCGCACGCGGAAGGCGCTCCGGACACTGGCGCTCGGCGGGTTCCGGATCCTGCCGGTCGTCCGGGCCGTGCGGCGGTGCTGGGCGACGCCCCGTGCCGTGCCCGGTGCGGCGGTCGAGCGCATCCCCGGGCCGGACGTCGTGGAGCCGCTCGAGGAGGTGCCGGCGTCGTGAGCGACTCCCCGCTCGTCGGGCCGCGGTCCGCCCCGGACCTGCACGTCCTGTCCCTCAACGTCCGCCGACGCGTCCCGCACCGTCGGACCGACCACCCCGACGCCTGGACGCACCGCCGCGATGCCGTGCTCGAGCTGCTCGGGTCCGAGTCCCCGCACCTCGCCGCCCTGCAGGAGGTCCTGCCCGACCAGGAGCGCTGGCTCACGGATCGGTTGCAGCCCCGGTGGACCGCGGTGCTCCGCGGTCGCGGGAGCCGTGGCGACGGGGAGCGCGTCGGGATGCTCGTCGACACCGACCGTCTGCGGATCACCGGCGAGCACGTCCGGGCGCTGTCCCGCCGGCCGGAGCGGATCGGGAGCCGGTCGTGGGGCACCCTGTTCCCCCGGATCGCCGTCGGCCTCCGGCTCGAGGACCGCGTCACCGGCACGCGCTTCCTCGCCGTGTCCGTGCACCTCGACGTCGCATCGCCCCTGGCACGCCGGCGGTCGGCGGAGCTCCTCGTCCGGTGGGCGGACGAGGCCGGGCTCCCGGTCGTCGTGCTCGGCGACGCGA
>NZ_MJGQ01000030.1:1545-2464 GCF_001865095.1 Curtobacterium sp. MCBA15_013 | reverse complement strand
TCGTCGTGCTCGGCGACGCGAACGCCCCCGCCGACAGTGCTCCGCACCGGGTCCTCACCGACGCGGGGTTCGCGGACACCTGGACGACGGCGGCCTCGCACGCGTCCGAGCAGTGGGGCACGCACTTGGGCTACCGCGCTCCCCGCCGGGGCGGACGCCGGATCGACTGGATCCTGGCCCGCGGTGCCGACGGGGTGCGTGCCGCCGTGTCGGCGGCGACCGTGTCGACGCGCCGACCGAGCGGGGTGTGGCCGTCCGACCACGCCGCCGTGCAGGCCGTGCTCCGGTGGGAGGCGGCGTGACCACGACCACCGCGGACCACCGCGTGATCGACCGGCTCGGTGCGACGTTCCTCCGCCGACCCCGCGGCGCCGAGGTCGTCGCCGACGCCGTCCGTGCGGTGACGCTGGTGAGCCTCCCGGTCGCCACGATCGGGTGGGGCTGGATCGCGTTCGCCGTGCTCCTGCTCGCACTGCTCGGGGTCGTCGTCCCCCGCGTGCTCGGACTCCGACCCGCCGTCGACACCGCCGTGTGCGCGCTGGCCCTCGTCGCCGGGTGGAGCAGCGTCCTCGGCTGGTACACCTCGGTGTTCCTGTGGGACAAGGTCGTGCACTTCGTGCTGCTCGCCGCGTTGACCGCGGTGCTCTGGGTGATCGCGAGCGACACCGGGGTGCTGCGCACGGGCGACCGGGTCGGCCGGGTCCAGGCGGTCGTCGTCGCGGGTGTGCTGTCGCTGGCGATCGGATCCGTCTGGGAGGTGTTCGAGTTCCTCGGGCACACCTTCCTCGACCCGACCATCTACGTCGGGTACGAGGACACCATCGGGGACCTGGCCGCCGACCTCGGGGGCGGGGTGCTCGCCGGGCTCCTGCTGCCGTGGGCCGTGCGGGACCGCCGGGTCGTCGCCGGACCGTCGTCC
>NZ_MJGQ01000030.1:0-902 GCF_001865095.1 Curtobacterium sp. MCBA15_013 | reverse complement strand
GTCGTCGCCGGACCGTCGTCCTGAGCCCATCCGGACCGCTCGCGCTCGCGGAGGGGTGCCCTGCCGGAGGGTGTCCCAGCGTCCCCTCCCACGGAGGCGACCCCGGTCCTAGCGTCGAGGGCATGCCAGCGAACCCAGCAGCCCAGCGCGAGCACGCCCAGCTCTTCCCGGACCACACCTCGACCCTCGCCGAGACCGACCCGGGGTTCGCAGCGTCCTTCGCCGACTTCGCCCTCGACGAGACCCTGCGCGACGTCGCGATCACCCGGCACGACCGACTCCTCGTCCAGCTCGGCGCGACGATCGCCGTCGGTGCGCACACCGAGTTCGCCGTCCTCCTCGGAGCCGCGCTCGCGAACGAGGTCACCCCCGTCGAGGCGAAGGAGGTCGTCTACCAGGCCGTCGCCTACGTCGGCTTCGCCCGCACCGTCGACTTCCTCACGATCACCCACGACGCGCTCGTCGCCCGCGGCGTCGCGCTCCCCCTGCCGGATCAGCGCACGACCGACCCCGACACGCGACTGGCCCGCGGGCGCGAGGTGCAGGGACGGATCGTCGGCGCCGACCGGGTCGACCACATGTACGACGCCGCGTCGCCCGACACGGTGCACTTCCAGCGGCTCCTCTCCGGCAACTGCTTCGGCGACACGGTGGCCCGCGGCGGGCTGGACCTCCGGACCCGCGAGCTCGTCACCTTCGCGATGCTCGTCGCGCTCGGTGGCGCCGACGCGCAGGTCCGTGGGCACGTCGCGGGGAACCTCGCCGTCGGCAACCACCGCCGGGACCTGCTCGACGTGCTCACCGTCCTGGTGCCGTTCATCGGGTACCCCCGCACCCTCAACGGCCTCGCGGTCGTCGACGACGCGGCGCCCGCGACGGACCGGTGACGGACTGGAGGCGCG
>NZ_MJGQ01000029.1:1984-2710 GCF_001865095.1 Curtobacterium sp. MCBA15_013 | reverse complement strand
CGAGCCGCCGTCCCGCTCGGCCACGAACAGCTCGATCACCCCGGTCAGGGCCGTGGACGCGGCCTCCCCGCCGCGCTCGAGGGAGGGGTTCGCGCGGATGACCCGCAGGCGGTGGCGGGTGATCTCGATCGAGTCGTCCGGGAACGTGGCACCGACCCGGTACGCGGCGCGGAGCGCGACCCACGCGGACTCGGACGCCGGTCGGAGGCGGAGCTCGTCGGTGAAGCGCACCGCGAACTCGTCGAGGCCGCCCCACACGAGCGAGGCCTTGCTCGGGAAGAGCCGGAACAACGAGCGGCGGCTGACCCCGGCGGCCGTCGCGACGTCGTCCATCGAGACGGCGTCGAAGCCCTGCTCGTCGAAGAGCCGCAGGGCCACGAGCGACACCGCGGCGGGGTCGATCGTCCGCGGGCGTCCGGTCGGCCGGTCGCTCGTCGAGCTCATGGATTCCTTTCGGCACTGAGTGCTACAACTGTGGTGGCGCAGCGAGCGCCTCTCAGTGAGGAGACGACATGACCGACACCACCGCCGGACGGTTCACCGGCAGGACCATCATCGTCACCGGAGCGGGTTCCGGCATCGGACGCGCCACGGCGACGCGCATCGCGAACGAGGGCGGACGGGTGATCGCCACCGACGTCGTCGCCGAACGGCTCGATGTGCTGCGCGCCGAACTCGTCGACGCCGCCGACCTCGACGTTGAGACCGTCGTCGGCGACGTCGCCG
>NZ_MJGQ01000029.1:931-1318 GCF_001865095.1 Curtobacterium sp. MCBA15_013 | reverse complement strand
AGACGATCGACGCGCTCCTCGCCGCCGCCGGCGACCGGGTCGACGGGCTCGCGAACGTCGCCGGCATCATGGACGCGTTCCTCCCGCCGAGCGAGGTCGACGACGCCACCTGGGACCGCGTCTTCAGCGTGAACGTCACCGGGCCGATGCGGCTCACCCGAGCGGTCCTGCCGCTGATGATCGCCGCCGGACGCGGTGCGGTCGTGAACGTGGCGTCCGAGGCGGCGCTCCGGGCGTCGGCCGCGGGTGCTGCGTACACGGCGTCGAAGCACGCGATCGCCGGGTTCACCAAGAGCGTCGCGTTCTTCCACGGGCCGCAGGGCATCCGCGCCAACGCCGTCGCGCCCGGTGCGGTGGCGACGAACATCGAGGCGCCGATGCGCAGCG
>NZ_MJGQ01000029.1:0-215 GCF_001865095.1 Curtobacterium sp. MCBA15_013 | reverse complement strand
TCGAGGCGCCGATGCGCAGCGAGTACGCGGCCGGACGGGTGGGGCCGATCATGCAGACGACGATCCCGCCGGTGGCGCAGCCCGAGCAGCTCGCGGCGGCGATCACGTGGTTGCTCAGCGACGACTCGGCCAACGTGAACGGCGCGGTGCTGCCGAGCGACGGCGGGTGGTCGGTGGTCTGAGCGGGGCGGCGGAGTGGTAGAAAACTACCGATT
>NZ_MJGQ01000028.1:0-9806 GCF_001865095.1 Curtobacterium sp. MCBA15_013 | reverse complement strand
CGGGAGGCGCGGTGCCAGCCGGCACCGCGCCTCCCGTCCGTCAGGGACCCGCGTCTAGTACGTCGACGCGATGAGGTTCTCGGGGACGTCGCGAGCGGCGTCCTGGTCCACGAAGAACACGGTGCGCTTGCGCCCCTGCACGCCACCGACGGGGACCTCGTCGACCGAGGCACCCGCGAGCGCCAGCCCGAGGACCGAGGCCTTCTCGGCACCCGACAGGATGACCCAGACCCGCTGCGACGCGTTGATCGCCGGGTAGGTGAGGGTCAGGCGCTGCGGCGGCGGCTTGGGGGAGTCGTCCACCGGGAGCACGATGCGGTCGGTCACCGTGAGCTGCGGGAACTCCGGGAAGAGCGACGCGGTGTGACCGTCGGGTCCGACCCCGAGGAGCGTGATGTCGAACCGGGGCGCGATGGCGTCGTCCGGCGCGGCAGCGTGGAGCTCCTGCTCGTAGCGGGTCGCAGCGTCCTCGATCGAGATGCCAGCGTCCGACGCCGCGATCGGGTGGATGTTCGACTCCGGGATGTCGACGTGGTCGAAGAAGTCCGTCTGCGTGCCGGTGATGTTGCGATCGGCATCGCCCGCGGGCACCCAGCGCTCGTCGACCCACCACACGTGCACCTTCGACCAGTCGACGCTCTCACGCGCCGGCGACTGGCCGATCGCGGCGAGGACGAGGGACGACACGGAGCCACCGCTGATGGCGATGTCCGCGCGCTCCTGCTCGTCGAGCACGTCGATGATCTTCGTGATGAAGCGTGCGGCGACCGAAGCGCCGAGGGCCTGCTTGTCCGGGTGCACCAGCACCCGCCGTTCGTTGGTCACGTGACTCCCGTGTTCGTGGTGGTCGACCGGTCGTACGACCACCGTCGGTCCGACCGTCCGGGCCGGCCGCCGCTCGCGCTGGACGAACGACGGCCGGCCCGACCGGTCGTGTGGGGCTTGCTCAGCCGGCGATGGACTCGCGCAGCTGGGGGACCCCGTGCTTGACGACGTCTCCGAAGAGGACGTCCGGGTCGAGTCTACGGAGTTCCTCGGCCAGGCAGTCGCGCAGGTTGCGGCGCGGCAGCGACAGGTCGTGCGTCGGCTGCCCGGGCATCGAGAGCGTCGCGACGTCCACCAGGGACCGCTCGAGCTCGATGGTGCCGGACTCGCGCACGAGCTTGACGCCGTGGATGCCGCTCGACCCGGTCGCACGCGGGGACGTGACGACGGCCACCGGCACCTCGAGTTGCAGCTGCAGCCAGGCGGCGAGCAGGATCGTCGACGGGCTGTCGTACGCACCCGAGACCTCGACGGCGGTGATCGGCTCGTACGGCGGCTGATCGAGCGCCGCGGCGAGCTGGTTCCGCCACAGGGTCAGTCGGGTCCACGCGAAGTCGGTGTCGCCCGGCACGTACGAGGCACCGAGGGCCTCGATCGCGCCGTTCGGGTCCTTCTGCGCGGCCGCGTCGGTGATCCGTCGCTGGGCGATGCGACCCAGGGCCGACGCCGAGGGCTGCTCCGGGGCGGTCTGCGGCCACCAGGCCACGACGGGCGCGTCCGGCAGCAGGAGCCCCGTGACCAGGCTCTCCTCGTCGGTCGCGGTCTCGCCGTAGGCGCGGAGGACGATGACCTCGCTCGCACCCGCGTCGCTGCCGACGCGGATCTGCGCGTCGAGGCGACCGGGCGACTTCGTGTCGCCGTCGTTCTTCGACACGATGATGACACGCATCGGGTGCTCGCGGGACGCCTCGTTCGCGGCCTCGATCGCCTCTTCCTCGTGGCCGAGGGCCGTCGAGATGATGAGGGTCAGGACACGACCGAGGGCGACGGCGCCGCCCTCTTCGCGGATGTGGACGAGCTTCTTCTGGATCTTCGAGACCGTGGTGTTCGGCAGGTCGATCTTCATGGACGCCTCCAGGTCCGGCCGTCGCGGGCGAGCAGGGCGTCGGCGGATGCCGGGCCCCACGTGCCGGGACGGTACTGCTCGGGCTGGCCCTGCGTGGCCCAGAACTCCTCGATCGGGTCGAGGATCTTCCACGACAGTTCCACCTCTTGGTGACGGGGGAACAGGGGCGGGTCGCCGAGGAGCACGTCGAGGATGAGTCGCTCGTACGCCTCGGGCGAGGCCTCGGTGAACGCGTGGCCGTAGCCGAAGTCCATCGTCACGTCGCGCACCTGGGTGCCGACGCCGGGGACCTTCGAGCCGAAGCGGAGCGTGACGCCCTCGTCCGGCTGCACACGGATGACGAGCGCGTTCTGGCCGAGGGGCGACTGCGAGTTGCCGTAGACGTCCTCGGGGACACGCTTGAACACGATCGCGATCTCGGTCACGCGGCGACCGAGACGCTTGCCGGCGCGGAGGTAGAACGGGACGCCCTGCCAGCGACGGGTCGCGATGTCGAGCTTGATCGCCGCGTAGGTCTCGGTGCCGGACTCGGGGTCCATGCCCGCTTCCTCGAGGAAGCCGAGCACCTTCTCGCCGCCCTGCCAGCCGCCGGCGTACTGCCCGCGGGCCGTGGCGGTCGAGAGGTCCTCGGGCAGGCGCACCGCGGAGAGGACCTTCTCCTTCTCGGCGCGGAGGTCCGCCGCCTTGAACGAGACCGGCTCCTCCATCGCGGTGAGCGCGAGGAGCTGCAGGAGGTGGTTCTGGATGACGTCGCGCGCCGCACCGATGCCGTCGTAGTACGCGGCACGTCCGGCGACGCCGATGTCCTCGGCCATCGTGATCTGCACGTGGTCCACGTAGTTCGAGTTCCAGATGGGTTCGTACATCTGGTTCGCGAACCGCAGCGTCAGGAGGTTCTGGACGGTCTCCTTGCCGAGGTAGTGGTCGATGCGGAACACGTCGTCCGGAGCGAAGACGCTCTCGACGATCGCGTTCAGCTCGCGCGCCGTGCGGAGATCGGAGCCGAAGGGCTTCTCGACGACCACGCGGCTCCACGAGTCCTCGCGCTTCTCGGTCAGCCCGGACAGCTTGAGCTGCTCGGTGACCACGGGGAACATCTTCGGCGGGATGGACAGGTAGAACGCATGGTTGCCGAGCGTCCCGCGCTCCGCGTCCAGCGTGTCGACGGTCCGCTTGAGCTCGCGGAACGCCTCGGGGTCGTCGAACGATCCCTGGACGAACCGGATGCCCTGTTCGAGCTGACGCCAAACGTCCTCGTCGAACGGGGTGCGAGAGTGCTCCTGGACCGCGTCGTGGACGAGCTGGGAGAAGTCTTGGTCCTCCCAGTCACGTCGAGCGAACCCGACGAGGGCGAACCCCGGGGGCAGGAGCCCTCGGTTCGCCAGGTCGTAGACCGCGGGCATCAGCTTCTTGCGGGACAGGTCGCCCGTCACGCCGAAGATGATGAGGGTGCTGGGTCCCGCGATCCGGTTCAGTCGACGATCCGTCGGCAGCCGGAGCGGGTTGTGCTCCGGGGTGATTGCCACCGGTGACATGAGTCGGTGAACTCCTTCGAGAGTCAGAGGGTGACGGCGGCCGTCAGTGCTGCGGTGGCAGCTGCGACGTCCGTCGTCGTGAGGGTCAGGACCGGGCGGCCGTGCTGCGCGAGGACACTCGCGTCGCCGGAGGCCTGGGCCTGGATGAGTTGGCCGAACGTGAACGGACGACCGGGGATGGCCAGGTCGTCGGGCTCGTCGGCCACGATCTGGAGGAACACGCCGTTCGCTGGGCCGCCCTTGTGGTACTGGCCGGTCGAGTGCAGGAAGCGCGGTCCGTAGCCGAACGTGACGGGTCGGCCGGTGCGCGCCGCGAAGGCGTCGCGCAGCGATTCGAGGTCCGGGTTCGCGGTGCGGTCCACGTACGCCTGCACGGCCAGGTAGCCGGTGGGGCCGACGTGGTCCAGGAGGCGCGACACGGCTTCCGCGATCGTCGTCCCGACCGCCAGGCCCTCGGTCGCGTGGACCGCGGTGCCGTCCTCGGTGAAGGCCGGTTCGGTCGGTGCCGGGCGGTCGTCCAGGAGGGCGCGGGCCGCGGACTTGGCGGCCTCGACGTCGGGCTGGTCGAACGGGTCGATGCCGAGCAGTCGACCGGCGACGGCCACGGCGTACTCCCACACGAGGAGCTGGCCGCCGAGCGTGCCGGTGATCTCGACCTCGCCCTCGGCGACGTGGCGCTCGTCCTCGCGGGAGCCGACGAGTCGGATCACCTGCAGGTCGGGCAGTCCAGCGGTCACCTCGGGGGAGTCGACGTCGAGCACGACCGGCAGCAAGCCGCGGCCGTCCTTGCCGGTGGACTCCGCGATCAGCTGTTCCGCCCAGTCGCCGAACCCGACGATGTGGGTGCCGTCCGCGACGATGCCGATCGTGGAGCGGAGGGGCGCGGTGCCCCCGAGGACGGCGCCGAGCACGAGGCCCGGGTTCTCGTCGATGTCGACCGAGAGCAGCGCCGAGATGGCGTCGGCCTCGTCGAGGAGCTCCGCGATGTCGGCACCGGCGAGGCCGGACGGCACGAGGCCGAACGCGGTCAGTGCGGAGTAGCGGCCGCCGACGTTCGGGTCGGCGGTGAAGACGCGGTACCCGGCGTCCGTCGCGACGGCCTCGAGCGGGGAGCCCGGGTCGGTGACGACGACGATGCGCTTCGCCGGGTCGATGCCGGCGTCGCGGAAGGCCTGCTCGTAGACACGGCGCTGCGAGTCGGTCTCGAGGGTCGAACCCGACTTCGAGGACACGACGAGCACGGTGCGGTCCAGCTGGTGCTCCACGGCGGCGCGGACCTGCGCCGGGTCGGTGGAGTCGAGGACCGTGAGCGGCACGCCGGCGGTCCGGGTGATGACCTCGGGCGCGAGCGACGAGCCGCCCATGCCGGCGAGGACGACGTGGTCGACCCCCTCGGCGAGGAGTGACTCGCGCAGCGCCGCGACCTCGGCGACGAGCGGGCGGGAGACCGAGACGGCCTCCACCCAGCCGAGGCGCTTCGACGCCTCGGCCTCGGCGTCGGGACCCCAGAGCTCGGGGTCCTGGGCGGTGATGCCCGACGCCACCAGATCGGTGACGAGACGCGGGACCACCTGGTCGATGGCCCGCGCCGCGTCACCGCTGGCGGCGATGGAAACCGTCACTACTTGGCGCCCTCGAGTGCGTTCTTGACGGTGTCGACGAGCTCGCCCCACGAGACGTTGAACTTGTCGACGCCCTCCTTCTCGAGCAGCGCCACGACGTCGTCGTAGTCGATGCCCTGGGCGGCGAGCTGGTCGAGGACCTGCTGCGCGGCGTCGAACGACCCGGCGATGGCGTCGCCGTGGATCTCGCCGTGGTCGAACGTGGCGTCGAGCGTCTTGCCCGGCATGGTGTTGACGGTGCTCGGCGCGGCCAGCTCGGTCACGTAGAGCGTGTCGGGGAGCGACGGGTCCTTGACACCGGTCGAGGCCCAGAGCGGACGCTGGGTGTTCGCACCGGCCTCGAGCAGGCCGAGGGCGCGCTCGGAGGCGAACGCCTCGGTCCAGACCTGGTAGGCGAGCTGCGCGTTGGCGATGCCGGCCTTCGACTTGAGGGCCTTCGCCTCGTCCGTGCCGACGGCGTCGAGACGCTTGTCGATCTCGGAGTCGACGCGCGACACGAAGAAGGACGCGACCGAGTGGATCTTCGAGAGGTCGTGGCCGGCGGCCTTGGCCTTCTCGAGGCCACCGAGGTAGGCGTCGATGACGGCGCGGTAGCGCTCGAGCGAGAAGATCAGGGTGACGTTGACCGAGATGCCGGCGGCGATGACCTCGGTGATGGCCTCGAGGCCCTCGACCGTTGCCGGGATCTTGATGAGGACGTTCTCCTTGCCGACCTTGTCGAACAGGAACTTGGCCTGCTCGATGGTCTTCTGGGTCTCGTGCGCGAGGCCCGGCTCGACCTCGATCGACACGCGGCCGTCGAAGCCCTTGGTCGAGTCGTAGATCGGCTTGAAGACGTCGGACGCGTTGGCGACGTCCTGCGTGGTGATCTCGAAGATCGCGTCGGTGACCTCGGTGCCGGCGGCGGCCAGCTCCTTGACCTGTGCGTCGTAGCGCTCGCCCTTGGCGAGGGCCGAGGCGAAGATCGTCGGGTTCGTCGTGACGCCGACGACGTTCTTCTCGGCGATGAGGGACTCGAGCTTGCCGGTCTCGAGGAGCTCGCGGGACAGGTCGTCGAGCCAGATGCTCACGCCGACCGCGGAGAGCGCGGCGGTGGGGGTGTTCTCAGCCATGTGTTTCTCTTCTTTCCTTCATCGGCCTGGTGGCCGGGGTCTGGGGGACCGGGAGGCGCGTGGCGGGGCCGAGCCGCGCCTCCCGGAAGAAGGGCCGGATCCGGCGAACCGGACCCGGCCCTCGGGGGGTCAGGAAGCCGCGAGGGATTCCTTCGCGGCGGCCACGACGTGCTCCGTCGTGAAGCCGAACTCCTTGAACAGCGTCTGGTAGTCGGCCGAGGCACCGAAGTGCTCGATCGAGACGCTGCGGCCCTTGTCGCCGATGATGTCGCGCCAGCTCATGGCGATCCCGGCCTCGACCGAGACGCGCGCGGTGACGTTCTTCGGCAGTACCTGGTCCTGGTAGTTCTCGGACTGGGCGCGGAACCACTCGAGCGACGGGGCGCTCACGACGCGGGCGTTGATGCCCTCGCCCTTGAGCTGCTCACGTGCCTCGACGGCGATCTGGACCTCGGAACCGGTCGCGATGAGGATCACGTCGGGGGTGCCGTTCGGCGCCTCGGCCAGGATGTACGCGCCCTTGGCGACGTTCTTCGCCGAGGCGAAGACCTCACCGGAGGCGTCGCCCTCGCCACGCTCGAACACGGGGAGGTTCTGACGGCTCAGCGCGATGCCGGCCGGGCGGTCCTTGTGCTTGAGCATCTCGAGCCAGGCGTAGGCGACCTCGTTGGCGTCGGCCGGGCGGACGACGTCCAGACCCGGGATCGCGCGGAGGGCGCTGAGCTGCTCGATCGGCTGGTGCGTCGGGCCGTCCTCGCCGAGGGCGACGGAGTCGTGCGTCCAGACGTAGATCGCCGGCGCCTGCATGAGCGCGGCGAGACGGACCGCCGGACGCATGTAGTCGCTGAAGATGAGGAACGTGCCGCCGAAGGGGCGGGTGTTCCCGTGCAGGACGATGCCCGACAGGATCGAGCCCATCGCGTGCTCGCGGATGCCGAAGTGCAGCACGCGGCCGTACGGGTCGGTGCTCCACGCCTTGGTCGAGGCCTCGACCGGACCGAAGGACTTGGCGCCCTCGATCGTGGTCAGGTTCGACTCGGCGAGGTCGGCCGAACCGCCCCAGAACTCGGGCATGAGCGGTGCGATGGCGTTGATGACCTTGCCGGACGCGGCACGGGTCGAGACGGCCTTCTCGGTCGGGAAGACCGGGAGGGCTTCTTCGAGGCCCTCGGGGAGCTCGCCGGCGTTGATGCGGTCGAGGAGCGTCTTCTTCTCGGGGTTGGCCGCGGCCCACGCGTCGAAGGTCTTCTGCCACTCGGCGTGCTGCGCCTGGCCCTTGGCGACGGCACCGCGGGTGTACTCGAGCACCTCGGGGTCGACGTGGAAGGTCTGCTCGGGGTCGAAGCCGAGGACCTCCTTGAGGCCCTTGAGCTCCTCGCCACCGAGGGCGGAGCCGTGGATCTTGCCGGAGTTCTGCTTGGTCGGCGACGGCCAGCCGATGATCGTCTTGAGGACGATGAGCGACGGCTTGTCGGTGACGGCCTTGGCGGCCTCGACCGCGGCGAAGAGGGACTCGACGTCTTCCGAGTACTCGCCCGTCTTCTTCCAGTCGACCGTCTGGACGTGCCAGCCGAGCGCCTCGTAGCGGTCCGGGACGCTCTCCGAGAAGGAGATGTCGGTGTCGTCCTCGATCGAGATCTGGTTCGAGTCGTAGAAGACGACCAGACGACCGAGCTGCTGGCGGCCGGCGAGGCTCGCGGCCTCGTTCGTGACGCCTTCCTGCATGTCGCCGTCACCGGCGATCACGTAGGTGAAGTGGTCGAACGGCGACTCGCCGTCGGCGGTCTCCGGGTCGAAGAGGCCGCGCTCGAAGCGCTGCGCGTAGCCGAAGCCCACGGCCGAGGCGAGGCCCTGGCCGAGCGGGCCGGTGGTGATCTCGACGCCGTCGGTGTGGCCGTACTCCGGGTGACCCGGGGTCTTCGAGCCCCACTTGCGGAGGTGCTGGAGGTCCTCGAGCTCGAGGCCGTAGCCGTGCAGGTAGAACTGCACGTACTGGAGGATCGAGGCGTGACCGGCGGAGAGGATGAAGCGGTCGCGGCCGATCCAGGTGGAGTCGCTGGGGTCGCGACGCATCACCTTCTGGAAGAGCAGGTGGGCGACCGGCGCGAGGCTCATCGCGGTGCCGGGGTGACCGTTGCCGGCGGCCTCGACCGAGTCGGCGGCGAGTACGCGGGCCGTGTCGACGGCCTTCCTGTCGATGGCGTCCCAGGTGAATTCAGCCACTTGGATGTTGACCCTTCTTGATGCGACATGTGCGAGGGCTCGTGCCATCGCACGGACATGATCGCCATCCCGGGGCCTTCGTCGGGTCGCCGTCTCGCGGCGGCCGACCGGCTCTTCGCGGCCGACGTCATCGGGGCACGCACTGCGGGAGGGCGACTCCAGCATAGTGACCATGCACTCAGAAGGGGTTCAGGTGACGCCGGTTGTTCACTCGTCGTCGCGGGGACCCGCCGTCGGCCGGGCGTGTCGGTGGGTGACTTCGGTCCGGATGGCGGGGCGGGGCATCATCGCGGCGCCTCCATCACGTAAACTGTCGGGGACCCGTGCGCATTCCGGGTCGACGCACGCCCCGACGACGACGGAGCCGTCCACCGAGCGTGTGAGCTGACGCGAACAGACTGAGGTTCCCTTGCCGACTGCCACCGTGACCCGGCCCGACACCGATCGACCCCGCTCGACGCTGTCGCGCAAGGTGCGTGCCTACGTCTCGCTGACGAAGCCGCGGGTCATGGAGCTGCTGCTCGTCACGACGGCACCGACGATGTTCCTCGCCGAGCGCGGGGTGCCGGACCTGTGGCTCGTCTTCTGGACGATGCTCGGTGGCGCGATGTCGGCCGGGTCCGCCTCGGCCTTCAACTGCTACATCGACCGCGACATCGACCGGCTCATGAAGCGCACGAGCACCCGGCCGCTCGTCACGGGTGAGCTCTCCGACCGTGAGGCACTCGTCTTCTCGTGGGTGCTCGGCGTCGCCTCGACCGCGGTCCTCGGGTTCCTGGTGAACTGGCTCGCGGCCGCCCTGAGCGTCATCGCGATCCTCATCTACGTCTTCGTCTACACGCTGTGGCTCAAGCGCCGCACCCCGCAGAACATCGTCTGGGGCGGTTCGGCCGGCTGCATGCCCGTGCTGATCGGCTGGGCGGGCGTCACCGGGTCGCTGACCTGGGCGCCGGTCATCCTCTTCATGGTGATCTTCCTCTGGACGCCGCCGCACTACTGGCCGCTGTCGATGAAGTACCGCGACGACTACGACGCCGCCGACGTGCCGATGCTCGCGGTCGTCCGCGGTCGCACGGTGGTCGGTCTGCAGGTCGTCCTGTACGCGTGGGCGACGCTCGTCTGCTCGCTGCTGCTCATCCCGGTCGCGCACATGGGGCCGCTCTACACGGTGGTCGCGCTGGCCGGTGGCATCTGGTTCGTCGTCGAGTCGCACCGGCTGTACTCGCGGGCGATCCAGCACGTGGAGCACGTGCAGCCGATGCGCGTCTTCCACAGCTCGATCACGTACCTGACGCTGCTGTTCATCGCCGTGGGCATCGACCCGCTGCTGCCGCAGGTCTTCACCTTCTAGCGCGGGGCGGGCGCGGCCCCGCGCGCGGCCGTCTCGGCTGCGGACCCCGTGCGACATCGTCGCTGTCGTACG
>NZ_MJGQ01000027.1:4329-4676 GCF_001865095.1 Curtobacterium sp. MCBA15_013 | reverse complement strand
CGTCGCCGTCGTCGCGGCGGTCGCCGGCTTCGCCCTCGACGCCGTCCTGGCGTCGCGGCAGGCGCCGACGCTGTTCCTCGCGACACCCCTCGGCGTCACCCTCGCCTTCATCGGCATCGCCGTCGTCCTGATGGCCCGGCCGGTCCGTCGGCACGCTCGCGACGGCGCGTCCCGGTCGCACCCCGTCGACCCGCTCTACGCGATCCGCGTCGTGGTGCTCGCGAAGGCGTCGAGCATCGCGGGCTCGCTGTTCGGCGGGTTCGGTGCGGGCCTGCTCGTGTACCTCCTGACCCGCTCGGCCTTGCCTTCGCTAGGCTCGGTCCTGCCGAACGCCGTGGCGGTCGGGG
>NZ_MJGQ01000027.1:2879-3636 GCF_001865095.1 Curtobacterium sp. MCBA15_013 | reverse complement strand
CGAACGCCGTGGCGGTCGGGGGTGGACTCGTGTTGACGGTGTGCGCACTCGTCGCCGAACGCATGTGCATCGCTCCTCCTGGGGACGATGACGATGACGACCTCCCCCGGGGCGGCACGACGCAGGCGCACTGACACCGGGCGGCACGACCCGGCGCACCGCCCAGCACGACCCGACCGCAGGAGGCCCGCGATGCCGCGTGAACGACTCGACGAGCCCGGTCTGGGACTGACCGGCACCACCTGGACCCGGGTGTCGCCCAAGCTCGTCTGGACCGAGCTCGTCACGACGATCGTGATCGGGCTCGTGGTGACCGCCGGCTGCGTCATCATCGGCGTCGTCAGCGGCGGGTTCTCCGGCACGGCCGGCACCGTCTGGACGCTGATCGGCATCGCGGTCGCGATCGTCACCCTCGTGACGGCCATCCTGACGCCGCGACGCGTGCGGGCGATCGGGTACGCCCTCCGTGACGACGACCTCGTCCTCCGGCGCGGCCTGATGTGGCAGCGGTTCACCGCCGTCCCGTACGGCCGCATGCAGCTCGTCGACGTCAACCGCGGGCCGCTCGACCGGGTGCTCGGCATGAGCGAGCTGAAGTTCGTCACGGCGGCCGCGTCGACCAACGTCCGGATCCCCGGCATCCCCTTCGCCGACGCCGACGAGCTGCGCGACCGGCTCGTCGAGCTCGCCGAGTCCCGCCGCGCCGGGCTCTAGGAGGGCCGCATGACCTTCCGACCCGGCCCGCCGCCGCCCGCTC
>NZ_MJGQ01000027.1:1492-2259 GCF_001865095.1 Curtobacterium sp. MCBA15_013 | reverse complement strand
CCGGCCCGCCGCCGCCCGCTCCGCCGCACCGGGGCAACGCCGCCGCTGCCGCACCGCTGACCGACGGCGAGTGGCACCGCATGCACCCGCTGACGCCGCTGCTCAAGGGCGGCATCTTCCTCATCGTGATCCTCGGCTACGTGCTGAACAGCCTGCGGGACCAGCTCGTCGAGTTCTTCATCCCCGGCGGTGGCCCGCAGGACGACGGCGACCCCGTGCGGTACGTCTACGAGCACGGCGTCGTCGGCTGGGTGCTGCTCGGCGTGGCTGTGCTGTTGCTGGTACTCCTTGCGTTGTTCACCCTGTCCTGGCGCATGCACGAGTTCCGGGTGACCGGCGAGATCGTCGAGGTCCGCTCGGGCGTGCTCTTCCGGACGAACCGCAAGGCCCGGCTGGACCGCATCCAGGGCATCAACATCTCGCGGCCGCTCATCCCGCGGATCTTCGGCACCGCCAAGCTCGAGATCGCCCAGGCCGGCAACGACGCGAACGTGCAGCTCGCCTACCTCGGGGTCAAGGCTGCGGACGACCTGCGGCAGCGCATCCTCGTGCTCGCCTCCGGGGCGAAGGACGACGAGCGGCAGCACGACCCGGCCCGGGCGTCGAACGGCGTGCTGCAGGACCGTGTCGACGAGATCTTCTCGCCGGAGCTCGACCCCGCCGCGGTCCGCGCGACGCGCATCGTGAAGGTGCACCCCGGCCGGCTCATCGCGTCGATGCTGCTCTCCGGCACGACGGTGTTCATCCTCGCCGCGGTCGCCGCGATG
>NZ_MJGQ01000027.1:0-860 GCF_001865095.1 Curtobacterium sp. MCBA15_013 | reverse complement strand
CTCGCCGCGGTCGCCGCGATGATCGTCAGCGTGGCGCTCACCGGCGAGTACGGGATCCTCTTCGGCCTGTTCCCCGCGGTGATCGGCGCCGGCGGGTACTACGTCCGGAAGTTCTCCCGCTCGCTGCAGTACACGATCGCCGAGACCCGCGACGGCATCCGGATCGGCTTCGGGCTCGTGTCCACTTCGAACGAGACCCTGCCGCCCGGCCGCATCCACGCCGTGAGCGTCGCGCAGCCGCTGCTCTGGCGGCCATTCGGCTGGTGGGACGTCCGGATCAACCGTGCGACGAACGCCGGCAACGGGGCCTCGAACAACCAGCAGGTCTCGTCGATCGTCCTGCCGGTCGGCACCGCGCGCGACGTCCGCGAGGTCCTCGACATCATCCTCCCCGGCCTCGTCGGCACCGCCGTCGCCGGTCCCGCCGCCTCGCAGGAGCAGCTCCGCGAGGGCTCGGCCGAGGCCGTGGACGTCGTCGACGACAGCCTCACCACCACGGGCGACCGCGGCGGGTTCGTGCACTCCCCGCGCCGGGGCGCCTGGCTCCGCCCGTTCGCGTTCCGCCGCAACGGCTACCGCTTCGTCCCGGGCGCCGTCCTGCTCCGGCTCGGTGCCGTCTGGCGCACGCTGGTCATCGTGCCGCTGCCGCGCGTGCAGAGCGTCAAGGTCTCGCAGGGGCCGCTCGAGCGTGCGCTGCGGCTCGCGTCGGTGCACGTGCAGACCGTGCAGGGCCCGGTCTCCGCGAGCATCGGTGCGCTGGACGCGCGGGACGCGCAGCAGCTGTGGTCGGACACCTCGGCCCGCGCGGTCGAGGCGGCTGCGGCCGACACCTCCCACCGGTGGCGCGAACGGGAGGCGCG
>NZ_MJGQ01000026.1:2013-3372 GCF_001865095.1 Curtobacterium sp. MCBA15_013 | reverse complement strand
TCACCGCCAAGATCAAGTAACACCCCCGCACGTCGCACCCCCGTCCCGGCCGTCCCGGGGCGGGGGTGTCGTCGTCTCAGTCGGCGCTGTCCGGATCCGATTCGTCGGGGCCGATCGCGGCGTCGACGCGAGCACTGACGGACCGCAGCGTGTCCGCGTCGGTCCCCACGGGCCTCCAGAACAGGTCCTCGAGCGCACCGGTGTGCGCACGGATGCCGGCGAGCACCGCGCGGCGACCGTCCGGGGTCATCTCCACCCAGCTGCCCCGTCCGTCGGTGGGGCAGTCCGCGCGCTCGACGAGGCCCCGCGCCACCATGCGCGTGACCTGGTGGCTGACGCGTGACTTCTCCCAGCCGATCCCGGCCGCGATGTCGCGGACCCGCAACCGGTGGTCCGGCTCGCGGTGCAGTCCGATGAGGATCTCGAACTCGGGGATCGAGATGCCTGCGCCGTGCTGCACGGCCTGGTCGAGCGCTCGGTCGAGGCGTCGCCAGACGTCGTGGTAGGCGTCCCACGTCGCCCAGTCGTGGCCCTCGGCGCCCTCGTTCGACATGGCGTCAGCGTATCGACCTCCGGACGCTTCGACGGCATGATCATCCGCTCGGATGACTCGCCGGTGGCGCACGGCTCGCTCCGAGGTGCGGTCGGTGGCGCAGCATACGATCGGTGCATGCCGAGCGCCCGACTGCAGGACTGCACCGACGACGCCGTCGCCCTCGTGCGGCGGTGGCTGGCGGCGTCCGCGGGGACGAAGCCCGACGCGGGGGCGGTCCGTCTGGCCGAGGCCCTGCGGGACGACCGGGGGCTGGACTTCACGCGCGGTCTCGTCGACAAGGTGATCCGCCCCGAGGACCCGCGCGTCGTGGCCCGCAACCTCGAGCAGGTCAGCCGCGACGTCCCGGACTTCCTGTCCTGGTCCCTGCGCGGCGCGGTGACGCTCGGCGGCGGGTTCGCGACCATGGCTCCGTGGGCCGTGGCGCCCACGGCGCGGAAGATCCTGCGGCGGATGACCGGGCACCTGGTGGTCGACGCCACCGACGCGAAGCTCGGGCCCGCGCTCGCGAAGGTCGGCGGCCCGGGTGTGGTCGTCGACGTGAACTTGCTCAGCGAAGCCGTGCTCGGCACCGCGGAGAGCGATCGACGGTTGCAGGCGACGATGGACCTGCTGGCGCGTGACGACGTCGACCACGTGTCGATCGGTGTGCGTTCGGTCGTGCCGCAGATGTCCGCGTGGGCGTTCGACCAGACCGTCGAACGGGTGGTGGACCGGCTCGTCCCCCTGTACCGGCTCGCCGCGTCGTCCCCGACCGCGAAGTCCGTCACGCTCGACGCCGGGGACCACCGCGACCTCGACGTCAC
>NZ_MJGQ01000026.1:0-1355 GCF_001865095.1 Curtobacterium sp. MCBA15_013 | reverse complement strand
CCACCGCGACCTCGACGTCACGCTCGCTGCGTTCCGGACGCTCCTCGACCGCGACGAGTTCCTCGGGATGGACGCCGGCGTGGTGCTGCAGGCGTACCTGCCCGACGCCGCTGGCGCACTCGATTCCCTGACCGCCTGGGCGCAGCAGCGGCGTGCCCGTGGCGGTGCGCCGATCACCGTCCGACTGGTCAAGGGCGCCTCGCTCGCGACGGAACGGGTCGACGCGATCCTGCACGGGTGGCCCCTCGCCACGTGGGGGTCGAAGCAGGAGACCGACACCGCCCACCTCCGGCTGCTCGATGCCGCCCTGACGCCGGAGCGCATCGACGCGGTCCGGATCGGGGTCGCGAGCCACAACCTCTTCACCCTCGCGACGGCGTGGACCCTCGCCCAGCGCCGCGGCGTCACCGACGGCGTGCACGTCGCGGTGCTGCTCGGGATGGCGTCCGCGTCCGCCGACGCCGTCCGTGCCGACGTCGGACGGGTGGTCGTCTCCACCCCGGTCGTGCACCCCGACCAGTTCGACGCCGCGATCCCGTACCTCGCCCGGCGGCTGCAGGAGAGCGCCAGTCCGGACGGCTTCGTCGCCGCGGCGGGCGACATCGGTCAGGACGAAAGCGTCTTCGAGCGTGAGCGCGGCCGGTGGCTCGCGGCGGTCGCGGCCCTCGACGCTCCCGGTCCGGTGCCGGCCACGAACCGGACGCAGGACCGCCGTGCCCCGATCGGCGGCCCCGTGCACCGCGACGCCTTCACGAACGCACCCGACACCGACCCGTCGACCGCCGCGAACCGCGAGTGGGCGATCGACGTGCTCCGGCGGGTGCCGCGCTCGCAGCTCGGTGCGCAGACGATCCGCGGGTCGAAGGTCGCCGACCGGTCGAAGCTCGAGCGCATCGTCGCCCGGACGGCGCAGGCCGGGGTGAACTGGGGACGGCAGGACCCGTCCGACCGTGCCGAGCTCCTCGACCTCATCGCGCACGAGCTCGAGACGCGGCGTGCCGACCTCATCGAGGTGTCGGCGGCGGAGACGGGCACGACCTTCAGCGAGGCCGACTCCGACGTGAGTGCCGCGATCGACTCCGCCCACCACGCCGCCGACAGCGCCCGGCGGCTGGCCGTGCTCGACGGCGACGGTGCCCGGTACGTGCCGCCGCGCCTCACGGTCGTGGCGCCGACGTGGACGTCGCCCGTCGCGAACCCGGCCGAGGGCGTGTTCGCCGCACTCGCCGCGGGCAGCGGCGTCGTCCTGAAGCCCGCGCCCCAGGCGAAGCGCTCCGGGGCGGTGCTCGCCGACGTGCTCTGGGACGCCGGGGTCCCGCACTCCCTGCTCCAGCTCGTCGACCTCGACGAGGACC
>NZ_MJGQ01000025.1:2846-3228 GCF_001865095.1 Curtobacterium sp. MCBA15_013 | reverse complement strand
CACGCCCTGCCGGTAGGGCGTCCGCGGCCGGTACCACGGCACGAGCGACCGGACCTTGCTGTTGTCGAACACCGAACTGTTCGCCTTGTCGCCGAGGAGCGCCGCACCCCACTCCGGGTCCACGGCGTTGATCGCATCCGCCGGCACGTGCACGATCTGCAGGTCTTCCACGCCTGCTGCCGCTGCGATCTCGTGCGCGATCTGGTTCCAGGTCGGCGCCTCGTCGCTCGTGATCGTGAAGGCCTCCCCGATCGCCTCGGCCCGGTCGAGCAGCCCCGTGAACCCGACCGCGAAGTCCCGGCTGTGGGTGATCGTCCACAGCGAGCTGCCGTCGCCCGTGATGATGATCGGTTTGCCGGCCCGCATCCGTGCGACCGCGGTC
>NZ_MJGQ01000025.1:825-2182 GCF_001865095.1 Curtobacterium sp. MCBA15_013 | reverse complement strand
CGCATCCGTGCGACCGCGGTCCAGCCGCCCGTCAGCGGGAGCTTCGTCTCGTCGTAGGTGTGCGACGGCCGGATGATCGTCACCGGGAAGTCCTGCTCCCGGTACGCCGTCATCAGCAGCTCCTCGCACGCGATCTTGTCCCGCGAGTACTGCCAGTACGGGTTCTTCAGCGGCGTCGACTCCGTGATCGGCAGGTGCGTCGCCGGGGTCTGGTACGCCGAGGCCGAACTGATGAACACGTACTGCCTGGTCCGCCCGGCGAAGAAGTCGACGTCGGCCTGCACCTGGTCCGGCGTGAAGGCGATCCAGTTCACGACGACGTCCCAGTGGCGGTCGCCGACCACCTCCGCCAGGGCGCTCCGGTCCGAGACGTCGGCCTGGAGCCGCGTCACACCCTCCGGGATCGGCCTGCCCCCGGTGGTCCCCCGGTTGAGCACGGTGACGTCGAACCCCTGCTCGACGGCTTCGCGGACACAGGAGGCACTGATCACCCCGCTGCCGCCGATGAACAGCACGCTGGCTCCCGACATGGACGCTCCTTCGCTCCCGGCGGTGCACCACTGCACCGCAACCCTTCCGATCCTGCACCTACCTGTCGGGACGGGCGCGGAGCACGGCTCGGAGCGAGGTGGTGTCCGCCGCCCACGCCGCCGCGTGCGGGCTGATCCAGCCGAGCAGCTCGAGCGCGTAGTCGTGGTCCCGCTGCAGGTCACGTGCGTGGATCGGTTCGTGGTGCGCCGCCCGGTTCCGCACGAAATGCAGCTGCTGCAGTCGGCCACGTACCTCCCGTTGTCGCGTCAAGGAGTCCGCAGGTCCGTGCGGGAACGCCCGGTGGAGCGCGGGTGTCCATAGCGCGGTCAGGTACCGCGACTCGACGAGGTACCGCCAGAACCCGAAGCCCAGCTCCGCGATGACGCGTCCGTGCACTTCGTCGCGCCGTCCGTCTCGACTCGCCCGAGCCCGTGCCTTCGCCAGGTCAGCGCGTCCGCGAGCGTCGAGCGGAGCGACGTCGAACCAGGGCTTCCGGGTTCGATCCGCCGTCCAGGCGCGGAGCTCCTGGTCGAGTGCGTTGCGAGCGACCACCTCGACGACGCCGGTGAGTTCCATGACCGACGCCGCGGCGCGCATGTTCCACTCGTACAGCCGCAACGCGCCGGTCGGGGCCCCGGTCCGCTCGGTGTACGAACGGAGCCGGTCGGCCGTGATCAAGCGCTCGAGCTCGTCTTCCTGCATCACACCCCTGTCTGCTACCGTTGTCCACGAAGACCCCGGAACGATCACTGGCCCAGGCCACATCGCCGGGGTTTCGTCTTTGCCCATCGCGCCTGAAACATCAGCGTACAGTCACTGGCTCGCA
>NZ_MJGQ01000025.1:0-148 GCF_001865095.1 Curtobacterium sp. MCBA15_013 | reverse complement strand
GCGTACAGTCACTGGCTCGCACGGAGGTCCCGAGGACTACCGTCGCCGACGGAGCCGCACCGACGCGGCCACGACAGGAGTGACACGCACATGGAGTACCGCTACCTCGGCAACTCGGGCCTCAAGGTCTCCGAGATCACCTACGGCA
>NZ_MJGQ01000024.1:3361-5665 GCF_001865095.1 Curtobacterium sp. MCBA15_013 | reverse complement strand
CGGCGACGTCGACCACGAAGTCCTGGCCGTCGGCGCGCTCGTGGTCGAAGACCCCGTGGTGGCCGCGTGCGCGGACCCCGGTCAGTCGGATGGTGTCCCTCACGATCGAGCTGCCCTCCAGGCGTCCCAGACGTCGAGCACGGCACGGGTCGGTGCCGGGTCGTGCACGCGCACACCCCACGCCCCGCGCTCGGCGGAGAGCAGGCTGATGGCGGCGGTGGCGAGGTCGCGCTCCTTCGGGGCGGCACCGGCAGCGCTGCCGACCCCGTCGAGGAAGCGCTTGCGTGAGGCGGCGACGAGCACCGGCAGGCCGATCGATGCGAACCGCTCGTAGCCCGCCAGGATCTCCCAGTTCTGCACGCCCTGCTTGGCGAAGCCGAGGCCCGGGTCGATGACGACCTGTTCCTGGCGCACCCCGAGGACGATGAGCTCGGCGACGCGGAGTTCGACCTCGCGCCGGACCTCGTCGACGGCGTGCACGTACTCGGCGTTGCGGTACATCCGGTCGCTGTGCCCGCGCCAGTGCATGACGACGAACCCGGCACCCGTGTCACGGACGACTCGCGCCATGTCGTCGTCGGCCAGCCCACCGGAGACGTCGTTCACGATGGCGGCGCCGAGGTCCACCGAACGCTCGGCGGTCGAGGCGTTCATCGTGTCGACGCTCACCGTGATCCCCTCGGCCACGAGCTGCTGCACGACCGGGAGCACCCGCTGCTGCTCGGCCTCGACGGGGACGCGCTCCGACCCCGGCCGGGTCGACTCCCCACCGACGTCGACGATGTCGGCCCCGGCGGCGACGAGTTCACGGGCGTGCTGCACCGCGGCGTCGTACGCCTGGTGCAGACCGCCGTCGCTGAAGGAGTCCGGCGTGACGTTGAGGATCCCCATCACCCGGGTCCGGTCGTCGGCCGGCGCACCGCGGTCACGGTCGCGCCGTCGACCGGTCACGATCTCCGGCACCGGTGCTGGTGCCCGGAGGTCGATCGCGACCGTCGGCGGCTCGGCTGCTGCGGCCCGCGCCTGGCTCACCTCGGCGAGCCGACGCGAGCGCCTCGTCGGCAGGTCCGTCATGCCGGCCTACGCGGGGGCGATACCCGGGTTGCCGAAGGGACGGCGACGGGGCTTCGACGACTCGTGGTCGGACTGCTCGGACGCGGTCGAGGCGGCCTTGCCCGGCACCTCGATGGCGGGCAGGTTGCTCACCGGACGCTTGTCGCTGGAGAGCCACTGCGGGCGCTCCGGCAGCTTGCGGACGTCCTTGAAGATCTCCACCAGCTCCGGGGCGTCGAGGGTCTCCTTCTCGAGGAGCTCGCCGGCCAGACGGTCGAGGATGTCGCGGTTGTCGTTGAGCACCTGGTAGGCCTCGTCGTGCGCGGCCTCGAGCAGGGCACGGGTCTCGGCGTCGACCGTCTCGGCGATGTTCTCCGAGTAGTCGCGGCTGGTCCCGCCGCTCATGTCGCGACCGACGAACGGCTCGCTCGACCCGGAGCCGAGCTTGACGGACCCGACGGCACGGCTCATGCCGTACTCGGTGACCATCTTGCGCGCGGTACCGGTGGCCTTCTCGATGTCGTTCGACGCACCCGTGGTCGGGTCGTGGAAGACGATCTCCTCGGCGACGCGACCACCCATGGCGTAGGTGAGCTGGTCGAGCAGTTCGTTGCGGGTGACGGAGTACTTGTCCTCGAGCGGGAGCACCATCGTGTAGCCGAGGGCACGGCCGCGCGGGAGGATCGTGATCTTCGTCACCGGGTCGGTGTGGCGCATGGCAGCGGCCGCGAGGGCGTGACCACCCTCGTGGTAGGCCGTGATGAGGCGTTCCTGGTCGGACATGATGCGCGTACGGCGCTGCGGTCCGGCCATGACGCGGTCGACGGCTTCGTCGAGGGCGCGGTTGTCGATGAGCTGCGCGTTCGAGCGGGCCGTCAGGAGCGCGGCCTCGTTCAGGACGTTCGCCAGGTCGGCGCCGGTGAAGCCCGGCGTCTTGCGGGCGAGGAGCTCGAGGTCGACGCTCGCGGCGAGCGGCTTGCCCTTCGCGTGCACCTCGAGGATCTGCTGGCGGCCGGCGAGTCCAGGGGCGTCGACGCCGATCTGGCGGTCGAAGCGACCGGGGCGGAGGAGCGCCGGGTCGAGGACGTCGGGACGGTTCGTCGCCGCGATGAGGATCACGTTGGTCTTGCCGTCGAAGCCGTCCATCTCGACGAGGAGCTGGTTCAGCGTCTGCTCGCGCTCGTCGTTGCCGCCGCCGATGCCGGCGCCACGGTGACGACCCACGGCGTCGATCTCGTCGATGAAGACGAT
>NZ_MJGQ01000024.1:1031-2761 GCF_001865095.1 Curtobacterium sp. MCBA15_013 | reverse complement strand
ATCTCGTCGATGAAGACGATGGCGGGCGAGTTCTGCTTCGCCTGCTCGAAGAGGTCGCGGACACGGCTCGCACCGACACCGACGAACATCTCGACGAAGTCCGAACCGGAGATCGAGTAGAACGGGACGCCCGCCTCACCGGCGACGGCTCGGGCGAGCAGCGTCTTGCCGGTGCCGGGAGGGCCGTACAGCAGCACGCCCTTCGGGATCTTGGCGCCGACGGCCTGGAACTTCGCCGGCTCCTTGAGGAACTCCTTGATCTCCTGGAGCTCCTCGATCGCCTCGTCGGCGCCCGCGACGTCGGCGAAGCTGACCTGCGGGTTCTCCTTGTTGTTCATCTTCGCCCGGGACTTGCCGAACTGCATGACCTTCGAGCCGCCGCCCTGGGCGTTGGCGAGGAGGAACCAGAACAGGGCGCCGATGATGAGGAACGGCAGGAGGATGCCGAGCAGCGAGAGGAACCAGTTCGACTGCTGGACGGTGTCGTTGTAGCCCTTCGGCAGGTTCGCGTCGTTGACGGCCTGGATGACCTCTTCACCGCGCGGCGTCGAGTAGTAGAACTGCTCGTGCGCGTTGCCGTCCTTCAGGGTGAGGTCGACGCGCTGCTCGGTGGAGTTCACCACCACGGAGGAGACCTTGCCGTCGGAGAGCTGCTGGAGGCCCTTCTGCGTGTCGATCTGCTGCGTGCCGGACTGGCTGATGACAGCCCATCCGATCCAGATCCCCACGATCGCGATCAGCACGTAGATGTACGGCCCGCGAAGGATGCGCTTGAAGTCCATGTGATCCGGGCAGAGCGCCCGACACCTTTCTCTGCCGAAGTTGCGTGCTGATCAGCATACGGCTGCGATTCTGTGGCGAGAATGGGTGTCCTCTGCGGGCGAACTCCACCCGCCGCCAGGATCAGCTGTAGACGTGCGGTGCGAGCACCCCGACCCCGCGCAGGTTGCGGTAGCGCTCGTCGTAGTCCAGCCCGTAGCCGACCACGAACGCGTCCGGGATGTCGAAGCCGACGTACTTCACGTCGACCTCGACCTTGGCCGCCTCGGGCTTGCGCAGCAGTGCGACGATCTCGACGCTCGCGGCCCCGCGGGACTCGAGGTTCTGCTTGAGCCACGACAGCGTCAGACCGGAGTCGATGATGTCCTCGACGATGAGGACGTCCCGCCCGTGCAGGTCGGTGTCGAGGTCCTTGAGGATGCGGACCACGCCGGACGACTTCGTGCCGGAGCCGTACGACGACACCGCCATCCAGTCCATGCGCGCCTGCATCTTGAGGTGGCGCGAGAAGTCCGCCATCACCATCACGGCACCCTTGAGGACACCGACGAGCAGTGGGTCGCGCCCCGCGTAGTCGGCGTCGACCACCGCGGCGAGCTCGGCGAGCTTGTCGTCGATCTGCTCGGGGGTGAAGAGGACTTCGGACAGGTCTGCCTGGACGTCGGAGAGTTCCACCACCCCAGCCTAACCGGCGGTGAAGGCCAGACGGTCGCCCGATCGCGACGCCTGCACGCCCGGCAGGTCGATCGGCCCCTGCCCGCTCCAGTCGGTGACGAGCCGGCACACCTCGAGCGTCTGCACGCGGGACAGCGTCACGCCGAACTCGCTCTCCACCGCCAGCCGCACGAGCCGCTGCCGGAGGGCCGGCGGGTTGGCCGCGAGCTCCCGCACGGACAGCGAGATGCCGGCCTCGGAGTGCTCGGCGAGGTCCTCGGCCATCTCCTCGGCGA
>NZ_MJGQ01000024.1:0-346 GCF_001865095.1 Curtobacterium sp. MCBA15_013 | reverse complement strand
GCGCCGAGTTCGCGTTCGAGCGCGGGCAGGAGCACGTTCCGGACGCGGACGCGCGCGAAGGCCGGGTCCGCGTTCTGGGGGTCGTCCCACGGGGCGAGTCCGGCGGCGGCGCACGCCTGCCGCGTCGTGTGTCGACGGACGCCGAGGAGCGGCCGCCCGTAGGCCGGCCCCGCCTGGCGCCGCGTCAACGGCGCCATGCCGGACAGCGAGTCCGGCCCGCTCCCGCGGGCGAGCCCGAGCAGCACGGACTCGGCCTGGTCGTCCAGCGTGTGTCCGAACAGCACGAGGGGTGACCCGACGTCGGACGCGACGAGCGCGATCGACGCGTGCCGCGCCTCCCGAGCCG
>NZ_MJGQ01000023.1:111381-120077 GCF_001865095.1 Curtobacterium sp. MCBA15_013 | reverse complement strand
GTAGGACGCCGCCGGACTCAATTTAGTAAGAAGATGTGGCCATCGGCCCTCCATGGAGAACTCGTAGGGGAGACCCTCGTTCTCGGGAGGCCGGTGGCTACTTCTGTTTCTGCCGCACCTCGCTCGACTCGTGCGCTCGTTCGTGATGGACTGGGTTCACGCGTACGGGCGGGACAGTGCGGCGCCGACACACACAATGACACAGCGGACGATGGCCTGGGCGAGCGCTCGGGCACGCAATGAGGAGCAACGGTGGCGAACGACGACGATCAGCGGCGGAACGACGGCGATCGTGGAGACCGACGAGGTCGCGATGGCGACCGGTCCCCTCGGCGTGACGGTGGGAACCGTTGGTCGTCCGGGCCGCGCGACTTCGAGCGCCGCGAGGGCGACCGGCGCGATGCTCCCCGGCGCGATGGGGATCGTCCTGCTCGGGATGGTGGTCCGTCCCGTGACGGGGCGCGCTCCTACCGGGACGGCGATCGTCCGTTCCGAGATGGTGGCCGGCGGCCCGCCTGGCGTGGTGACCGTGACGACTCGAGTCGTCCTCCTCGTGGTGACGGTCCGCGCAGCTCGGATCGTCCTGCTCGTGACGGGGATCGCCCGTTCCGTGGGGGTTCCGACCGTCCTCGTCGTGATGGTGACCGTCCGTTCCGGTCGGACCGTCCGGCTCGCGATGGGGATCGTCCCCGTCGTGACGGGGACCGTCCGTTCCGTGGTGGCGACGACCGTCCGCGTCGTGACGGGGACCGTCCGTTCCGTGGTGGCGACGACCGTCCTCGTCGTGATGGTGACCGTCCGTTCCGGTCGGACCGTCCGGCTCGTGATGGCGACCGTCCGTTCCGTGGGGGTGCCGACCGTCCGCGTCGCGATGGTGACCGCCCGTTCCGTGGTGGCGATGACCGTCCGCGTCGTGATGGTGACCGTTCGTTCCGGTCGGACCGTCCCGCTCGTGATGGCGACCGCCCGTTCCGTGGTGGCGATGACCGACCGCGTCGTGATGGTGACCGTCCGTTCCGCTCGGACCGTCCCGCCCGTGACGGCGACCGACCCCGTCGTGACGGGGACCGTCCGTTCCGCGGCGCCCAGGACCGTGACCGCGGCGGCCGCGACGATCGTCAGCGCTTCGGCGACGGCAGCCGTCACGCCGGTGCGCGGTTCGGCGAGGCCTCGCGGGACGACTGGGAGGACCGCGACCCCTACGGCACCAAGTCGATCCGCCCTCGCCACGAGGACCCGGAGATCCCCGAGGACATCCAGGCACGCGATCTCGACAAGGTCGCCCGGGCGGAGCTCAAGACGCTCAGCAAGGACAACGCCGACTGGGTCGCCCGTCACCTCGTGGCCGCGGCACTCCTGGTCGACGAGGACCCCGATACCGCGAACCAGCACGCACTGAGCGCGGCTCGTCGAGCCGGCCGGGTCGGCGTCGTCCGTGAGACGGCGGCCATCACCGCGTACCGCCTCGGTGACTTCGCGACGGCGCTGCGGGAGCTCCGGACCTACCGACGCATCTCGGGCCGGAACGACCAGCTGCCGATGATGGTCGACTGCGAGCGTGGGCTCGGCCGTCCCGAGCGGGCGCTCGAGCTCGGCCGGTCGGTCGACCGCGCGGCGCTGGACACGGCCGTGCAGGTCGAGCTCGCCATCGCCATGTCCGGTGCGCGCCTCGACCTCGGGAATCCCACAGCCGCACTCGGCGAGCTGGAGATTCCACAGCTCGACCCGTCCACTGCCTACAGCTGGTCCCCGGCGCTCTACAGTGCTTACGCGGCCACGCTCGAGGAGCTCGGCCGCCAGGACGAGGCCGACGAGTGGTGGGCCCGTGTCGATCGTGCGGCAGCGGCCCTGGCCGAGGTCGCCGACGAGAACGCTTGGGAGACAGTTGATGTGGTCGAGGAAACGCTCGAAGTCGAAGGACCCGCAGACGAGCTCGCCGGAGCCGTCGACGACGAGCCCGACGCCGAGCTCGCCGACGAGCCCCTCGGTGACGAGCCCGACGACGACGAACCGGCCGGAGACGAGCCCGGCGAGATCGACGACGACAACCCCTCCGACGTCGACGGGTCCGCAGCCGACTGACGTGCCGAAGCCGCCGACGGACGGTGTGGACGTCGTCCTCACCGACCTCGACGGCGTCGTGTACCGCGGCCGCAACGCGATCCCGCATGCGGTCGAGGCGCTGACCCGCGCCTCGCTGACCGCCCGCGTCGGCTACATCACGAACAACGCATCGCGCCGACCGGTCGACGTCGCGGAGCACCTCGAGCGGTACGGGCTCGAGGTGTCCGAGGACGACGTGGTGACCTCGTCGCAGGCGGGCGTCCGGCTGCTCGAGACGCTCGTCCCCGCGGGTGCGACGGTGCTCGTCACGGGTGGTCTGGGGCTGACGAGCATCGTCGAGGCAGCGGGCTTCACCGTGACGTCCAGCGCCGAGGACTCGCCGGCGGCGGTCATCCAGGGGTTCTCCCCGGACCTCGGGTGGACGCACCTCGCCGAGGCGTCCTTCGCCCTGGCCGACCCGGACGTGCCGTGGGTCGCGACGAACATGGACTGGTCGATCCCGGTCGAGCGCGGCATCGCGCCCGGCAACGGCACGCTCGTGTCCGCCGTGCACCAGGCCGTCGGTCGGATGCCCGTGGTCGCCGGCAAGCCCGAGCGGCCGATCTTCGACGCAGCCCTCGCGCGCTTCGGTGGTGAGCACCCGTTGTTCATCGGCGACCGCCTCGACACGGACATCAAGGGCGCGAACGACGCCGGTATCCCCAGCGTCCTCGTCCTCACCGGGATCGACAAGGCCAAGCAGGTGCTCGCGGCCGACCAGCGGTCGCGTCCCACCTACATCCTCGGCGACCTCCGTGGCCTGTCCGAGCCCTACCCGGTGACGATCCGACGGGAAGACCCGGACGGTACCCGCTACGCCACGGTCGGTGCCGCCACGGTGGCGATGCGCGGCCACGTCGTGCGGGTGCTCGACGACGGCGACGCGATCGACCTGCTCCGCGCCGGGACCGCCCTCATCTGGGAGTCCGGGCTCGCGATCTACGGGCTCGACGTCGACCCGAAGCTGTACGGCGGCGAGTAGCGTGACCGAGGTGTCGAACGACGAGCGGGACCCCGAGCGTGACGCCCGCCCGGGCGATCCGGACCAGGTGCGGACGGACGACCATGCCGTGACGGACGACTTCGGGCAGCGCACCGCCGCGGCCGAATCGCTGCCGCTGGCCGAGCGCGCCGATGCGTTCTCCGCGCTGCACGACGAACTGCGGACCCGTCTCGAGAGCGGCGGCAGCACGAGTGCCTGACGAGCACGGCAACGGCGACGAGACACTGCAGGACGAACGGCCCGTCCGGCTCGATGCCCTCCTCGCTTCCCGCGGGCTCGCGAAGTCCCGCACGGCAGCGTCGAAACTGATCCAGGACGGCCGCGTGACCGTCGCCGGCACCGCGATCGTCAAGCCGTCGGCGCCGGTGCGGCCGTCGGCCCCGATCCACGTCGCCGGTGCGGACGAATGGGTGTCGCGTGCTGCGCTGAAGCTCCTCGGCGCACTCGACACGTTCGGCGTCGATCCGTCGGACCGTGTCGCGCTCGACGTCGGTGCGAGCACCGGAGGGTTCACCCAGGTGCTCCTGAGCCGCGGTGCACGACGCGTGGTGGCGCTCGACGTCGGGCACGGGCAGGTCGACCCCCTGGTGGCGCTCGACTCCCGTGTCGCCGTCGTCGAGGGCACGAACGCGCGCAACCTCACGGCCGAGTCCTACCTCGCGCTCGACCCCGCCGCGGCCGAGACGAGCCTCGTGGTGGGGGACCTGTCGTTCATCTCGCTCCGGCTCGTCCTGCCGGCGCTGGTCGAGTCCGTCCCCGCCGACGACTTCGTCCTGCTCGTGAAGCCGCAGTTCGAGGTCGGCCGCGGTGGTGTCCGTGAGGGCATCGTCCGTGACCCGGCGCTCCGGAACGACGCGCTCATGAACGTCCTCTGGGCAGCGTGGGACCTCGGTCTGGGCACCTCGGGGCTCGCGGCGTCGCCGATCGTCGGCACGCACGGCAACCACGAGTACCTGGCGCGTTTCCAGCGGGATGTCGGTACCAATCCGACAGAATGGATCGTCCGGGCGACCGAACTGACGGAAGGGACGGCATGAGCGACGACCGGCACATCCTCCTGGTGTCCCACACGGGCCGCCGCGACTCGATCGACGCTGCGGTCGAGGTCTGCGACCTCCTGCACGCCGCCGGTCTCGTCCCGGTCATGCCGTTCGACGAGTACGCCGACATCCGCCGCGCCGAAGCCTCGGTCGGGCAGGTCGACATCCTCGGCGTCGACGTCCAGGCCGACCAGCTCGAGATCGTCATCGTGCTCGGTGGCGACGGCACGATCCTCCGCGCGGCCGAGCTCGTGCGCGGGACGGGCGCCCCGATCGTCGGCGTCAACCTCGGACACGTCGGCTTCCTCGCCGAGAGTGAGCGGGACGGGCTCCGGGCGACCGTCGAACGAGCCCTGTCCGGCGAGTACCACGTCGAGGAACGCGTCACCCTGCAGGTGGACGTCGTCGTCGGCAACGAGGTCGTCTACTCGTCCTGGGCGCTGAACGAAGCGACCATCGAGAAGGCCTCCCGGGAACGCATGCTCGAGGTCGTGACCGAGGTCGACGGCCGCCCGCTGTCCTCGTTCGGCTGCGACGGTGTCGTCGTGTCGACCCCGACCGGCTCCACGGCCTACTCGTTCTCCGGGGGCGGGCCGATCGTCTGGCCCGACGTCGACGCGCTCCTCATGGTGCCGCTGAGCGCCCACGCCCTCTTCGCGCGGCCGATCGTGGTCGGCCCGGACTGCACCCTCGCGATCGAGGTGCTGCGTCGCACGAGCGGTGTCGGCGTCCTGTGGTGCGACGGTCGACGCACGCACGACCTCCCTCCGGGCGCCCGCGTCGAGGTCCGGCGCTCGCCGGACCCGGTGCGTGTGGCCCGCCTCAAGGACGCCCCGTTCACCGACCGGCTCGTGGCGAAGTTCCAGCTCCCCGTCGCCGGGTGGCGCGGCCCGCAGCAGGACGACGAGGACACCCTGTGATCGAGGAGATCTCCATCTCCGACCTCGGGGTCATCGGCGAGACCACCCTCGAGCTCGGCCCCGGCTTCACCGTGGTGACCGGTGAGACCGGTGCGGGCAAGACGATGATCGTGACCGCGCTCGGCCTGCTCCTCGGCGCCCGTGCCGACGCGGGGTCCGTCCGCCGCGGCGCGTCGACCGCCGTGGTCGAGGGGCGCTGGCACGTGCCCGAGCACGACGCCGTCGCCGAACGTGTCGAGGACGCCGGTGGCACCGTCGAGGACGGCGAGCTCATCCTGACGCGCACGGTCTCCGCCGAAGGTCGCAGCCGCGCGACCGTCGGCGGTCGCAGTGCTCCCGTCGCGGTGCTCGGCGAGCTCGCGGACCAGCTGGTCACCGTGCACGGACAGTCGGACCAGATCCGGCTGACCTCGGCGACCGCGCAGCGTGCCGCACTCGACGGCTTCGGCGGTCCGGCGCTCGAGAAGGTCCTCGCGGCGTACGTGCGGGCCTACGACACCTGGCAGCAGCACACCGGCGAGCTCGAGACCCTCACCCGTGACCGTGACGACCGGGTGGCCGAGGCCGAACGCATCCGCGCGGCGTCCGACGAGATCGAAGCGGCGGACCCGCAGCCCGGCGAAGACGTCGAGCTGGCCGACCGTGCCGAGCGCTTGGGGAACCTCGAAGAACTCCGGTTGTCCGCGGGCCTCGCGCACGAAGCCCTCTCGAGCGAGTCGCTCGACGGCGTGCAGGACGTCGTGGGCCTCGTCGAGTCCGCTCGCCGGGCGATCGAGCGGGTCGCGGCGTCCGACGCCGAACTGCAGCCCGTGCTCGAGCAGCTCACGGAGCTCGGCATCCAGGCGTCCGAGGCCTCCGCGAGCCTGTCGAGCTACCTCGGCTCGCTCGAGCCCGACGCCGGCCACGACCTCGAACTCATCAACGAGCGGCGGGCCCTGCTCGCCGGCCTCACGCGCAAGTACGGTGAGACCGTCGACGACGTGATCGTCTACGGGCAGCGCGCGGGTGATCGGCTGCTCGAACTGGACGGCGACGACGACCGCATCGTGGCGCTGCAGCAGGCGGTCGAGCAGGACGAGCAGACGCTCGCCGGTGCCGCCGCGGCCCTGACGACGGCACGGACCAAGGCGGCGAAGGACCTCGCCAAGCGCGTCACCCCCGAGCTGAAGTCCCTCGCGATGGCCGGGGCGACCCTCGTGGTCGAGGTCTCGGACGCGGGCGACTACCGGCGCCACGGCCGCGACCAGGTGTCGATCCTGCTGCAGCCGCACTCCGGTACCGACCCCCGGCCGATCGGCAAGGGTGCGTCGGGTGGCGAGCTCTCCCGCGTCATGCTGGCGATCGAGGTGGTCATGGCGGGCAGCACGACGGTGCCGACGTTCGTCTTCGACGAGGTCGACGCCGGCGTCGGCGGTGCGGCGGCCATCGAGATCGGTCGTCGTCTGGCGAAGCTCGCGGAACGCACGCAGGTCATCGTCGTGACGCACCTGGCGCAGGTCGCGGCGTTCGCGAACAACCACCTCAACGTCGTGAAGGACGCCAGCGGGGCGGTCACGTCGTCGAGCGTCCGTCGCCTCGAGGGCGAGGACCGGCTGCAGGAGATGGCGCGGCTCCTCTCCGGGCTCGGGGACAGCGCCAGCGGCATGGAGCACGCGCGCGAGCTGCTCGACGTCGCCGGCCAGCAGGCCTGATCGCGTCGTCGCACGCCGATCCAGGAGGCGCGGCTCGCGCCCGCCTCGCGCCGTGCGGCGGACCTCGCCGCACGGCGCGACCACGGCCCGGAGACCCGGCCACACGCCCGACGCAACGCCCACGGCGAACCGAGGTCGCGCCTCCTGGCAGTTCTGACGTACGATGGAATCCCGTGGCGGACACTCTCAGCGGCGGAACCAATTCTTCGAACGCGACCCCGAAGGTGACGAAGCAGATCTTCGTGACCGGCGGGGTCGTCTCGTCCCTCGGCAAGGGCCTGACGGCGGCCAGCCTCGGCAACCTCCTCACGGCTCGCGGCCTCAAGGTCGTCATGCAGAAGCTCGACCCGTACCTCAACGTGGACCCGGGCACCATGAACCCGTTCCAGCACGGCGAGGTCTTCGTGACCGACGACGGCGCGGAGACGGACCTCGACATCGGGCACTACGAGCGCTTCCTCGACATCAACCTGTCGCAGTCCGCGAACGTCACGACCGGCCAGGTCTACTCGACGGTGATCGCGAAGGAGCGTCGGGGCGAGTACCTCGGCGACACCGTGCAGGTCATCCCGCACATCACCGACGAGATCAAGCGCCGGATGCGCGAGCAGGCGCAGAACGACCCGCAGCCCGACGTCATCATCACCGAGGTCGGCGGCACGGTCGGCGACATCGAGTCCCAGCCCTTCATCGAGTCCGCGCGGCAGGTCCGCCACGAGCTCGGCCGTAACAACGTGTTCTTCGTGCACGTGTCGCTCGTCCCGTTCATGAACGCCTCGGGCGAGCAGAAGACGAAGCCGACGCAGCACTCGGTGGCCGCACTCCGCTCGATCGGCATCCAGCCGGACGCGCTGGTCCTGCGGAGCGACCGTCCGGTGTCGGATTCGAACAAGAAGAAGATCGCGCTCATGTGCGACGTCGACGAGGACGCCGTGGTGAACGCGGTGGACGTCCCGTCGATCTACGACCTCCCGACGCTGCTGAACAACCAGGGCCTCGACCAGGTCATCGTCGACGCGCTCGGGCTCGCGGCGGGTCCGGTCGACTGGACCTCGTGGACCCCGGTCCTGCGTGCCGTGCACGAGCCGAAGAAGGACGTCACGATTGCCCTCGTCGGCAAGTACATCGACCTGCCGGACGCGTACCTGTCGGTCACCGAGGCGCTCCGCGCGGGTGGCTTCGCGCACGACGCGAAGGTCACGCTGAAGTGGGTCGTGTCCGACGACTGCACCACGCCCGAGGGCGCGGCGAAGCAGCTCGGCGACGTCGACGGCATCTGCATCCCTGGTGGGTTCGGCGTGCGCGGCATCGAGGGCAAGCTCGGCGCACTGCGGTTCGCGCGTGAGCAGGGCATCCCGACGCTCGGCCTGTGCCTCGGCCTGCAGTGCATGGTCATCGAGTACGCCCGCCACGAGGTCGGTCTGACCGACGCGTCGAGCACCGAGTTCGACCCGGAGACCTCGACGCCGGTCATCGCGACCATGGCGGAGCAGGTGGACATCATCGCGGGCGGTGACCTCGGCGGGACCATGCGCCTCGGCCTCTACCCGGCGACGTTCACCGAGGGGTCGCTCGCGGCATCGCTGTACGGGGCCCCCGAGGCGTCCGAGCGGCACCGTCACCGCTACGAGGTGAACAACAAGTACCGCGAGCAGATCGCGGACGCCGGCCTGGTGTTCTCGGGCACGTCGCCCGACGGCACGCTGGTGGAGTACGTCGAGCTGCCGCGCGAGGTGCACCCGTTCTACATCGCCACGCAGGCGCACCCCGAGCTGCGCTCGCGTCCGACGGACGCGCACCCGCTGTTCGCGGGGCTCGTCGGTGCCGCGATCGAGCGGCACGAGGCGTCGAGCCTCTTCGATCCGCAGGAAGAGGAGCAGGTCGCGTAACGCGAGTGGTCTCTGACTGGAGGCGCGGTGCCAGCTGGCACCGCGCCTCC
>NZ_MJGQ01000023.1:18074-110760 GCF_001865095.1 Curtobacterium sp. MCBA15_013 | reverse complement strand
AGCTGGCACCGCGCCTCCAGTGCCAGGATGGTCGCGTGACTGACGCACCCATCGCTGACGAACCCGCCTCGTTCGAGGTCACCGAGTCCACCGTCGTGTACGAGGGCGCCGTCTGGGACGTGCGCCGCGACAGCATCGCGTACCACGATGAGACGATGGTCCGGGAGTACATCGACCACACCGGTGCAGTCGCGGTCTACGCCGAGGACGACGAGGGCCGCGTGCTCGTCATCCAGCAGTACCGGCACCCGGTGCGGATGCGCGACTGGGAGCTGCCGGCGGGGCTGCTCGACATGGCGGGCGAGGACCACCTGACCGCGGCGCAGCGCGAGCTGGCGGAGGAGGCCGACCTCGAGGCCGACGACTGGGAGCCGCTCGTCACCTACAACACCTCGTCCGGCGGCAGCGACGAGTTCCTGCAGATCTACCGCGCCCGTGGGGTGCGCGCGACCGCGACGGCGTTCGACCGCGAAGCCGAAGAGGCCGACATCGTGAAGCGGTGGGTGCCCCGGGCCGAGCTGGTCGAGGCGATCCTCGACGGTCGGCTGCACAACTCCGGGCTCGTCGTGGCCGTGCTCGCGGTGGACGCGCTCGAGCGGGGTGCCGCATGAGCCTCGCGGCGCTGCTCGACCAGGGGCGGTGGACGCACGAGCCCGTTGCGGCGACGCTCGACGGCGACGTCCTGCGGGTGACGGCCGTCGAGGGCAGCGACGCCTGGCGCACCACCTCGTACGGCTTCGTGCACGACTCCGAGCACGCGCTGCTCCGCCCGGTCGACGGGGCGTTCTCGGTCGAGGTGTCGTTCGCGCTCGACTACACGGAGCAGTTCGACCAGGCGGGGGTGTTCCTGCGGGTCGACGAGCGGAACTGGATCAAGGCCGGCGTCGAGTTCGCCGACGGGACGCCCCAGGTCGGGGCCGTCGTCACGCGCGATGCGTCGGACTGGTCGGTGGCCCCCGTGCCGGAGTGGACCGGTCGGGTCGTCACGGTCCGGGCCAGCCGAGACGGCGATGCCGTGACGATCCGGGCGTGGGCGGACGACGAGCCGCCGCGGCTCGTGCGGGTGGCGTACCTCGACCCCGACGCCCACGTGTCGGCGGGGCTGCTCTGCGCGGCACCGTCCCGCGCGGGACTGACCGTCGCCTTCACCGGGTTCCGCGTGGGGGAGCCGGACGGGTCGCTGCACTGACGCTCCCCGAGCGGCGCTAGCCTCGTGGGGTGATCCCGTTCGAGCGTGCCACGGAGACGTACCTGCGGCACATCGCGATCGAGCGGGGGCTCTCGCAGCACACGCTGTCGGCCTACCGGCGGGACCTGCTGACGTTCGGGTCGTGGCTCGAGACCGCTCCGGTCGTGGAGTCGGACGGCGCCGACCGAGCCGGGGGACCGGCGGTGCTCGACGACGTCGGGAGGATCGCGCGCGCGGACCTCGCGGGGTTCGTGGAGCACCTCGCGACCCGACCGTCCGGGCCGCTCGCGCCGAGGTCGGTGGCGCGCATGCTCAGCTCGGTGCGGTCGTTCACCGCGTTCGCCGCCGGCGAGGGGTGGCTCCAGCTCGACCCCGGCGCGTCCGTGCGGCCGCCGAAGGCCCCGATGCGGCTGCCGAAGGCGATCTCCGTGCACGACATGGAGCGGTTGCTCGGGGCCGCGTCCGCCGGGTCGCCCGACGGTGCCGCCGACGACCTCGTGGGGCTCCGGGACCGGGCGTTGCTCGAACTCCTCTACGCCACGGGAGCGCGCATCTCGGAGGCCGTCGGGCTCTCGGTCGACGACGTGACGACGCTGTCCGACGGCTCCGGAGACCTCGACGACGGGCTCTCCGTCGTCAAGGTCACCGGCAAGGGCAACAAGCAGCGGGTGGTGCCGCTCGGCAGTTTCGCGCGGGCGGCGATCGACGCGTACCTCGTGCGGGCGCGGCCGGTGTTCGCGGCACGGGGAGCGTCGACGCCGGCGCTGTTCCTCGGCGCCCGGGGTGCACGGCTCTCACGGCAGAGTGCGTGGCTCGTGATCCAGGCGGCAGCGGAGCGTGCGGAGCTCTCCGAGCACGTGTCGCCGCACACGTTCCGGCACTCGTTCGCGACGCACCTGCTCGAGGGGGGAGCGGACGTGCGGGTCGTGCAGGAGCTGCTCGGGCACGCGAGCGTGGCGACGACGCAGATCTACACGATGGTGACGGCGGACATGCTGCGGGACGTGTACCAGACGGCGCACCCGCGGGCGCGGCGTACTTCGTGAGCAGGAACGGTCGGGTCGCCTGAGGGCACCCGACCGTTCCTGCTCACGAAGTCAGAACAGGTGGAACTGCGCCGACGCCGCCACGGCAGCCGTCGCCACCGCGAGGACCAGGGCGCTCGCCGAAGCACTGCGCGCCAGCACCCGCCAGCCCCCGGTCGCCCCCGGCCACGCGACGCCGAGCAGCCCCGCCACGATCGCCGCCGCACTGCTCGCTCCCCAGGGGTTCACCACCACGGAGGCCGCCGCGAGCAGCACCGCCAGGGTCGAGAACGCACTGAACCGGTGGACGCCGGAGCCCCCGGACGCCCAGGAACGCGTCCGGATCGCCGCCGGCTGCACCGAGAAGGACGGTCCGACGGGCGCGACGACCACCGGGACGATCGGCTCGGTCCGGCTCGGGAGCACCCGTGTCGCCGCTCCCCAGGCGCGCCCGTCCCACCAGCGCAGGCGGCTCACGTCCTGCGGATCGGGGAACCAGCCGGCGGCCGGCAGCGTCACGGGGTGCTCCTCGGGGTGCGTGGGAAGGTGCACGTCGACGCTACGGGAGTGCGGGAAGCGGCCACAGTCCCAGCCCGGGTGTCGGCAGGAAGGGGGACCACCCGCGTGCAGTAGCGTCGAGCGGGTGACCTCGACGCTCGACGACTTCTGGCGTGACCGGCGCGACGAGCGACCGGAGTTGCCGACGGCCCTGCCGGAGGCGTGGACGTTCGGCGCGACGCCGGCGCAGGCGGACGATCTGCTCGACCTCGTGCTGCGCGGGGTGAAGGACGGGACGGCGTCGTCGTTCTGGGACTACGAGGCGTCCGGGGACCGCGTGCCGGAGGTCGGGGACATCGGCATCGTCACGGACTCCACCGGGGCACCGCGGGCGGTCGTCGAGACGACCAGCGTCCGGATCGTCCCCTTCGACGAGGTCGATGCGGACCACGCCCGGGCCGAGGGGGAGGGCGACCGGACGCTCGCGCACTGGCGCCGGGTGCACGAGGCGTACTGGCGCGCGCACTCGGAGGCCCCGCGCGGGTTCGATCCGCGGATGCCGGTCGTGTGCGAACGCTTCCGGCTCGTCTGGCCCGCACCGGTGACGATCCCGCCCGCACCGGCGACGATCCCGCCCGCACCGGCGACGACCGCGCCCGCACCGGCGACGACCGCGCCCGCACCGGCGACGACCGCGCCCGCACCGGCGACGACCCCGCCGGCCCCGCCGGCCCCGGACCCCACCGCCGTCGCCTGACCGCCCGTCAGGCCGGGACGGGCGCCGCGTCCACCTCGCGCATGACGTCCTTCACCGAGGCGAGCAGCCGGGCGTTGAACTCGACGCCGAGCTGGTTCGGCACCGTGACGAGCACGGTGTCGGCAGCCCGCACGGCCTGGTCCGCCGCGAGCTCGGCCACCAGGTCCTCCGGCGACCCGATGTACGACCGGCCGAACCGTGCAAGCCCGCCGTCGAGGTGCCCGACCTGGTCCTGGCCCTCGACCTGTGCCCGGACACCGAAGTAGTGCCGCGACTCGTCGTCGATGATCGGGATGATGCTGCGGGACACCGAGACCCGAGGGGTCCGCTCCCAGCCGGACTCGGCCCAGACCCGACGGAAGCGTTCGATCTGCTCGGCCTGGAGCTCGTCGAACGGCACACCGGTGTCCTCGGTCAGCAGGGTCGACGACATGAGGTTCATGCCCTGCTCGGCCGTCCACTCCGCGGTCGCCCGGGTGCCGGCGCCCCACCAGATGCGGTCGCCGAGCGAGTCGGAGAGCGGCGAGATCGGCAGGGACCCGACCGAGCCGGTCATCTGCGGGTTCGCGTTCGCCATCGGTTCACCGGCGATCGCCCGCCGGAACACCGACGTGTGCGCGCGGGCCATGTCCCCGCCGTTCTCGTCGGACGCGTCCGGCACGTAGCCGAACTGCTGGTAACCGGCGAGGGCGGTCTCGGGTGAGCCCCGGGAGACCCCGAGCTGCAGTCGACCACCGGAGATGAGGTCGGTCGCGGCCGCCTCCTCTGCCATGTACAGCGGGTTCTCGTAGCGCATGTCGATGACGCCGGTGCCGATCTCGATGCGGCTGGTCTTCGCTGCGATCGCGGAGAGCAACGGGAAGGGCGCCGCCTGCTGGGGCGCGAAGTGGTGGACGCGGAAGTACGCGCCGTCGACGCCAGCCTCCTCGGCGGCGACCGCGAGGTCGATCGCCTGGACCAGGGCCTCACGACCGCTGCGCACCTTCGACCCCGGCACGTCGCGCCAGTGTCCGAACGACAGGAACCCGATCTTCGTCATGTCGATACGAACGCATCCGACAGCACGACCATTCCGGGCCGACTACGGTGTCCGGCATGGACGACCCTCGCCAGGCACTGGTCGCGGAGCGGGCGCGCAACGAGCGCCTCCTCGCGGACGTCGAGCGGAGCATGCGGGACGTCAGCGACGCCCGGCAGGACGCCAACTCCGACGACGAGCACGACCCCGAGGGCGCGACCCTCGCCTGGGAGCGCGGCTCGCTCGGCGCCGTGCGGGACGACGCCCGCGAGCGGATCCGGTTGGTGGACGCCGCGCTCGCGCGGCTCGACGCCGGGACCTACGGCCGCTGTGCGGTCGGTGGGGAACCGATCCCGGAGGCGCGCCTCGCCGCCGTCCCGTGGGCCGCGACCTGCGTGGCGCACGCGTGACGAGCCTCCTGGCCCACACCGTCTGACGGGAGGCGCGGGTCGCCCCCGCCACGCGCCTCCCGTCACGGACGCACCGCACGTCCACCGCGCGCGCCGCGGTTTCCCAGCCGCGCGCCCTACATTGCGGCACATGGAAGGCGACCCGAACGACCGGACCGACGCGGTCGAACGTGCCGAGACGCCGCACCGGCGGTTCCAGTGGTTCCACGACGTCCGCGCCTGGATCCACGCGCGTCCCCACCTGCACCTCTTCTACAAGGTGCTCGTCGGGATCGTCGGCGGGCTCGTCGTCGTGATCGGGCTGATCCTCGTGCCGCTGCCCGGGCCGGGATGGCTGGTGGTCTTCATCGGGCTGACGATCCTCGCGAGCGAGTTCCACTTCTTCCACCGGATCATCACGTGGCTCCGTGCCCAGCTGCACCGCTTCTGGGACTGGGCGAAGGCGCACGGGCCGCAGTGGCTCCGGAACGCCGCCGACCGCGGCAAGGCGGACGTCGACGCGGCGCACACCGGTGCTGCCCGGACGGTCGGGGTGCGCGGGCGCGGCGCGAAGCGGGCGCGGCCCGGGCACTGAGCCGCGCGGAGCGGATGAGTCGTGTGCCGCGTCCGTCTGCCTCGAGCATCACCGCCATGCCCTAGCATTCGATAATGGCTCGATCTCACCCAGCTCCGCATGAAGTCTTCACCCCAGGCAGCCCGCCGCTGAACCCGCAGAACGTTTACGTGAACCGAACGTCCGCGGAACAGGCGCTTCGCCGCTATGTGCAGCGACACCAAGTCCCTGTGGTGTGGGGTGAGTACGGCGTTGGGAAAACCACACTAGTGCAGAGATTCTTCCGCGCAGAACATGAGCGCGCAGAGCTGGTTTACATCGCCAGTGTCGCCAATCTAGAAATCGACGACATCTTCCGGACGATCTTGGAGCACCTCGACTACCGAGTGGAGGTGCAGAAGGTCCGGTCGACTGATGGTGGCGTTGGTGTCGGCATCGACCTCAAAATTGTGAAGGCTGATGTTAAGATGAATGGCTCCGAAACGAGCACATCGCAACTGATCGTCACGTCGCCTACTGACACCCGCATGAATCAGATCATTACTGCGGCCGACCTCACAGTTGTCTTAGATGAGATGCACAAGGCTTCTCCAGCGCTAAGGGAAAGCTTGGTCGACTGGATCAAGGCGACGCGGGCGGAGCCCGAGGGCCTTACGCTTGTGCTGGTCGGAACTAGCACGGACGCCGGCCGCCTTGTTGCCCTCGACACGGGAATTGATCGATATGTGAAGGAAATGTCGGTCGATCTGATGACGCTCGAGGAAGGGCGGTACATCGTGGACGAGGGTTTTGCCCGTCTCGGCCTCCAAATTACTCCGGAGCTTCGCGAGCGTGTTGTCGGAGCAGCTGCTGGGGCTCCAACCATCATTCAATCTCTGTGTCTAGACGCGGCAGAGAGTGTTATTCAGGATGGGCGGGATGAGGTGGAGGCGGGTGATCTCCAGGCTGCGGTCGATCTGTATCTGAAGGAACATGGCGGTCGTCTTGCGGAGTACTACTGGCGAGCCATTGAAACGACAGGGCCAAAACGTTACCGGAAGCAGGTGCTGATGGCGATGGCAATGATTCCGAGTGACTGCGCGACGATGGATGACATTCGACGCGGAGTATCCGAGTCGCTAGGCGAAGAGGTGCCATCGACGACGCTCAGTGGTCCTCTGCGTGAGTTGAAGACGGAGCAGTACGGAAAGGTCCTGCGGGATGTCGATCGTCCGATCTCCGGACAACGCATCCACAACTTGACTGCCTTCTCTGATCCAATGATGAAATCGTTCGTGCGTTTCATGAACAATTTGGGTCAGAACGGCTTGGAGGCCCCGAAGGGTTGACGTCTTGCGGGCTACGCTTGATCAGCGGTTGCAGACTCTGGAACCTAGCTATCAAAGCGTGTGTGTCGCTCATGGCGGAACGACGATAGTGGATGAGCGTGTTGGTATTTTCGGCCCGAGTGTCACTTCGGTAGCGCGTTTCGGACCGAGCCGGTGCAGGTGCGCTCGAGCACCTCGGCGGCCTGCTCCTCGACGGCGGCGGCGTCCCGCGACACGAGCTGCAGCACGAGGGCGACGACCGCGGCGAGGACGATGAACGCCCCGTACCCGGCGATGACCGGCACGAGCCCGACGGTCGGCTCGAGCAGCCCTCCGACGACGGCCGGCACGCCGAACGCCAGGTAGCTCACGACGTAGATCGTGGAGAGCAGCCCCGCACGGTGCGTCGGTGCCGCGGTGGCGAGCAGCATCCGCAGCGGTGCCTGGAACCCGGCGCCGAAGCCCACGCCCGCGATCGCACTGCCCACGACGAGGCCCGGCAGGGAGTGCGCCATCACGAACGCCACCGTGACGATCGGTCCGAGCACGAGGGCGACCAGGCCGATCAGGACTGCGCGACGGGCGTCCATCCGCTGCGTCGCGAGACCGGTCAGCGCGCCGACCCCGGTGACGACGGCGATCAGGGCACCGGCGGCGAAGTGGTTCGTGATGCCGAAGACCGCGCCGAGCGCCGAGGGGACGAGCGACAGGAACATCCCGCCGAGGGCCCAGCTCGCGATGAGCGATCCGGCGACGCTGCGGAACAGCCGCCGCGAGGACCGGGGCACGCTGATCCGGGGGACGAGGGAGCGGAGGGCACCCGGTCGCGGGGTGACCCGCTCGGGGACGACGACGAGTGCGATCACCATGAGGACGAGCAGCGCGCCGAAGAGCAGGTACACGAGTTGCTCCGGCGCGGGACCCCACTGCACGAGGGCGCCGCTCGACATCGCACCGGTCGCGAGGGCGATCGGCGGGATGACACCGTTCAGCACCCCGGCGAGGGTGGGGAAGCGCTCGAGCGAGTTGTCGATGAGCGCCGCTCCGAGGGCGCCGATGAGCAGCCCGACGGAGACGCCCTGCACGATGCGGTCCACGATCAGGGCGCCGACACCGTCCGCGACCGCGAAGAGCCCGAGGGACAGCGCGACGCCGAGGCCGCCGACGACGAGCACGGGCTTGCGGCCGACGTGGTCGGACAGGCGCCCGGCGACGAGCAGGCTGGCCAGCAGCCCCGCGACGTAGATGGCGAACACGCCGGTGAGCATGAGCGGGGTGAGGTGCCACTCCGCGGCGTACACGGGGTAGATCGGCGAGGGGACCGCCGACGAGGCGACGGACACGAGGAGCATCGCCGCGAGGATCCAGAACCCGGCGACCGAGCGAGCTGACTGCGCCATGTGCGCCACCTTCCGTTGCGAGCGGGACAGTACGAAGAGAGTCGTACAGTATCGAGTCGTGCTGTACGACGCAAGTCGTACTACGAGCGGAACGGTGGTAGCGTCCCGTCCATGCCCGCGACCGTGGATGCTCCCGAACACCTGCCGCAGCCGACCGTGGCCGAGATGGACCTGCCGGTCGTGATGGACGCCCTGAGCGACCCGATCCGGCTCGCGATCCTGCACCGCTACCTCGTCGACGCCGCCGGTGGCATCCGCAGCTGCGGCTGGGTCGGCATCGACCGGCCGAAGTCCACGCTGACCCACCACTTCCGCGTCCTGCGCGAGGCCGGACTCCTCGAGCAGCACCAGGAGGGGCTCACCCGGTCGAGCCGCGTCCGCATCGAGGACGTCGAGCAGCGGTTCCCCGGGCTCCTCGACCTCGTGTTCGCGTGGGAGGTCCCCGCGGCCCTCATGCGCACGGACCTCGTCGAGGGCGCCGCGTGAACGCCGCCGCCGCCTCCGCCGCGTCCGCCCGGACCCCGCACACGCTCCCGACGATCGGTGCCGACGCCGCCGTCACCGACGCGCTGCGCCAGGACCTGACCGACGCCGGGTTCACGGTCGAGCGGGTCGACGCCCTGTGGGGCGCCGAGGCCGCCGCGTCGCTCCACCGCGGTTCCCGCGTCGCAGCGCTCCGGGCGCTCGCCGCCCGCGACACGACGCCGCTCGGCACCCTCGCGACGCTCTTCGTGCTCGGGCTCCCGGTCCGCCGCGCCGACGCGGACGCCGCGTTCCCGTCCGCCGGCGTGCAGTCCGTCGAAGCGAGCGGTCTGGTCCGCGTCGACGCCGGCTCCGTCGCTCCCGCCGTGGACCTCCGCCCCTACGCCTTCGTCGACGACCTCGGCGCCGGCAGCTGGTGGATCGTCTCCGACCTCGGCGAACTCGCACTCGGCACGGCACTCGGCGAGGAGCACGTCCTCGGCATCGGCGGTGCCACCACGACGCTCTCCGGCCTGCAGGTCCCCGTGCCCGTCCGTCGCGTGCTCGACCTCGGCACTGGCTGCGGCATCCAGGCGATGCACGCCCGACGCTTCGCCGACGAGGTCGTCGCCACCGACATCTCGCGCCGGGCCCTCGACATCGCCCGGTTCAACGCACAGCTCAACGGCATCGACGGCATCGAGTTCCGCTTCGGCTCCCTGTTCGAACCGGTCGCGGGGGAGCGCTTCGACCGCATCGTCTCGAACCCGCCGTTCGTCATCACGCCCCGCAGCGAGGGCGTTCCCGCCTACGAGTACCGCGACGGCGGCATGGTCGGCGACGCCCTCGTCGAGACCGTCCTCACCGGACTCGGCGAGCACCTCGAACCCGGCGGGACCGCGCAGCTGCTCGGCAACTGGGAGTACCACTGGGGCACGGACGGCCTCGACCGCGTGCGGTCCTGGTTCGAGCGGGCCGACACCGACGGGCTCGGGCTCGACGCCTGGGTCATCGAGCGGGAACGGCAGGACCCCACCGCCTACGCCGAGACGTGGATCCGGGACGGCGGGACGAAGCCCGGGACGCCCGAGTTCGACCGGCTGGTCGGCGCGTGGCTCGACGACTTCGCGGACCGTCGGGTGACCGGCGTCGGCTTCGGGTACGTCGTGGTCCGGAAGCCCCGGCCGGGGCCCACACGGGCCGGTTCCGACGCGTCGCGGAGCCTGCGGAGCGACGTGGCGGCCGAGCCCGTGGGGAGAGGCGCGGCGCACCTCCGCCGCTTCGAGCGCGTCCCCGAGACGCTCGGCTCCAACCCCGCGGGTCTCGGCGCGACGGTCGCGCGGGTCCTCGACGCGGCCGCGTGGCTCGCCGCGCACGACGACGTCGCGCTCGCCGCCGCCCACCTCGCGGTCGCCGGCGACGTCACCGAGGAGCGCTTCTACTGGCCGGGCAACGACGACCCGACCGTGATGACGCTCGTGCAGGGCGGCGGACTCGGACGCCGCGTGGACGCCGACACCGCGCTCGCCGCGTTCGTCGGGGCCTGCGACGGGGAGCTGTCGGTGGCGGCGATCGTCGGCGCCCTCGCGCAGATCACCGGGGTGGACGAGCAGGTGCTCGCCGCCGACCTGCTGCCGGCGGCGCGCGACCTGGTGCTCGACGGCCTGCTCGTCCCGGCCGCCTGACGATCAGGCGCGGTGGTCGCGCCAGCTGTGCTCGGGGGCGTAGCCCAGCAGCTCGCGGGCCTTCTCCGACGAGAGCAGCGAGCTGACGCCGTCGATGTCCGCGCGGCGCTCGATGTCCGGCACGTAGCGCTCGACGAGCTCGATCGTCGGAGTGTCCATGACGGTGTCCGGGCTCGCGATCACGAACGCCTCGAAGCCGGTGAGCTCGGCCTCGAGGGCCTTGCGCACGGCCTGGGCGCCGTCGCGGGAGTCGATGTACGACCAGAGGTTGAACGTCTTCGCCTCGGGGGTGGCGTCCCACGGGAACGCGGGGTAGTCGGTCTCGTCCATCACGTTCGAGAACCGCAGACCGATCATCTTCAGCTCCGGGTCCCAGCGGGTGAAGTGGCGGGCCATCTCCTCCTCCACCGCCTTGCCGAGCGAGTACGACGACTGCGGGCGCACCGCGAACTCCTCGTCGACGGGCAGGTACGGCGGGTGGTGCTCGCCCATCGGGATGCCGAGCAGGGTCTCGCTCGACGCCCACACCAGGTTCTTGATCTTCGCGGCACGAGCGGCGTGGAAGACGTTGATCGACGACGTCACGTTGTTCGTGATGAGCGCGACGTCGGGGACCTGCCCCGGGGCGGGGACCGCGGCGAGGTGCACCACGGCGTCGACGTGGTCGTACCGGTCGTCGACGCCGAGCAGGACGTTCAGCACCTGGCCGTGGTCGGTGAGGTCGGTGCGGACGAACTGCACCCGTTCGGGCTTGTCGGGGAAGGGCACGCGGTCGACCAGGACCACGTCGTACCCGTGCGCATCGAGGTCGCGGACCACCGCTCGCCCGAGCTTCCCACTGCCGCCGGTCACCACTACACGCGTCATCGCGTCACTCCACATCGTCGTCGGGTCGCCCTCGCGGGCTGGCTCCATCCTGCCCGGCGCGACCTGACCCGACCAGGCCCTGTCCGTACCCCGTTGCCCGGGTCAGGCGGTGGGGGCGACCTGGGCGATCGCGAGCCGTGCGACGAGCTCGACGTGCTGCGCCATGTCCCGCGTCGGGTCGAACAGCCACTGGATCTGCATGCCGTCCGAGACCGCGAGCAGCACGCTCGTCAGTTCCTCGACGTCGACGTCGACGCGGAGTCGTCCGTCCTCCTGCATGGCGCGGAAGTCGGAGGACAGGTCGCGGCGGCTGCGCTCGTAGCGCTCGCGGAAGTACTCGTGCGCCGGGTGCTCCGGGTCGGTCGCGGCCGCGGCGGAGAGGTTGACGAACATCTGCACGAGGCCGGGGACCTCGGCGTTGTGCCGCACGATCGCGGCGAGCAGCGCTGCCGGGTCCGGGGCGTGCCAGTCGTGCTGCAGGTCGATCTCGTCGCGGCGCCGCAGGATCTCGACCCAGAGCTCGTCCTTCGAGTCGAAGTAGTGCAGCAACCCGGCCTGCGTCAGCCCGACGGCATCGGCGATGTCCTTGATGCTCGTGCGACGGAAGCCCTGCGACGCGACGAGGTCGAGCGCCGTCGTGAGGATCTCCTCGCGCTTCGCGATGCCCTTCGCGTACGAACCCCGTCGTGCCATGGCAGGACTGTACCGCTCTCGGCGACCGCCCAGAAAACCTAGCCCTGGTTGGTTTTGGTGTTACGGTGGCACGAGCCGCCGACGAAGGCGTGCGAGTCGCCGACGCAGGCGGCGTCCCCGAGAAGAGGTTGCAGTGGCCAACGATGCCCTGACCGTCAACGACACCCCGACCGCCGTCGCCCCCACGCGCGGCCGGGGGAATCCGCTCATGTACACGCTCGGCATGCCGATCGCGATGCTCGGCCTGTACATCGCGCTGCTGCCGCCGGTGCTCGTCGCCATGGCGCTGAAGGTCGCCGAGATCGCGCCGGACAACCAGGCGGGCGTGCTCGGCCTGGCACTCGGTGTGGGCGCGTTCGCCGCGATGGTCGCCAACCCCCTTGCCGGTCGCTTCAGCGATCGGACTGCCGGGAGGCTCGGCATGCGTCGTCCGTGGATCATCGGTGGCACGGTGGTCGGCTTCGCGGGCCTCGTGGTCGTCGCGACGACCACCTCGACCGTCGTGCTGGTCCTCGCGTGGGGCGTCACGCAGATCGCCTACAACGCCACGATCGCGGCGCTGACCGCCGTCATGCCGGACCACGTCACGCGCTCCCAGCGCGGCCGGGTCGCGGCGCTGCTCGGGCTCTCCCAGAACCTCGCGCTCGTCGGCGGCACGTTCCTCGTGCAGCTCTTCTCGACCTCGGCGACGCAGATGATCATCCCCGGCGCGATCGGGTCGATCGTCGTCGTGCTCTACGCGCTCGTGTTCCGCGACCGCGTGCTCACCAACCGGCCGACGTCGAAGCTCAGCGTCGGGCAGGTCTTCGGGTCGTTCGTGTTCAACCCGGTCAAGCACCCCGACCTCGGCTGGGCCTGGCTGACCCGCTTCCTCATGGTCGCCGCGCAGTACACCGCGGTGAGCTACCTGACCTACTTCCTGCGCGACGACATCGGCGTCGAGTCGGAGCACGTCGCGAACGCGGTGTTCCAGGGCACGCTGTGGAACGTCGTGGGGATCGTCCTCACGTCCCTCGTCGCCGGGTGGCTGTCCGACAAGCTCGGCCGCCGCAAGCTCTTCGTCGCCGTGGCCGGTGTCGTCGGCGTGGTGGGACTCGTGCTCATCGCACTCGCGCCGTCGCTCGGCATGGTGCTCGTCGGGGAGTTCGTGATGGGCGCCGGCATGGGTGTCTTCTACGCCGTCGACCTCGCTCTCATCACCGACGTGCTCCCCTCCGACGAGGACAACGCGAAGGACCTCGGCGTGGTGAACATCGCGCAGGCCCTGCCGCAGTCGATCGTCCCCGCCTCCGCCCCCGGCGTGATCGCCCTCACCGGCGGGTACAGCGGCTTCTTCATCACCGGCGCCGTCGTCGGACTGCTCGGCATCGCCTCGGTGTCCCGCATCCGCGGCGTGCGCTGACCACCTGTTCTGGCTCTGAACGAAAGGACCGACCACCGTGACTACCGTGGACGACGTGACCACTGCCTCCAGTACGGCCGAGCGCATCGAGGCGCTCGTCGGCCAGCTGACCACTGACGAGAAGGTGCAGCTCCTGACCGGGCGCGACTTCTGGACCACCTGGCCGATCGAGAAGATCGGGCTGCGCCGCATCCTCATGTCGGACGGCCCGTCCGGCGTCCGCGGTGAGGTCTGGGACGAGCGCGACCCGTCGCTGAACCTGCCGTCCGCGACGGCGCTGAGTGCGTCGTGGGACCGCGCGATCGCGAAGCGCTACGGCGCCGCAGCGGCCGTCGAGGCCCGCCGCAAGGGGGTCGACGTCGTCCTCGGCCCGACCATCAACCTGCACCGCTCGCCCCTCGGTGGCCGGCACTTCGAGGCGTTCAGCGAGGACCCGGTGCTCACCGGTGACCTGGCGGCGTCGTACGTCGAGGGCGTGCAGGAGAACGGCGTCGCCGCGACCCCGAAGCACTACATCGCGAACGACTACGAGACCGACCGCTTCACCGCGTCCACCGAGGTCTCCGACCGTGCCCTGCGGGAGCTCTACCTGCTCGCGTTCGAGAAGGCCGTGACCGAGGCGCACGCCTGGGCGATCATGTCGTCGTACAACTCGATCAACGGCGTCACCGCGTCCGAGAACGAGCTGCTCGAGACCCCGCTGAACTCCGAGTGGGGCTTCGACGGCATCGTCGTCTCCGACTGGACCGGTGTCCGCTCGGTCGACTCGGCGAAGGCGTCCCAGGACGTCGCGATGCCCGGGCCGAACCAGTGGTGGAGCGAGGGGCCGCTGCTCGCCGCCGTGCAGTCCGGCGACGTGCCGATCGAGGCGATCGACCGGAAGGTCCGCCGCATCCTCACCCTCGCCGCCCGCGTGGGCGCACTCGAGGGCTTCGAGCCCGTGGCCGCGCAGCCCGTGCACGTCGAGGACGGCGTCGCGTTCGTCCGCGAGGCCGAGGCCGAGGGCACCGTCCTCGTCCGCAACACGGGCGTGCTGCCGCTCGACGCGCCCGCCGTCTCCCGCATCGCCGTGATCGGCCACAACGCCGACCAGGCCCGCACGCAGGGCGGTGGCTCGGCCACCGTCGTGCCGTCGCAGGTCGTCTCGCCGCTCGACGGGATCCGTTCGGCGTTCCCGGGTGCCACGGTGGACTACGCGATCGGTGCCGTCGTGCAGGAGGGCATCGCGGAGTTCCCGCTGTCCACCATCACCAACCCCGGCACCGGCGAGCCCGGCGCCCGCGTCGCGTTCGTGCGCGACGGGACCGAGCTGTACGTCGAGGACCGCCGTGCGACCGCGCTGTTCTGGTTCGGCGGCGACGCCCCCACGCGTGAAGCCGACCGGCTCGACATCACCACGACCTACACCGCGCCGTCCACCGGCACGGTCCGGATCGGCATCGGCGCAGCGGGTCGCTCGCGCATGTGGATCGACGGCGAGCTCGTGCTCGACGAGGACGTCCCCTTCGAGGGCGACCAGCTCGGCGCCGCCTTCCTCAACCCGCCGGCACGGTCGGTGCCCGTGTCGGTGAGGGCCGGCCAGGACGTCGCGATCCGCATCGAGTACGACGTCATCCAGGACGAGACCCTCGGCGGCGTGCTCGCGTACCAGTTCGGTACCGAGCCGAGCGACGAGGACCCGTCGGTGCTGATCGACGCGGCGGTGGCTGCCGCGACCGGGGCGGACATCGCCGTCGTCGTGGTCGGGACCAACTCGAAGGTCGAGTCCGAGGGATACGACCGCTCCTCGCTCGCGCTCCCCGGGCACCAGGACGACCTGGTGCGTGCGGTCGCCGCGGCGAACCCGAACACCGTGGTCGTCGTGAACGCCGGCTCGCCGGTCGAGATGCCGTGGCGGAACGACGTCGCCGCGGTCCTGCTCACGTGGTTCGGCGGACAGGAGTACGGCAACGCGCTCGCCGACGTCCTCACCGGTGCTCGCGAGCCGGGCGGCCGTCTGCCCACCACCTGGCCGGTCGCGATGGCGGACGTGCCCGTGCTCGACGTCACCCCCGTCGACGGCAAGGTGTCCTACGACGAGGGCGTGCACATCGGCTACCGGGCCTGGCTCCGCGCGGGCACCGAGCCGGCCTACCCGTTCGGCCACGGACTCGGCTACACGACCTGGACGATCGACGGCGTCACCGCGACGCCGACCGTCCGCGAGGGCGACGCGGTCATCGTCACCGCGACCGTCGCGAACACGGGCGACCGGGCCGGCAAGCACGTCGTGCAGGTCTACGCCTCGCGGGAGTCCTCGGCAGTCGACCGTCCGGTCCGCTGGCTCGTCGGGTTCGCGCCCGTGCGGCTCGACGCGGGCGAGTCCACCGAGGTCTCGATCGAGGTCCCGGCCCGGGCGTTCGCGCACTGGGACGGTGCGTGGGCCCACGAGTCCGGCACCTTCACGCTGCACGTCGGCGCATCGGTGTCGGACGAATCCGGCACCGTGACGGTCCAATCCGCGTGAAGTCGTCCGGTTTCCGCGCTGACGCCGTGATCATTCAGTAACATCGATCTGCGCCAGGCGGCTGGTTACCGTCGGCGCGCGCACCGAGAACTGGGTCGCCATGCGTGCGACACGGTCTCCTGATCCGGCCGATGGAGCCCTGGTGGCCCTGGTGCGTCCAGAATGCGTCCCCGCGTCCGCGCGGGGGCGCATTCGCTTGTCCGGGGCAGGTGCCAACCGGTTGACTTCCGCCAGTCTGGGAGAAACCAGTGAACGAACGTCACTTTTTCGGTCCACGAACCGCAATCCGGTGTGACAAACCACTCGGTAGGTGGAACGATGGGTGCACCATCCCGTGCGGATCAGGGACGAGATGGTCATCCGGCCGGGCTCCCGGGGAGCCTCACCACCACCTGGTGCGGGCCCGCCGGATGCCCTGCATCACCGGGCTCGGACGGCCGGTGCGACGTCCTCGGCGACGATGCGCAGGATCCGCTCGTGCGACGCGGCGTCACCGTTCGCGGGCAGGGTGATCACGAGTTCGTCGGTCGACCGCACGGCCGGGTCGGCGAGCAGCGCGTCGACGATGGCCGACGGCTCGCCGGAGACGACCTTGCTGAAGCGGAACGGCGGGTTCCCCGAGAGCGGCCGCCCCTCGTCGTCCATGCCGCTCGCGTACCCGGTGAGGAACTCCTCGTGCACGGCACGGTCGTGGTCGTCGAGCAGCGGGACAACGATCCGGCCGACGGCGACCTTCGGGGTGCGGTCGGGGTGCAGCTGGGCGAAGCGCTCGCGGTACGCGGCGATCTGGTCCGCCTGCGCCTCGGCGAACGGCGCACCGGTGTCCTCGGTGTTCAGGGTCGAACAGTGCAGCAGCAGACCCTTCTCGGCCGTCCGCACCGCGGTGCCCATGCTGCCGCCGCCCCACCACACGCGGTCGCGGAGTCCGGGGCTGAGGGGTTGCAGCGTGAGGTCGGTGTCGGCCGGGATGCTCTCGTAGCCCGTGCCGGCGGTGCCGAGCGGCTCGCCCTGCAGCACCTCGAGGAGGCGGGACGCGCGCGCCTCGGCCTCGTCGCGGAAGCTGCGGTCGGACGCGCCGAACACCGGGTCGAGGATCGGGCCGTAGCCCGCGATGCCGGTCGAGATGCCGAGCTGCACGCGGCCGTCGCTGAGGAGGTCGACCGTGCTGGCGTCCTCGGCGAGGCGGATCGGGTCCTCGTAGCGCATGCCGAGGACCGCGGTGCCGAAGCCGATCGTGCTGGTGCGCTGGGCGGCGGCCGCGAAGAAGGTCATCGGGCTGGTCAGGAACGGCTCGAAGTGGCGGCCCCGGACCCACCCGGTGCCGTAGCCGAGCGACTCGGCGGTCTCGAAGAGGCGCAGGCCGTCCTCGAGGGCAGCGGCGGCGCCGGCCGTGCCGCCGTGGTTCGGGACGAAGGAGAGGAAGCCGAGTTCGCGCACGACGTGAGTCTATGCGCGCGTATCGAGCCGCGCCTCCCGTCGCGTCTGACCGACGGGAGGCGCGGGTCGGCGCCGCCCCGCGCCTCCCGTCCGTCACCATGCACCTGGGAGGATGGTCCCATGACCGACGTCACCACCCAGCCCCCGCTCGTCGCCGCCCTGCCGGCGGCGGTCGACGGTGTCGTCGACCCGGACGCCGTGTACGAGGCGTTCGCAGCCTGGGCGGCCGAGGGCGGGCGCCCGCTCTACCCGGCGCAGGACGAAGCCGTGATCGAGCTCGTCTCCGGCGCCAACGTCGTGCTCTCGACGCCCACCGGCACCGGCAAGTCACTCGTCGCCGCGGGTGCGCACTTCGCCGCCCTCGCCGAGGGCAAGCGGAGCTACTACACGGCCCCGATCAAGGCACTCGTCTCCGAGAAGTTCTTCCAGCTCGTCGAGCTGTTCGGTGCCCAGAACGTCGGCATGGTCACGGGCGACTCGAGCGTCAACGCCGATGCCCCGATCGTGTGCTGCACGGCGGAGATCCTCGCGAACCTCGCGCTCCGGCAGGGACCGGACGCCGACGTCGACGTCGTCGTGATGGACGAGTTCCACTACTACGGCGACCCCGACCGCGGATGGGCGTGGCAGGTGCCGCTGCTCGTCCTCGAACGGGCGCAGTTCCTGCTCATGTCCGCGACGCTCGGCGACGTCACGACCATCGCGGACGATCTGTCGCGCCGGACCGGACGGCCGACCGCGCGGGTCACCGGGGTCTCGCGTCCGGTGCCGCTCGAGTACGAGTACGTGATGACGCCCGTGCAGGAGACGGTCGAACGGCTGCTCGAGGAGGGCAAGGCGCCGATCTACATCGTCCACTTCGCCCAGGCCGCCGCACTCGAACGGGCGCAGGCGCTCATGTCGGCGCGCGTCGCGTCACGCGAACGCCGCGACCAGATCGCCGAGGCCATCGCCGGGTTCCGCTTCAGCGCCGGGTTCGGGCAGACCCTGTCCCGACTCATCCGGGCGGGCATCGGCGTCCACCACGCCGGCATGCTGCCGAAGTACCGACGGCTCGTCGAGCAGCTCGCCCAGCGCGGGCTGTTGCCGGTGATCTGCGGCACCGACACCCTCGGCGTCGGCATCAACGTGCCGATCCGCTCGGTGCTGCTCACCGGGCTGACGAAGTTCGACGGCACGAAGATGCGACAGCTGTCCGCTCGCGAGTTCCACCAGATCGCCGGTCGAGCCGGTCGTGCCGGGTACGACACCGAGGGCGACGTCGTGGCCGAGGCGCCGGAGCACGACATCGAGAACGCCCGGGCGGTCGCCAAGGCCGGCGACGACCCCAAGAAGAAGAACAAGATCAAGCGGAAGAAGGCGCCGGACGGCTTCGTGTCGTGGGGCCAGGCGTCGTTCGAGCGGCTCATCGCGGCCGAGCCCGAGCCGATGGTCTCGCGGATGCGGATCACACACGCGATGGTGCTCTCCGTCGTCGCGCGGGGCGGTTCGGCGTTCGAGTCCGTCCGGTCGCTCGTCTTCGACAACCACGAACCCCGGTCACGGCAGCTCGCGATGGCCCGGCGGGCACTGACCATCGCGCGGACGCTCATCAACGCGCGGGTGATCGAGAAGGTCGACGGGGAGTACCGGTTGACCGTCGACATCGCGCCGAACTTCGCGCTCAACCAGCCGCTCTCGCCGTTCGCGCTCGCGGCGTTCGAGCTGCTCGATCCTTCGTCTCCCAGCTACGCGCTCGACATGGTCTCGATCGTCGAGGCCACCCTCGACGACCCGCGGGCGATCCTCTCGCAGCAGCAGTTCAAGGAGCGCGGCGAGGCCGTCGCCCGGATGAAGCAGGAGGGGATCGAGTACGACGAGCGGATGGAGCTGCTCGAGGAGGTCACGTGGCCCCGCCCCCTCGCGGAACTGCTCGAGGCCGCGTACGAGGCCTACGCGGCCGAACAGCCGTGGGTGCTCGACTTCGCGCTCTCGCCCAAGGCCGTCGTGCGCGACATGTACGAGCGGGCGATGACCTTCGGCGACTTCGTGCGGTTCTACCAGCTCACCCGCTCCGAGGGGCTCGTGCTCCGGTACCTGTCCGACGCGTACCGGACGATGCGGCAGACGATCGCCGACGAGCAGCGCACCCCGGAGCTCGACGACCTGATCGAGTGGCTCGGCGAGGTCGTCAAGCAGACCGACTCCTCGCTCGTCGACGAGTGGGAGGCCCTGCTGAACGGTGACGTCCTGCTCGCGTCGGAGGAACACGAGGAGATCGCGCCGCCGCAGCCCTCGCGGCTCACCGGGAACCCGCGGGCGTTCCGGGTGCTCGTGCGCAACGCCCTGTTCCAGCGGGTCCTGCTCGCCGCCGCCGACGACGTCGCCGGACTCGCGGCGCTGGACGGAGCGGCGGGCTTCGGCGAGGACGCCTGGGACGCCGTGCTCGAGGAGTACTACGAGGCGCACGACGAGATCGGGACGGGTGCCGACGCCCGGTCCATGCAGTACCTGGTGCTCGACGAGGCCGGGGCCACCGGGGTGTCCGGGGCGGCGGGCGCGTCGGGCTCGGTGCGCGTCTGGCGTGCGCGGCAGATCTTCGCCGATCCCGCCGGTGACAAGGACTTCGGGTTCTCCGCCACGATCGACCTCGACGCCTCGGACGAGGCGGGTGAGGCCGTGGTGCGGGTCACCGAGATCGGTCGCTTCGACGGCTGGTCGGACGTGGACGTCGACTGATGCCCGTGGTGCGCGAGCTCGGCGGCTCCTCGGCCGACCGTGACGTCGCCGCGCTGCAGGACCTGCTCGAGTCGGTGCCGGACTACGCGTTGCGGATCACCGGGTACCCGCCGGGGCCGTCCGACGGGCTGAGCGCGGTGCTGTCGGTGCCGGACGGGTTCGATCCGGCGGGGAAGGTCGGGCTCGGGCTGTGGGAGGGGGAGCGGCTCGTGGCGTTCGCGGACGTGCTGCTCGGGTACCCGTCGCCCTCCGTCGCGTACATCGGGCTGCTGGTCGTCCGAGGGGGCGAGCAGGGTCGGGGGCTCGGGCGGGCGATGCACGACGCGGTCGTCGAGCGGGTCCGGGTGGCGTCCGGGCGCTCGGGCGTGGGGCGCTCGCGCCGTTTGCGCCTCGGGATCGTCGCGTCGAACGCGTCGGTGGCGGAGCCGTTCTGGCGGGCGCTCGGGTACGAGCCGACGGGGGAGGAGAAGCCGTACCGGTACGACCACCTCGTCAGCGCGGTCGCGCTCTGGGAGCGGCCGCTCTGAAGGTCAGAACAGGGTCGCGGGCGGGGTCGCCTCGGGCAGCGCGGCCGGCTCGGTGACCTCGACCCCTGGCCACCCCGGGCCGTGCGGCACCTCGGTGCCCTGCTGGTAGGCGGTCGCGGCACCGCGGGCGCGGACGTCCGCCGCCTCGTTCATCTCGTGCCCGACGTGGCCGCGGACCCACTCGAACGTGACCTTGCGCCCCTGCAGCTCGGCGTCGAGCTCTTTGATGATCTCGACGTTCAGCACGGGCTTGCCGTCGGCCTTCCGCCAGCCCTTCCGCTTCCAGCCCGCGAGCCACTCGGTGCACGCCTTGATCGCGTACTGGCTGTCACAGAGGATGTGCAGCGGCTCGCCGGTGTCCTTCGTGGCGCGGAGCAGCTGGAGGACGGCGGTCAGCTCGCCCTGGTTGTTGGTGGCGTTCGGCCACCCACCGGCGGCCCAGCGGTCGTCATCGACGTACCAGGCCCAGCCGGCCGGGCCGGGGTTGCCGAGGGCTGAGCCGTCTGCTGCGGCGACGATCGTCACGGTGGGACCTCCTGCGTGTGGCGAGTGCTGGTCAACCGTAACGGACCGGACCGACCCCCGGCGTCAGCGGTTCGCGGGGGAGATGTTGAGGGTGGCGTCCTCGTTGAGCCACTTGTCGCCGCGGAGCTCGAGGTAGGGGTTCATCCACTCGAACTGCGCCGGGGTGACGCCGAAGCGCTTCGACACCGTGGTGAGGTCGTCCCCGTGCGACACCATGTACCACGTGGGCGTGCCGTCGACGTCCTTCACGTACCCGTACGCCCCCGGGCGGGCCTTCCCCACGGTGACGCGAAGGTCGGGGTAGGGGTTCGGGATCTTCCACGTCAGCTTGCCGACCGCGAGCACGGAGCCGACCCACGGACGGTCCGCGTCGCTGCTGCCGTCGCCGGACGACATCGGCACCAGGACGGCGCTCGCGAGGTAGTCGGGCCGTGCACCGGCGTCGAGCGTGTACGAATCGGGCGGTCCGGACGCGCGATCCCACTGCACGAACCCACGGGCGACCGCGTCGTAGCCGTCCTGGAACCCGGCGACGCGGTGGCGGAACTGGATCGACATCGGCTGCGGGTTCGTCGTCCAGTAGTCCGAGAGGTGCACCGTGAACACGCCGTCGGCATCGGCGGTGACCCGCACGTGGATCGACGTGTCCCCGGTCTTCGACACGACGTCGGTCTCGGCGGCGACGGTCCCGGCGGGGAGGACCTGCTCGGGGGTGGGGGAGGCGGAGGGCGTCGGTCGCTCGGTGGCGTCCGGTCCCTGCACGGCCAGCCGGGTCGGACTCGGCACCGGATCGGGTCCGCTGAACACCGAGCAGCCGGTCAGTCCGATGGCTGCGACCGCCGCCAGCAGCACCACCGCAGTCGTCCGTCCCCTCGTCACCGCTCGTCGCATGATCCCCCTCGTCCCCGGCCGGCGTCGGATCTCGCCTGGCCCGCGGCGATCGTAGCGTGGGGTCGGGGCGTGTTCCGGGCCCGTGACCGGATCGGTACCGATGCTGCGGGATCGAGCGGTCGCCCTCGTGCGGACCACCGGTCGGGTGCGTCGATCGGACTGCCGGCGACGTCGCTCGGGCAGCGAGGCCTACGGTCGGCGCCATGAGCGACAGCATCCCCGACGTCCCGGGCCCCGAGCACTCCGACGACCACGCACGCACCGACGCCCTGCGCGAGGCCGCACACCACGAGGGCGCGGACGGCGTCGGGGAGCGTGAGCAGCGCGCGGCCGACACCTCGTACAGCCCGTCGAGCGAGCGGGAGACCGAGGCCTCGCACACGTCGCAGCGCGATCGTGCCGACCTCGAGGCGGACGGCATCGACCCGTCGAGGATCGTCGCCGCTCCGGGCACGGGTGGTGCCGACGACGCGGGAGACGTCGAGCCGGAGCCCGGCGACCTGCACCTGCCGTGGCAGTCCGAGGAGGACCGCCGGGGCTGAGGTTCCGGGGTACGGATCGCCCAGCCCGCCGGCGTAGCGTCCCGCGCATGCCGGTTCCGTGGATGGAGCGCACTGGTCGGACCCCAGGCGGGGTCGTCGGTGCGTGGTTCAACGTCGTCGTCTGCGCGGCGCTCGTCATCGGATTGCCGCTGAGCGCGCTGAGCCGTGGGCACGACCTCGCGCACGTCGTCTTCGCGATCGTCCTGACGGCGATCGCGGTCACCCTGGAGGTCGTGTTCGTCCGGAACCTCCGGCAGCAGATCGAGCGGACGCGGGGGCGGTGACCGGCGCGACCTGGTTCGGCGTCGGCGCGGTCGTCGCGGCGCTGTGGGGTGTCACGATCGCGGTGTTCAACCGGTGGGCGCAGTCCATCGGTGGCGACGAGCTCATGAACGGGAGGCCACTCATCCCGCGGTTCGTCCGGGTGATCGGCATCTTCCTCGCAGTCGTGGGGACCGGGATCGCCGTGGTCGCCTTTAGTGGGCTGCTCCCGACCGGCTGAGCGCGTCAGGACACCGAGTCCGGGTGGGACCCCGTGCGCTGCCCCGACTCGAGCGACGCGATCGCCGCCAGGTCGTCGTCGCTCAGCACGAACCCTTCGACGTCGAGGTTCGACCGGATCCGCGACGGCGTCACCGACTTCGGCAGCACCACCACCCCCTGCTGCACGTTCCACCGCACGAGCACCTGCGCCACGCTCACCCCGTGGGCGTCCGCGATGCCGGTGAGCACCGGCTCGTCGATGAGCCGCCCGCGTCCGAGCGGTGACCAGGCCTCGGTCACGATCCCGTGCTGCGCGTGGAATGCCGTGAGCTCACGCTGCGGCAGCCACGGGTGCCGCTCGACCTGGTTCACCGCCGGGACCTCGCCCGTCTCGTCGATGAGTCGTTCGAGGTGCGGCACCTGGAAGTTCGACACCCCGACGCTGCGCGCGCGCCCCGACTCGCGCAGCTCGACGAGGGCGCGCCAGGTGTCGACGTAGCGGTCGTTCGCCGCGGCCGGCCAGTGGATCAGGTAGAGGTCGACGGTGTCGAGCCCGAGTCGCTCGAGGCTCGCGTCGAACGCCCGCAGGGTCGCGTCGCGCCCCTGGTGGTCGTTCCACACCTTGGTCGTCACGAAGACGTCGTCACGGTCGAGCCCGGAGGCGCGGATCGCCTTCCCGACGCCGGTCTCGTTGCCGTACATCTCGGCGGTGTCGACGTGCCGGTAGCCGGCGTCGAGCGCGAGACCGACCGCCGTCTCGGCCTCGGTGTCGTCGACCTTGTAGACGCCGAAACCGATGGCGGGGATCGACGCGCCGTCGCGGAGGGGGACTGAGGTGACCATGCACCCATCCTGCCGATCGTGGCGGGGGTGCGCCGCGCCTCCAGGCCGGGCGACGCACCACGACATCGACGTGACACGCGTCGATCGACGCAGGGGACGTCGAAACACGCGTGTTTCGCGGCTAGGTGGGGATGTTGACCGGCTCGGTGTCGGGGATGGGGCTCGCGTCGCGACCACGCAGGTCGGGCAGCCAGCGCCTCGTGACGAGCGGCAGGACGACGCCGACCGCGGCCATCACGGCACCGACCATCATCCCGCCGGTCGCCCCCTGGCTGTCGATGAGGAACCCGGCGACCGCGGAACCGCCCGCTGCACCGATGAGCTGGCCGGTGCCCATCCAGCCGTACGCCTCGGCCGTGTCGGAGAACTTCACCGTCGCCGAGACCGAGCCGAACATGACGGCGAGGGCCGGAGCGATGCCCGCGCCGGCGATGACCAGGGCGAGGCAGAGCCACCAGAAGTTCGTGCCGCCCACGGCCAGCGCGAGTCCGACGAACACGATCGACATGCGCGTCCACAGGGTGTTGCGCGAGATCGGCAGGTGGCCCAGCGTGAGGCCGCCGATGAGCGACCCGACCGCGAAGACGGCGAGGACGATGCCGGCGTTCGGGCTGCCCTCGCCGAAGACGCTCGTGACGCTCGCCTCGACCGCTGCGCAGGCCCCGATGAGGAGGAGGCCGGTGAGGGTGGCGACGACGACCGACGGCCGCTTCAGGACGACGCCGAACGCGCGCTTCGACCGCGGGATGCGGACCCGGCCGAGCTCCGGTGACGCGATGAACCACGTGCCGCCGACCACCAGGAACACCATCGCCACGACGATCGCCTGGACGGTGCCGATCTGCGTCGCGACGAACGTCGTGATGACCGGGCCGGCGACCCAGATGAGCTCCTGCGCGCTCGCGTCGAGGGAGAAGAGGGGCGTGAGCTGCGACGAGGTCACCATCTTGGGGTAGATGGTGCGCACCGCCGGCTGCACGGGCGGGACGGCGAGGCCGCCCAGGAACCCGACGACCACGTAGGCCCACAGCGGCATGACGAAGAACGCGATGACGGCCATGCTCACGAGCGCGACGAGGCTCGTCAGGATGAGCACTGGCCGCATGCCCCAGCTGCCCATCCAGCGGCTGGTGAGCGGACCCGCGATCGCCTGCCCGATGCTCGTCGTCGCGAGCACGAGACCGGCGGCACCGTACGAGTCGAAGACGTGCTCGACGTGCAGCAGGTAGGCCAGCGACAGCATGCCGAAGGGGAACCGTGCGGTGAGCTGCGCGGCGATGACGCGACCCACGCCGGGAGTCTTGAGGAGGGGGCCGTACGTGCTCACGAGACGAGTGTACGGACCGGACGGATCGCCCTGTCACCCGTCCGGGGGAGGTGTGGACGGCGAGCTGCCCGCGACACGCCGACACGCTGATTCCACACATGTGGATCGACGCTGTCCACGGGTGTGGGGAAGTGTCGGTGGTCCGCTGGAGAATGGCGGAATCACGGGCCTCTCCGAGCTGTTCACACTGTGGAGGAGCTTGTGGAGAACTACACGGCTGTAACACTTCCTCTTGTGGTCGGTGACTCCGCCAGCCACTAGATGTAGTGTGGAGGCATCGCAGCGGCACCTCCCGGAACCTGCTGCACACAGGCACCAAGACAACCACCACAGCAACAGCAGAACCAGGGGAGATCATGGCCGTCACCGTCTACACCAAGCCGTCCTGCGTCCAGTGCACCGCGACGTACCGGGCGCTCGACAACAAGGGCATCCAGTACGAAGTGCACGACGTCTCCACCGACGAAGCCGCGCTCGAGCACGTGAAGAGCCTCGGCTACCTGCAGGCGCCCGTCGTCGTCACGGACGACGACCACTGGTCGGGCTTCCGTCCCGACAAGATCGCGACGCTCAGCGCCGAACTCGCGTAGTTCGACCCACGTCCGCGGGTGGTGACCCGAGCTCGTTCAGGAGGCTCGGATCACCACCGCAGGACACCCACGGTCCGTCTGTCCGCACCTTCTCATCGGAGGGGCACCATGAGCCGACTGGTCTACTTCTCGAGCGTGTCCGGGTACACCGCACGCTTCGTCGAGAAGCTCGGCCGTGACGCGGACCGGATCCCGCTCTACCCGAACGACCCGTTCCTCCACGTGGACGAGCCGTACGTGTTGGTGCTGCCCACCTACGGTGGCGGCAACGGGCAGGGAGCGGTCCCCAAGCAGGTCATCAAGTTCCTCAACGACGAACGCAACCGCTCGCTCATCCGCGGTGTGATCGTCGGGGGCAACACGAACTTCGGCGAGGCCTACGGCCTCGCGGGGGACGTCATCGCACGCAAGTGCAACGTCCCCGTCCTCTACCGTTTCGAACTCTTCGGCACGCCTGACGATGTGCAGGCGGTCAACTCAGGATTGGATGCATTTTGGACGCAGCAGTTGCAGACGTCGATCTGACGTCGCCGCAGACGGGGATGGACTACCACTCCCTCAACGCGATGCTCAACCTCTACGACGCGGACGGGAACATCCAGTTCGACAAGGACCGTGAAGCCGCGAAGCAGTTCTTCCTGCAGCACGTCAACCAGAACACCGTCTTCTTCCACAACCTGAAGGAGCGGCTCGACTACCTGGTCGAGAACGAGTACTACGAGCGCGAGACGATCGACATGTACTCGCTGGACTTCATTCAGAAGCTCAACGACCTGGCGTACTCGAAGAAGTTCCGGTTCCAGACGTTCCTCGGTGCGTTCAAGTACTACACGAGCTACACGCTCAAGACGTTCGACGGCAAGCGCTACCTCGAGCGCTTCGAGGACCGCGTGGTGATGACCGCCCTCGGCCTCGCACAGGGCAACGAGCAGCTCGCGATCGACCTCGTCGAGGAGATCATCGCCGGCCGCTTCCAGCCCGCGACCCCGACGTTCCTCAACACCGCGAAGGCCCAGCGCGGCGAGCTCGTCTCCTGCTTCCTCCTCCGCATCGAGGACAACATGGAGTCGATCTCGCGCGGCATCAACTCCTCGCTGCAGCTCTCGAAGCGCGGCGGCGGCGTGGCCCTGCTCCTCTCCAACATCCGCGAGGCCGGCGCCCCGATCAAGCAGATCGAGAACCAGTCCTCGGGCATCATCCCCGTGATGAAGCTGCTGGAAGACTCCTTCTCCTACGCGAACCAGCTCGGTGCTCGTCAGGGTGCCGGCGCGGTCTACCTCAGCGCCCACCACCCGGACATCATGCGGTTCCTCGACACCAAGCGTGAGAACGCCGACGAGAAGATCCGCATCAAGACGCTGTCCCTCGGTGTCGTCGTGCCGGACATCACGTTCGAGCTCGCGAAGAACAACGAGGACATGTACCTCTTCTCGCCGTACGACGTCGAGAAGGTCTACGGCATCCCGTTCGGCGACGTCCCGATCTCCGAGAAGTACCGCGAGATGGTCGACGACTCGCGCATCAAGAAGACGAAGATCAAGGCGCGTGACTTCTTCACCACGATCGCCGAGATCCAGTTCGAGTCGGGCTACCCGTACATCGTGTTCGAGGACACGGTGAACAAGGCCAACCCGATCAAGGGTCGGATCAACATGTCCAACCTGTGCTCGGAGATCCTGCAGGTCAACACCCCGACCACGTTCAACGAGGACCTCTCGTACAACGAGATCGGCAAGGACATCTCCTGCAACCTCGGCTCGCTGAACATCGCGCTGACGATGGACTCGCCGGACTTCGGTCGCACCATCGAGACCGCCATCCGCGGCCTCACCTCGGTGTCGCAGATGTCGCACATCACGTCGGTCCGCTCCGTCGAGGACGGCAACGACAAGTCGCACGCCATCGGCCTCGGCCAGATGAACCTGCACGGCTACCTCGCTCGTGAGCGCGTCTACTACGGCTCCGAAGAGGGCATCGACTTCACGAACATCTACTTCTACACGGTGCTGTTCCACGCCCTTCGTGCGTCGAACAAGATCGCGATCGAGACCGGCGAGACCTTCGACGGGTTCCGCGACTCGAAGTACGCGTCGGGCGAGTTCTTCGACAAGTACACCGACCAGGCGTGGACCCCCGCCACGGCTCGCGTCGCCTCGCTCTTCGACAACGCGAACATCACGATCCCGACGCAGGACGACTGGAAGGCGCTGAAGGCGTCCATCCAGGAGCACGGCATCTACAACCAGAACCTGCAGGCCGTCCCGCCGACCGGTTCGATCTCGTACATCAACCACTCGACGTCGTCGATCCACCCGATCGCGTCGAAGATCGAGATCCGCAAGGAAGGCAAGCTCGGTCGCGTCTACTACCCGGCGCCGTTCATGACGAACGACAACCTGGACTACTACCAGGACGCGTACGAGATCGGTGCCGAGAAGATCATCGACACGTACGCCGCGGCGACGCAGCACGTGGACCAGGGCCTGTCCCTGACGCTGTTCTTCAAGGACACCGCCACCACGCGTGACATCAACAAGGCGCAGATCTACGCATGGCGCAAGGGCATCAAGACGATCTACTACATCCGTCTCCGCCAGCTCGCGCTCGAGGGCACCGAGGTCGAGGGCTGCGTGTCCTGCATGCTCTGATCGCTCGCGCGATCATCTTTGGACTGGAGGCGCGGGGCGGCCCCGCACCGCGCCTCCAGTCCGTCACTTAGTCACCATCTCTTGAAGGAAACGTGCGTTGGTCGAGAAGCTGAAGCTCATTGATCGGGTCCAGGCCATCAACTGGAACCGCATCCAGGACGACAAGGACGTCGAGGTCTGGAACCGCCTCGTCAACAACTTCTGGCTGCCCGAGAAGGTGCCGCTGTCGAACGACGTGCAGTCGTGGAACACGCTGACGCCGGCCGAGCAGAAGCTGACCATGCGCGTCTTCACCGGCCTGACGCTCCTGGACACCATCCAGGGCACCGTCGGCGCCGTGTCGCTGATCCCCGACGCGATCACCCCGCACGAAGAAGCCGTCTACACGAACATCGCGTTCATGGAGTCGGTGCACGCCAAGAGCTACTCGTCGATCTTCTCGACCCTCGCGTCGACGCCCGAGATCGACGAAGCCTTCCGCTGGTCCGAGGAGAACCCGAACCTGCAGAAGAAGGCCCAGATCGTCATGGACTACTACCAGGGCGACCAGCCGCTGAAGCGCAAGGTCGCTTCGACGCTGCTCGAGTCGTTCCTGTTCTACTCCGGGTTCTACCTGCCGATGCACTGGTCGTCGCGGGCGAAGCTGACGAACACGGCCGACCTCATCCGCCTGATCATCCGTGACGAAGCCGTTCACGGGTACTACATCGGGTACAAGTACCAGAAGGGTCTCGAGCAGCTCACGCAGGCCGAGCGGGACGAGCTGAAGGACTACACGTTCTCGCTCCTGTTCGAGCTGTACGAGAACGAGGTGCAGTACACGCAGGACCTCTACGACGAGGTCGGGCTGACCGAGGACGTCAAGAAGTTCCTGCACTACAACGCCAACAAGGCGCTGATGAACCTGGGCTACGAGCCGATGTTCCCGAAGAACATCACGGACGTGAACCCGGCCATCCTGTCCGCCCTGTCGCCGAACGCCGACGAGAACCACGACTTCTTCTCGGGGTCGGGGTCGTCGTACGTGATCGGTAAGGCTGTGAACACTGAGGACGAGGACTGGGACTTCTGAGTCTGGTCTGATTCGTGGGAGCGCCCCGTTGGCTTCGGCTGACGGGGCGTTCTTCGTTCACGGGCGGAGTCGCTGATGCGGCCGAATAGGGGGCGCTCATCGAGATTCGTTCCGGACGAGCTAGGTGACACGCGAAGGCCGTGGAGCGCATGCCGCGGGAGGCTGTGCCCGATGGACGACCGGCTAACGGACGCCAAGAGTCATGTGCCTGTGTAGTGGATCTCGACGTTGCCGCCGAGCTCCCTAGCGAGGTGTTCGCTCAAGCGTTGTCCCTCGGCGTACCACTCCGCATCACGTTCCTTCGAGACGAGCCACGGCTGATTCATTCGCGCGTGGTCGAGGTAGTAGTCGGTCCAAGCGCGGAGCTTCGAGGTGAGCCCGGGCGACAGCCCGAGCGATGACGGGGTGAGCATGCCGCCGTCCCAGAGCGGCCACTGGGCTTCGTAGTCGCAGAACATGTTGATGCGACGGCGCTCCCAATGGACCATGCTGACAACCTAGCCGCGACCGGACACGGATCCACCGTCGAGATTTTGACCTGCGGCCGAGACAACGTTGACGGACCGGGAAGCGGCGGCTGAATAGAGGGCGAACCAGCCCCAGCTGTTGAATGTTCCTCGCTCTGGGAGGATCGAGCCATGATTCAGATCCGGCAGGAGCATCAGCTCAACCCCGTTTCAGAGCCTGTCAGCGCTCTTGTCGCTGTCACGCGCCCGATTCTTGTGGGGCTGCTGCATTCGATTGGGGAGGAGTATCTGGAGCCTCACGGTGGTCGAGAGGGCCTGCGCCTAAAGAATCTCGGTCGAGTGCGTAAGTCGAGCGATGGTGATTTGGGGGTCGCATTCGAGTATGCAGTGCACGACGCAGTGATGCGGCAAGAGCCCATCATCAGTGATCGCGTCGCAACTGCACTGGGGCAGGTTCGTATCACCGAAACAGAGCCCAAGTCGATTCTTTTCGCAATCGAGAAGTCGGGCTCGAAGCAGCTCGTCGACACCAAACGTGAACTGATCACCCCCGATTCCCGTGTGCTTTCGGGAGGACGAGGCCAGCCGGTGAAGCTGCAGGGATACATGAACCAGCTTGCGGCGGCATTCCATCGCCCTGCGTCTCGTCCGCAATTGCCGCGCAGTATTCAAGGCCTGTGGAAAGCCGATCTTTTCCTCGGGTCAACGGGGCGTGACCACTGGGTGGGCACTACAGTGAAAATCAACCCGTCAAGGCTGGAAGCTGCCGCAGGACTCCGGATAGCGATCGTTCCGTCTTCGGCGGGAGCTTCCGATGCCGTTCGCGTGGATGAACAGAAGAACCTCGTCGTGTGTCCAGTGCCCCACGACTTCAGTTTCATGCAGACTTTCTTCGAGGGCATGCGCATTGTGCAAATGCTGGTCGCGCGCGACTTCAACATGCCGAGCGACTCTGACCTGCCGAACCCAGCGCATCGCGAGGTTGCGAGGATCTACGTAGAGCGACGCGATTCGAAAGTCAGTGAGGTTCTTGACTCGGTCGGTGTCTTCGCCCAGCCCGAACTCCTTCAGACGACCCCAGAAGACGTGACTGCTGCCCTGTTCGAGACTGAGCAGGGACCACGGACCTCAACTGTTCTCGGTCCAATGCCTCGGAGCACCTCGGATTGACACTGGCGAGGTGACCGGCTCGATGCGGCAATCGAGCCCGTGCGCGTACCTGTAAGCGCGACGAGACATCGGATCTCCCTAGCCGATCGGCTAACGAGCGCCGGTTCAGAGTTCGAGGAGTGTTGGGCGGACGCTCATGCCGAAAAAGAAGCATTCTGGTGGGTGGGGTATTCATCGCTCAAGTTGTGAGCAATCTAGCATTTCCCGGATTGAGAATCTTGTTTCTCCTTTTACTTGCCATTCCTCGGGAGTATCTGAAGCGTTCAGATCGGGTCGTTCTTGCAGTCGGCGCGATGGCCAGCATTATTTTCCTGATTTTCGGCGTAATCGAATTCGTGTCCGGTCCGTCTATCGGGTACGAGTTTAAATAGCGCGGGTCGCGGCGCTATTACGGCGCTGCTCCGCGAGAGATTCGGCGTGGCGAATGGTTGCGCCGCAACAGAGAGAGGTGCGGCTTCGGCCGCGCCTCTCTCTGTTGCCTCAGATGGGCTGATCAGAGTGTTTGCAACCCTACGGTTGCGAGACGTCTCGCAGTGCGTTCCACTCTCCCAAAACAGACCCAGCGTTGACCGCCTTGCAGCCATGCCTCGCAGGCGCTCGGTGGCTCACGCGTGATGATGGTGAGTTGCGAGACAGGGCAAACGCAGCTCCCGAGTGCGAAGCGGATGGCGTCGTCGGAAACTACAGCAGCGCTGGTATCGGTGTCCGGTAGCCGATCCGCTCCTGAGGCAGCTCGGACCTGCCAAGCACCGGACGACGTAGATTGCGGTCATGGCGAAGTTCTGGGTGTTCCTTCTTTGTGGACTGGCGCTTCTACTCTCGGGCATAGCGCAACTCGTCGGCAACGGCTCGGGTCGCGTCGTGTTCGGGATCCCGCTCGTGATCATCGGCGTGGTCTGTGTAATCGCTTCCCTCGTGTCCCGCTTTCGAGCAACCCGATGAGAGCTGACCGGCGACGCACCCGGTGCGCGTTCTGGCCTCAGTAATCAGTCTCGACAGCCGACCCGCTACGGGGACGGTCGGAGGTACGGTGACCCAATGAACCGTTCGAACGCCCTGTGGCTCATGTTCGCGCTGCTCGGCGTGGTGTTCCTTGGAGCCACAGCCGCCTTGTTCGCGCACGAATCATCGAGGCTGTTCGGATGGATCACCCTCATCAGCGCCATCGTCATCATGGCGAGCGCCTGGTTGGGCTACAGACGTTCCAAGCTGTGAAATGGGGGTGCCGAGCGTTTCGATAGCCGATCGCCTTCCGGGACAGTGCTGGCTAGTCCCGCAGGTAGCCGGTCGTTGGGTCTATCTCCAGCAGAAATTCGCGGATCTGCGCGATGAGGTCCGTGTCTGTGAGGTGCGCTGCTAGCAGCGCCGAGCGTTCCGGAACGCTGCCGGCGCCGGCGAGCGTTCCCCCGAACCCGTAACCAGGATTCGGGCCGGTCAGCCAGGTCAGCTGATATGACGGGCCATCGATCGTCAAACGGAAGGTCTCCCCATCGACAACGATTCGCCGGCTTGGTTTTGCGCTGATCTTCGCCATCGTGGATGTCCTTCCCTCGGATGGAAGCGTATGGCTAGCGAGCCTTCATACGAGGGTTCGGGCTCTCCGAGCCGTTCGGTAGCCGATGGGCTACGGAGACGGGTTGAAGCGAGCGTCGCGAACAAGATCCGCATCCTCCCGGTTCTCGGCGAAGACGGGCACGTGGGTCGGCGGCGATGGTCCGTGCGGGGGACCCAGCAAGACACTGCCTGGGCTTGACAGGCAACATGTGCGCCGGGCCGACCATGTCGGGGCTGCCTGGCCCTGTGATCGGGAGTGGCAGGCAGCGTGGCGCTGCTCCACGGCACACTAGAGCCATGAGGCAGGAAGACAACGATGACGAACTCTTCCCGCTCGGGCCCCGTGACCGCCACACGCACTCGATTCAGTCTCCCGCAGGCTGGAAGGATCTAGCGGTCACGCTGACGTTGTTCGGTCTGAGCCTGCCGATGCTCGTTGTTGGTTGGTTCGGAGTCCTGCTCTCGATGTTCGCCTTCGACGCGTGCGGTGACGGGGGATGCAACTACACCGCCGGATCGGTCGCCTACTTCGGCTTCCCGATCGCGGCCGCCTTCAGCACAGTGCTTTGGGCGTCCGTCGCTCACCGCCGCCGGCGGACCCGCCGTCGCGCGTGGATGTCTGGAGCAGCAGCAGTTCTTAGCATCGTCGCCCTGTTTTCCCTCGCTGTGACCGTCGTCCATTTTGCAGCGCAGCCAAATTGAGCTGTCCGGTCCGGATACCGAAGGCGTGCATCTATGGCTGTCCAACGTCTCACAGCCGGATTGGCTAGAGCGATGGCGTCGGGCGGCGAGAAGGGATTGGCTAGCTATTGTGCCGATCAGGGTAGGCTCCTGACCACCGACATATCAGGAGCCGGTTAGTCGACCGTGCTCAGCACGAGTCAAAGCGGTAGCTGCCACCGTTCCGTGGTCGGCTAGGGAACGCTGACGGCACCGCGCACGACGGGTTGAAAGGTCACGGATTTGATCACGCGTCAGCGGCGTCTCGCGGTAGGGGTGGGAGTATTCGCCGCCGCTCTCGCCCTGGGGGGCTGCACCGATACTCACCATGACCCGTCCCCCTCGAACACGAGCAACCCGGCGTCGACTCCGTCGGCGGCCGTGTCCGCTTCAACAGCGCCGGTGGTCCACATTGAGCCGGCCGACGATGGAGTGACGGTCATCAACACCGTCGACGATCAGCAGGGATCGTCCTTGCTAGGAGACTTCACGGCGAAGAAGCGCATCGCCTTCGTCTACGTCACCTGCTCAGGACCGGGCAACATCGATCTCGTCGTCAAGCCCCTGGGGACGTACCAGCTCAACTGTGACCAGACAGGACCGGGGTCGTTGAACCAGTTCGAGGTGGGCGTCGGCGCGTCCTACGCGGTGACCATCAACGGCCGAGACGGTCAGACATGGGCAGCGACCATCGCCGAGAGCGACACGGGGAACTGACCTCGAGATCCGCTGGCGCCCGAAGCTGGAAGTACCTCATCCGCCTCGAAGCCAAGCCGCAGTGAACTGCGCGGAGGAGAGGCAACGGTCGCAAGACCCGATCTGTTGAGACGCCGACACACGCTCGCCTCAAGAATCCCTAGGGCATGGCCGCTCGCAGGGGGAAAGGCAGCATCAGCGAAAAACCCCGCTCTGGCACCGTTACGCCGGCGGCGTCGTCCCCGCACCGTCGGTGTCATCCGCACCCGCAGGTCCTGTCCCGGCCTGGTCGAGGTTCTCGTTCGGGTCGCCCATGTCCCCGGTCGCCGCGCCAGCTGCGGACAGCCCGAAGTGTTTGCGGACAGCATTCACCTCAGCGAGCGACAGGGTGTGATCGGCGCCGAGGGACGGCGCGCCCTGGATCGAGCTCTTCGCGTACCCGACGTGCAGATCCGTGCCGTCGAAGGTGGCGTCTTCGACCGGGACGAGCACTTGATGCCTCCCCAGCAGTCCCGTCGCGACGCTGACGTAGGCAGCACTGCCGTCCTCGTCGGAGGGGAACACTTGCGTCACCTTGCCGACCGTCGCGCCGTCGCGATCACGGATCGTCGCGCTCTCGACCTGATGGATGAGGCTCTTGGGGATCATGGCCACAGTCAACGCCGTGCGTCTGACGCTTCGCCCCCGACGGTGCGATCCAGCCTCCGGACAAGGCTCGGTCGATGCCGCGCCAGGTCCATCGCAGGCGAAGACGCTCTCGACCGCTCCACGCTCCGCCTCATCACCGACATGTGAGCTGCGGCCCCGCCCGTCGCCCTCAGATCCGGGGCCCGACGGTGTGACCCGACGACGGGCGAGCCCTCCCGTTGCCGAAGCCGCGCGGCGTGGCACCTTCGAGCTCATTCCGCACTTGCGTATCTGATGTATCAAGTACTTGAATGGTGTTGTCGGCAATGCGGCCGGCGACGAGGCCGGCGCTGGCGCCGGAGGACGAGGGGAACGTTGATGAAGCATTCGACCAATGGGCGGATCGTCTCGATCGGCGCAGCGTGCGCTGTCGTGGCAGCATCTGTCATCGGAGCAGCCCCGGCCAACGCTGTGGCACTGGCGCCCGCCGCGAGCGATGAGGTCCCTCCGCGCACGCCCTCGGCAATGTTGTCGGCCATCCGCGCTGAGCTGGCTGCTTCCGGGTCCTTCTCCGACGTTGCGGCCTTCGACCGCCTCAGCGCCGATCAGCGCCACGAACTCGCCTCGTACTTCCTGGATCCAGCTGCAGCGTCGGCGGCAACGGCCGAGTCGACCGAGAGCGTCCTCGGCCCGACGACCGTTCGCACGAGCGGGGACTTCGAGTGGGGAGCTGCGCAAGAACCGTCAGAGGCCGTGTCTGATGAGGGCTCGATCGAGGCCAGGGCGTCGCGATCGTCCTGGGGGACGCAGTGGTTCGCCTTCGCCGGCATCCGGCTCACCGAGACCAAGGTCTCGATGTCGTACGAGTACAGCGGCACGACAGCGAAGAAGATGCTCGGCTACTCGTGCACCGTCGTCAGGAACGTCCAGCCCTTCACGGAGGTGAGAACCTCCAAGAGCAGCGGGTACGTCACTGGCGGGCAGGCCACGGCGAAGTGCAAGGTCACTGTGAAGCGCGGGGTGCTGACTCCGTGGGGAACGATCGCCTGGAGCACCTACTCAGCGGTCCAGCGCCTCAGCGCGAAGGGCAACGGCGCGATCACCGCCAACCGCTGGGAGTGAACGAGGCTGCACGACGGACCAAGGAGGAAACCATGAACCCATTCGTCCCGACAGCATTCGACGGCGCGCTGATGGCCCTGTCGGTCGTCGCACTGCTCCTGGCTCTCGCGGCCTTCATCTCCCTGTTGCTCGCCACGACGGCCTCGGGCTGGCGTCTGCTCGCCTGGGCCCTCGTCATCCTCTTCGTCCCGATCGTCGGGCCGGCAACGTGGTTCGTCGCCAGGCGACGTGAACGGTCGGTCGCGCGCGGTCAAGGGTGACGCCAGGACCAGCGGGACCTGTTCAGCGGACGGTTGTCGCGCCTCCAGGCCAGACCGAGAGCTGAGCGCCTAGCGCGCCGACGGGACCGTGGCGTCGACGAGCTCCGCCCGCACGATGTCCGCACCAGCGGACAGTGCACTGAGCTTCCCCAGCGCCGCACCCCGCGCCAGCGGCGCCATCCCACAGTTCGAGCTGGGGATGAGCTTGTCCGCATCCACGAACTCGAGCGCCCGCCGCAGCACCTCCGCGACCTCGTCCGGGGTCTCGACGACCTCGGTCGCGACGTCGATCGCCCCGAGCATGACCTTCTTCCCCCGGATGAGCTCCACGAGGTCGAGGGGTACGTGGGAGTGGATGCACTCCAGCGACACGATGTCGATCGACGACTGCTGCAGCAGCGGGAACGACTGCTCGTACTGCCGCCACTCCGCCCCGAGCGTCTCCTTCCACCTGTTGTTCGCCTCGATGCCGTACCCGTAACAGATGTGCACGGCGGTCTCGGCGCGGAGGCCCTCGGTGGCGCGTTCGAGGGCGGCGACGCCCCAGTCCTGCACCTCGTCGTGGAAGACGGTGAAGGCGGGCTCGTCGAACTGGATGATGTCGACGCCGGCGGCCTCGAGCTCCCGGGCTTCCTGGTTGAGGATCGTGGCGAACTCCCACGCCAGCTTCTCGCGAGACTTGTAGTGCTGGTCGGAGAGCGTGTCGATCATGGTCATCGGCCCGGGGAGCGCCCACTTGATCGGCCGGTCGGTCTGCGCGCGGAGGAACTTGGCGTCGTCGACGAACACCGGGGCGGGGCGACTCACGGCGCCGACGACCGTGGGGACGGCAGCGTCGTAGCGGTCGCGGATCCGGACGGTCTCCTTGCGCTCCTGGTCGATGCCGTCGAGGTGCTCGATGAACGTCGTGACGAAGTGCTGGCGGGTCTGCTCGCCGTCGCTGACGATGTCGATCCCGCGGTGCTCCTGCTCGTGCACGGCGGATCGGAGCGCGTCCTGCTTGCCCTCGGTCAGGGCGGCCCCGTCGAGCTGCCAGGGGGACCAGAGGCGCTCGGGCTCGGCGAGCCAGGACGGCTTCGGCAGGCTGCCGACGATCGCGGTGGGGAGGAGAGAACTCATGGAGGTGACGGTCCAGACGGTCAGCGGGCGGGGACGGGCTCGGCAGCGAACTGCGAGAGGAGCGCGTGGTGTGGCGTCACGAGGTGCTCCTCGGTCCACCGGCCCTGGGTGATCCCGAGGCGGCTGCGCTCCTCGCGGTCGTAGGTGACCGGCGTGGGCGTGAAGTCGGTGTGGTCGAGGGTGGGGCGGTAGGTGCTGCCGGCGGGGGTGTTCGCGGCGTAGATCTCCGGGCGGTAGATCTTCTGGAACGTCTCCATGGTGGCGATCGTGCCGATGAGCTGGAGGTCCGTGTAGTCACCGGTCAGGTCGCCGCGCGTGTAGAACGCGAGCGGGGCCGACGCTCCGGCGGGCTGGAAGTACCGGACCCGCATGCCCATCCGGCCGAAGTAGTCGTCGGTGAGCGAGGAGTGCTCGTGCTCGTACTCGGCACCGAGGACGGGGTGGACGTACCCGGTCCGGCGGTAGGTCTGGCTCGTCGAGACGCTGATGCAGACGACGGGCTCGGCGCCGAACTCCGAGCGGAACGCGGGGGACTCAAGGAAGCGCTGGAAGAGCGCCCCGTGCAGCACACCGAAGTCGGACGGCAGGCCCGGCGACGACGGCAGCAGCACCGAGAAGTCGTAGTCGCGCAGGTACGACGAGAAGTTGTTGCCGAGGATGCCGTGGTGGTGCTCACCGGTGTGCTGGTCGACGATCGTGACGTCGAGCATCTCGAGCAGCGGGAACTCGGCGTCCGATCCACCGTCGGAGAACTGCAGTGCGGCCGAGACGATGTCGAGCTGCAAGCGGTAGCGATCACCGGCAGCCGAGAGCTCGTTCGCGCGCCCGTCGATCATCGCCAGCGCGGCACGGAGGTTCTCCTGCCGGCGCTCGCCGCGCGCCAGGTTGGCGAAGTTCGTGGTCAGCCGGGAGCTGTCCGACGGGGAGTAGTCCTCGTCGAACCGGGTCCGGGTGATGCTGAAGGTGATCTCGCTCGCCATGATGCATCGATCATGGCGGGATCCCGAGGCCATCAGGTAATACCGAGACACTATGCGGCGGTATAGCCTCGGCCTATGGCCCGGGTCTCGAACGACATCACCCTGCAGCAGCTCCGGTACTTCATCGAGGTCGCGACCGAGGGCTCGATGAGCGCCGCGGCCGATCTCCTCTACGTGTCGCAGCCGACCATGTCCGCGGCGATGAAGGACCTCGAGACACGGATCGGACGCCCGCTCTTCACCCGTTCGGCCCGGGGCGTCGTGCTCACCGTCGACGGCGTCGAGTTCCTCGGGTACGCCCGGCAGGTCGTCGAGCAGGTCTCCCTGCTCGAGCAGCGGTACGTCGGGCGGCAGGCGTCGCGTCGACTGCTCGGGGTGTCGGCGCAGCACTACTCGTTCGCCGTCGAGGCGTTCGTCCGGATGGTCGAAGCGGCGGCCGCGGACGAGTACGAGTTCTCGCTCCGCGAGACGCGCACCTGGGACATCATCGAGGACGTCCGCACCCTGCGGAGCGAGGTCGGCATCCTCTACCGCAACGACTTCAACAAGCAGGTCCTCGGCAAACTGCTGCGGGACGCCGGTGTCGTGTTCACCCCGCTGTTCGTCGCCCAGCCGCACATCTTCGTCTCCCGGCGGAACCCGATCGCGTCACGGGAGCGCGCGACCCTCGAGGACCTCGCCGACCTGCCCCGACTCACGTTCGACCAGGGCGCGAACAACTCCTTCTACCTCGCCGAGGAGATCCTGTCGACGATGTCGAGCAAGCGGGAGATCCGGGTGTCGGACCGGGCGACGATCTTCAACCTCATGATCGGCCTCGGCGGGTACACGATCTCGACGGGCCTCATCAGCGACGACCTCGACCCCGAGATCGTCGCCATCCCGCTCGACGTCGACGAACGCATCGAGATCGGGTGGATCGCCCACGCCTCGGTTCCCCTCACCGTGCAGGCGCAGGCGTACCTGGACGAGTTGCGAGCGGTGGTCACGAGTTACGGCGTCGAACCGCTCGCGCGGTGACCAGCCTGGAGGCGCGACCCGCCTCCGCCAGGCGGGTCGCGCCTCCAGGCTCCCGCGACCGGCGCGGGGCGCGACGGACCGCCGTATCCTGGCTGCCGGCCCGCGTCGACTCCGCGGTGCGGAGGGAACTGCCATGAGCATGGAAGGCGCGGCCTGGAGCTCGCTCTACAAGATCTCCACCGCCAAGGACGGCAGGAACGGGTTCTCCCGCGAGTCGCTCCGGCGCATCATGACGTTCGCGACGCCGTACCGCGCCAAGCTCGTGGTCTTCATCGCGCTCTCGATCGTCGGCGCGTTCCTCGCGGTCGCGACTCCGGTGCTCGCCGGCCAGGTGGTCGACGTCATCGCCGCTCGTGGCGCGGTCGGCACGATCGTCTGGCTCGCGGTGGTCATCGCCGTCGTCGCCGTGGCCGACGCTGCCTCGTCGCTCGCGACCCGGTGGTACTCCGCCCGCATCGGTGAAGGGGTGATCCTCGACCTGCGGACGGCGGTGTTCGACCACGTGCAGAAGATGCCGATCGCCTTCTTCACCCGGACCCGGACGGGCGCGCTCGTCAGCCGCCTCAACAACGACGTGATCGGAGCGCAGCAGGCCTTCAGCGGCACGCTGTCCGGCGTGGTCACGAACCTCGTGGCGCTCGTCCTCACCCTCGCCGTGATGCTCAGCACGTCGTGGCTCGTGACGGTGATCGCGGTGCTCATGCTGCCGCTCTTCCTGGTGCCGGCTCGCCGCATGGGTGGTCGACTCGCGGCCCTGCGTCGCGAGGCCGCCGACCACAACTCGGCGATGAGCACGCAGATGACCGAGCGCTTCTCCGCTCCCGGAGCCACCCTCGTGAAGCTCTTCGGTCGGCCGGAGGAGGAGTCCGAGGAGTTCCGCGTCCGTGCGGCGCGCGTCCGGGACATCGGGGTGCGCACCGCGATGCTGCAGTTCGTCTTCGTCACGGCACTGACGCTCGTCGCGGCCCTCGCCCTCGCGCTCGTGTACGGCCTCGGCGGGGTCCTCGCGCTCGGCGGCCAGCTGAACACGGGTGACGTGGTCACGCTCGCGCTCCTCCTCACCCGGCTGTACGTGCCGCTGACCAGCCTCGCGAACGCCCGTGTCGAGATCATGAGCGCGGTGGTCAGCTTCGAGCGGGTGTTCGAGGTCCTCGACCTCGAGCCGCTCATCCAGGAGAAGCCCGGCGCCGTGGCCGTGCCGGACGGTCCGGTCGCGGTGGAGTTCGACGACGTCCGGTTCGCCTACCCCTCGGCGGACCGCGTGTCGCTGGCGTCGCTCGAGGAGGTCTCCACGCTCGACACCCGCGGCGGGGACGAGGTGCTGCACGGCATCTCGTTCCGGATCGAGCCCGGACAGACCGTCGCGCTCGTCGGGACCTCGGGCGCGGGCAAGTCCACGATCGCGCAGCTGCTCTCGCGGCTCTACGACGTCGACCAGGGCGCCGTCCGGCTCGCCGGCGAGGACGTCCGCGACGTGACCTTCGAGTCCCTCCGGCACACGATGGGCATGGTGACCCAGGACGGGCACCTGTTCCACGAGACCATCCGCTCGAACCTGCGGCTCGCGCGGCCGGACGCCTCCGACGACGAGGTGTGGGACGCGGTCCGCCGCGCGCGCCTCGAGACGCTGATCCGGTCCCTGCCGGACCAGCTCGACACCATGGTGGGGGAGCGCGGCTACCGGCTGTCCGGCGGGGAGCGGCAGCGGATGACGATCGCGAGGCTCCTGCTCGCCCAGCCGCGGGTGGTCATCCTCGACGAGGCCACGGCGGCCCTCGACTCCACCTCGGAGGCCGCGGTGCAGGCCGCGCTCAGCGAGGCGCTCGAGGGACGCACGGCGATGGTGATCGCGCACCGACTCTCCACCATCCGGAGTGCGGACCAGATCCTCGTCGTCGAGGACGGCTCGATCGTGGAGCGCGGGACGCACGAGGAGCTGCTCGCGGCGGGCGGGCGGTACGAGGAACTGCACCGGACGCAGTTCGCGGTGCAGAAGGACGTCGCTCCGGACGAGGTGGGTCCGGCGATGGCGTAGGTGCACTCGGCCGCCGTGCTGCACTACGGTCGGGGCGGGGGTTCGATGCTCCCGCCGACCCCCGAGGAGCGCACCGTGTCGTCACCGACGCCGCCAGGCTGGTACCCCGACCCGTCCGGTCAACACGCCACCCGGTGGTGGGACGGCACCCAGTGGACCGTGCAGGTCGGCCCGCCGCCCGCGCAGCTGCCCCGCCAGCGGCTCCCCGAGCACGTGCCGACGGACACCGTGTTCGTCTGGGTCCTCGCGCTGCTCCCGCTGCTCTCCCTCCCCGTCACCTTCCTCTACGAGCCGCAAGTCCGGTACGGCGTCGGTCCGGGAGGCGTCCGGACGGTCGACCCGACCTCGATCTACACCGCCGGGTACTTCCTGCTGCAGGCGTTCTCCGTGCTCCTGTACGCCGCGAACGTCGTGCTCGCGTTCTTCGACCACCGGGTCCTCGGTCGGCGGGGTGTCATCCGGCCGTTCTCGTGGCCGTGGGCGTTCCTGTCGCCGATCGTCTACGTCATCGGCCGGTACGTCGTCGTCCGCAAGGTCGCACCCGGACGGCCCATGTGGCCGCTGTGGATCAGCATCGCCGTCGTCGTCATCGGCATCATCGTCGGGATCGGTCGGGCCGTCGCGGTGTTCCAGCAGCTGCTCCCGTAGTCGTCACCGGACGAGGACGAGTCGTGCCCTGCACACGAGCGACGAGCGACGACCTGGACGAGTTGCGGACGTTCCTGCTCGAGGCCGACCTGACGGTCGCCGGCCTCGACTCGCCGGCCGTGCAGATCTGGCTCGAACGCGGACCCGAGGGCGGGATCACCGGCAGCACCGGATTCGAGCTCAGCGCGGACGGCGCGCACGCCCTGATCCGGAGCGTCGCGGTGTCCGGCTCGATGCGGGCGTCCGGGGCCGGTACGCGGCTCGCGCGCTTCGCGCTGGCTGAAGCGGCTCGAGCGGGCGCGGGTCGAGCGTGGTTGTTCTCGCGGCGGTCGGGGCCCTTCTGGCAGAAGCTCGGCTTCACTCCCGCAGACCGCGACGTGCTCGCTTCCGTCCTGCCCGGGACGCAACAGGTGCGCCTCTTCACGTCGACCGGGCAGCTCGGACGCGAGGTCGCGTGGTCACTCGATCTCGTCAGTGGTGACGTCTCGTTCCGGGTCCGCGAGCGGGGCGCGTAGCATTGCCCGACCCGGCGCTCGGTCGCGGAACACACCCCAACGCACGGGAGGCAACGTGAACGGCCCACTGCGGAGCACTGTTCGTGGACGGCGTCGAGGGGGAGCCCGGGTCGTGGCCGGTGTGGCCGTCGCACTCCTGGGCATCGTCGTGTCGGGGTGCTCCACGCAGACGGCCCCGAAGGCCGCCGATCCCCTCGCCACCTGGAACGCGGCCGTGGCCGACCGGGCCGACGAACCCGCGAACTGGGTCGCTCTGGGGGACTCGATCACCGAGGGGCAGGGCGCCTCCGCCCGCTCCACCCGGTGGATGGACCTCACGCTCGACGGGCTCCGCACGGAGCACCCGACGGAGGGGGTCACCGGTGGCGCCGGGTACCTCCCGGCGCAGTTCGCCGTGTACGGCCCGGACTCGACGTGGGGTGACTGGGCGACCGCGAGCACGGGGTCGAGCCAGTTCGACGCCACCGCACCCGACCTCGGCTACCGATCGGTCGCGATGCAGGCAGGCGCTTCGCGCACCTACGCCTTCACGGGCACCGGGATCGACATCTGGTGGGCGCGCTACCCCGGGTCCGGCGACTTCACCTACAGCGTCGACGGAGCCGCACCGGAGACCGTCGCCACGACGGGGACCGCCAGCACCGGCACGACGACGACGGTGGACGGGTTGTCGAGCGGGGAGCACACGGTGACCGTCACCGCGGTCTCGCCGTTCTTCCTGCTGGGGTTCACGATCTTCGACGGCGACGGCGACCGGGGCAAGGGCATCCACCGTTACGATTCCGCCCACTCCGGAGCGACGATCGCGACCTTCACCGAGGACCAGGAGGGCTTCCTGACAGCGATGCGTCGTGCTGCCCCGGACCTCGTCACGATCACGCTGGGTGGCAACGACGCGTCGAAGCTCACCCCCGAGGAACTCGGGACGCAGTACGTGGCGTTCCTGAAGGCCCTCGCGGCGCTCCCCACGAAGCCCTCGCTGCTCGTGATCGGTGAGTTCGACCCGGCCTCGAGCATGACGGACGGCATGGCGAGCCCGTGGTCGACCTACCTCGCCGAGATCGAGAACGCCGCAGCGAAGGGTGGCGCTGCCTTCGTCGGCCTGGCGGACGCTCTCCCGCAGGCCGACCACTCCGGCACGGGGATCTACTCGACGGACGGCATCCACCCGAACGACTCCGGCCAACGGCGGATCGCCAAGCTCGTGCTCGCCACCCTGGCTGCGCACGAGGACGACTGACGGACTGGAGGCGCGGTGCCAGCTGGCACCGCGCCTCCAGTCCGTCAGTGCGGAGCCCGTCAGCGTGTGCTGACGGTGACCCGGGTCAGCGCGAACGCACCGTCCTGCGCGAAGAGCGCGAGGCGCCCGGACGGGCGGTCGTAGAGGCGCGTGCTCAACGCGACGGAACCGTCGACGACGGCGACGCAGAGGTCGCCGTCGAGGTGCACGTCGATGCGGTGCGGGCCGGGAGCGAGCGGGACCGGGCGCTCGAGCTCGACCGCGTGCGGGACGTCACCGAGGATCTGCCACTGCTCACCGCCGGTCGTACCGCGCGGCCACCGATCGAGGACGAGTCGGGAGCGGTCCGGTTCGAGGCGGAGCGCGTAGCCGGCTTCCGCGTCGTCGCTCGTGCGCAGGAGCACACCGAACGACCGGGTGTCCGGGGCGACGTCGAGCTCGATCGTGACGAGTGCCTCGGCGGGGAGTTCCGGCCCGGTCCAGGATGCGAAGCGGCTCGATGCGCCGTCTCCGACGACCGGTGCCGCGCCGTTCACGGGTGTGAAGACATCGGTGACGTCGACCTCGTTCGCGTACGCCGCTCGGAGCGTCCGGGGGAGGTCGAAGCGCAACGATCCGTCCGGTCGCTGGTGCGCCTGGAGGGTCGCCATGGTGCCGGCCCACTGCCACGCCCCGGCGTCGCGCTCGCCCTCCTTCGTGGCGATCCACCCGACGAAGAAGCGGTCCTCGCCGAGGGCGACGGTCTTCGCGGCGTAGAACGCGCGGCCGTCGACGGTGTCGTCGGCGGGCGCGAGCCACGGTCCGTCGGGCGACGTCGCGACGCGGTAGCGCGTGCAGAACGCGTCGGAGAACTCGGAGTACACGAGGTACCACCAGTCGCCCCACCGGAAGACGTCCGGGCACTCGTGGGCGATGAACCGGTGCGGCGCCCAGATCGGGTCGGCGTCGCGCCAGGTGACGAGGTCGTCCGACTCGAGGCGGGCGACGAGACCGGAGCGGCGGTGGGGCTCGTCCGGGCGGCGGGTCGCGAGGAGCATCTGCCAGGGGCGCTCGGGCGACGGGCGGAAGACGAACGGGTCGCGCCAGTCCTCGGGCGCGTAGCCGGGGAGTGCTGGCAGGTCCCACTCGGGGTGCTTCGTCCAGCGCGTGAGATCGCCGTCGGAGGTCGCGTGGCAGACGACCTGGACGTCCTTCCGGCCGAGATCGGTGTCGGTGGTGATGCGCGGGTTGTGGCCGGTGGAGAACAGGTGCAGGAGCCCGGAGTCGTCGCGGACGACGCTGCCCGTGTAGCAGTCGAAGTCGCTGGCGTCGGGTCCGCCCGAGGGGAGCACGACGCCGTGGTCCTCGAAGGTCACGAAGTCCGTCGTCGAGACCGCGCCCCAGGGCATGCCCGTCGCACGGTCGACGGGTGCCGCGTCCGGCCGTTCGTCGAGCAGGTAGTACAGCCAGGCCCGGTCGTCGGCCGCGAACGGGATGACGTCGCCCACGAAGCCGTTCGACGGGCGGAAGTGGGTGCTCGGTTCGGCGGTCACTGGGGCTCCTGCGGATCGGTTGCGGTTGCGGGTGCGGGTGCTGGTGCGTCCCGTGGCGTTGCGAGGGAGCTTCGCGGGACGTACTCGCAGGGCACGAGGTGGCGCCCGGGATCGTGCGTCTCGGCGAGCAGGAGGGTGCCGGCGTCGAAGCCCATCTGCTGGTGGGGGAGCGCGACCGTGGTCAGCGGCGGGTGCATCTGGTCGGCGAGGTCGGGCTGGTCGTCGAAGCCGACGATGCTGACGTCTTCCGGGCAGCGGAGCCCGAGGGACTGCGCCGCCATCAGCGCGCCGACGGCCATGCGGTCGTTCCCGCACACGAGCGCGGTCGGCGGGTCGTCGGCGAGGAACTCCATCGCGAGGTCGTAGCCGGAACCCACCTGGTAGGTGCCGTACCGGACGGGGACGGCGTCTGCTCGGAGCCCGGCTTCGGCCGCGGCCTCGTCGAACCCGCGCTTGCGCTCGCGGCAGGCGTAGTCGTCCTCCGGACCACCGAGGAACGCGACGTCGGTGTGCCCGGCGGCGAACACGGCAGCGGCGACGTCGTGGCCACCCTGGAACTCGTCGGCCAGCACGGTGACGGCCGGGGCGCCGTCCGGCGGGAAGCAGTTCACGAAGACCGTCGGCACGCCCTCGACGCCCGACACCGGCGTGACGTCCTCGGGGCCGGGGGCGGCGTAGATCAGGCCGGCGACGCCCTGCTGCACGAGGTTCGCGACGGCCGCCGTGCCGCCGTCGGACGTCTGCGCGGTCTCGACGACGAAGCAGACGTACCCGGCTTCCTGCACGGCCTGCTGCACACCGAGCACGATGTGACCGGCGTAGGGCTGGGAGACGAGCCGGTCCGCGATGACCCCGACCGTGTAGGACCGGTTCGACCGCAGGGACTGCGCGGCACGGTTCGGCTGGAAGTTGAGCGCCTTCGCCGACTCGAGCACACGGGCCCGGGTGTCCGCGGCGATCGAGACGTCGCGCCGGTCGTTCAGCACGAACGAGACCGTCGGCTGCGAGACGCCGGCATGCCGCGCGACGTCCTTCATCGTGACGCGGTGCGACGGTTCCGTCTGCTTTCGGCTCGCCATCTGTCCTCCTTCGACATGCTCATCATGGCAGAAGCAAATACGTATTGCCCCATCTGGACGACGTGTGTACAGTCGGCGAGCAAATACGTATTGGCTCCGACTCGACGGGGCCACGATCGCTCAGAGAGGAGCGACCCATGGCGAACGGATTCAGCACTCCGATCGACCGACGCACGCTGTTCAAGTTCGGTGGTGCCGGACTCGCACTGGCCGGCATCGGATCGCTCGCGGCGTGCTCCACCTCCGGCAGTGGCGGTGGCGCGACGGGCACGATCAAGATGCTCTACTTCGGGGAGCAGAGCGCGGCGACCGCACTCCAGAAGGCCATCGAGCCGAAGATCCGGCAGCTCGACAAGACGGCGAAGCTGCAGGTCACGGCCATCAACGGCACCGACTGGAACGACTTCCTGGCGAAGGTGCTCACGCAGATCGCTTCCGGGGACGTGCCCGACATCGTCAGTGTCGCGACCGAGGGGCAGCAGCTGCTCGCCTCGAAGAACCTGCTGACGCCGCTCGACGACCTCGTCACCAAGAACCTGTCCGGGCTGTCGACGTACTTCAGGGGCATCCACCCCTCGCTGGTCGAGTCGACGATGTACCAGGGGCACCTCTACACGCTGCCCGACAGCTTCAACGCCGGCAGCATGTTCTACTCGACGTCGCTGTTCGACAAGGCGGGGCTCTCGCGTCCGGCTGCGAACTGGTCGATGGACGACTTCCACTCGTCGGCGGAGAGCCTGGCCAAGGTCGGCGGCAGCACCTACGCGTTCGACTGGGTCGTGCGGCTCTGGGGCAGCTGGACCTCGTTCCTCTACGCGAACGACGGCAACCTCCTCGAGGAGGGGCGCTACTCCGGCGGCGACTGGCTCTGGGGCAGCAAGGCGTTCGACGGCAACGCCGTGGGCGTGAGCGGCCGCAAGGGCGGCTGGAAGTGGGGCGACCCGACGGCGAACTCGGACGCCGCGGTCGAGGCGCTGCAGTACGTGATCGACCTGCAGAAGTCGGGGGCGTCCCCGTCGCCCGACGTCGGCGGTGGCGGCACGCTGCAGGGCCTCTTCGCGTCCGGGCGCATCGGCATGACGATCGGTGGCGGGTTCTGGGCGGGTGGTCTCCACAACGCGGGCATGAAGGACGGCAGCTTCGACGTCGTGGAGTTCCCGACGTGGAAGAGCAACAAGTCGCTCTTCGGTGCCGGCGGGTACGGCATCTTCGACTCGTCGAAGCAGAAGGACCTGGCGTTCGAGGTCATCAAGCTGATGGTGCAGCCGGAGAGCTTCGACGCGCTCTGGCCCGGCAACGTCACGACACCGGCGCAGAAGTCGCTGCTGACGGCCGATCGGTACGAGACCACGGGGCCGGAGCACTGGTCGGTGTTCTACGACCAGCTCGACAACTCGGTGCCGATCTCCGCACCGCCCTACTACAACGCGCTCGCGACGGCCCTCAACCAGCGCACCACCCAGGCGATCTCGTCCGGCAACGCGAAGAAGGCGCTCGACGGCCTGCAGGCCGACATCGAGAAGGCCGCCGCGCAGGCGTCGTGATGACCGCGACGACAGGATTCCGCTCCCGGCGGGCTGCCGAGGTCGCAGCCCGCCGCCCGGCGGCCAAGCGCGTCCGACGCCGTGAAGCCTCGTTCGGCTACGCGATGATCGGACTGGCGGTGGTCTTCGTCGCCGTCTTCACCTTCATCCCGATCCTCGCGTCGCTCGGGCTCTCCTTCACGTCGTGGGACGTGATCAGCAGCCCGGAGTTCGTCGGTCTGGACAACTACGTGCGGCTGTTCACCGACGGTCCGGTCCTGGCCTCGTTCGGGGTGACCGTCGTGCTCGCGGTCTGCATCGTCGCGTTGCAGATCTCGCTCGGCATGCTGTTGGCGGTGCTGGCGAACAACCGGAAGCGCAACGCCACGCGCGTGTTCTTCCGGACGTCGTTCTACCTGCCGCTGCTCGCGTCGTCCGCGGCGGTGTCGATCTTCATGGGCTACATCTTCGACACCAAGTTCGGGCTCATCAACTACTACCTGAACGAGATCGGGCTCCCGGGCGCGCACTGGCTCAACGACCCGTTCTGGGCGAAGGTCACGGTCGTGCTCGTGGTGGTCTGGCAGCAGGTGGGCTTCACGTTCGTCCTGTTCGTGGCCGCCCTGATGTCCGTGCCGGTCGACGTCCAGGAAGCCGCAGCGATCGACGGAGCCGGGCCGTGGCGCACCCTCTTCCGGATCAAGATCCCGTTGATCAGCCCGACGATCCTCTTCGCCACCGTGATCGCGATGATCAACGCGATGCAACTGTTCGACCAGCCGTTCATCATGACGAAGGGCGGGCCGGGCACCGCGACGACGACCGCGACCATCTCCCTCTACCAGGCCGGCTTCCAGAACCTGCAGTTCGGGTTCGCCTCCGCCATCGCGATCCTGTTGCTCGTCATCATCGGCATCATCACCGGGATCCAGTTCATCGCCGCACGAAAGCTGGTGTTCTACCAATGACGACCACCGACGTCATCAACCCGCTCCACGCGCCGGAGACCGTCGCGCAGCCGAGCGTCGCCCACATCGTCCGTCGCCGCCGACCGGTGGCGAAGGTCGGCAGCGTCATCGGGCTGGTCATCCTGATCATCGCCGCGGTGTTCGCGCTCGGGCCGCTGCTCTGGACCCTGACCACCTCGCTCCGCACCCCGGCCGAGTCGTTCGACAACCCGCCGCAGTGGATCCCGCTCTCGTGGGACTTCAGCAACTACGCGGCCGTGTTCAACCAGATCCCGATCGGCCAGTTCTTCGTGAACAGCGTGCTCGTCACACTGCTCATCGTGGTCGGCCAGACCATCACCTGCACGCTCTCGGGCTACGCGTTCGCGATGATCAGCTTCCCGGGGAAGAACACGATCTTCGGGATCTTCCTCGCCACCATGATGGTGCCGATCCAGACGATCATCATCCCGGTGTTCGTCATCCTGAAGGACATGGGACTGACCGGCTCCATCGCCTCCCTCATCGTCCCGGCCCTCGGCAGCGCGTTCGGCACCTTCCTGATGCGGCAGTACTTCATGCAGATGCCGAAGGAGCTCGGTGAGGCGGCGCGCATCGACGGAGCGACGCAGTTCGGCGTCTTCTGGCACGTGTACTCGCGGATGGCCAGCCCGGCGATCGCGACGCTCGCGATCCTGAACTTCTCCGGGTTCTGGGCCGAGTACTACCGGCCGCTGATCTTCCTGAACCAGCAGGACACGTTCACGCTCCCGCTCGGCCTCGTCGGCCTGCAGGGCAACCTCGGCACCGGCTCGATCTCGGTCGTGCTCGCCGGCGTGGTCCTGACGATGATCCCGAGCGTGCTGCTGTTCATCGTCGCCCAGCGGTACTTCATCGAGGGCGTCACGGCGGGGTCGTCACGATGACCGACACCCCCGTGACCGAGGCGCCTTCGGCAGCGGCCCCGCCGGCCGACGCCCGCGCCGTCCCCACCCCGTCCCAGGAAGCAGCACCGACCGTGATCGCACCAGCCGACCACCACCTCCCGCAGTTCCACGTCCGCCTGCCCCGCGGGTACGTCAACGACCCGAACGGCCCGATCGACATCGGCGGGCAGGCCCACCTGTACTTCCAGTCCCGGCCGCGCGTCGACCTCGACGTCCCGGTGGAGTGGGGACACGTGACGAGCGACGACCTCGTGCACTGGACGCTCCACCGTCCGGCGATCGTGCCGGTCCCGGGCGGTGCCGACTCCGGTGGTGCGTGGTCGGGCAACACGGTCCTGCACGACGGGGTCGTCCGCGCCTACTACTCCGGCAAGGTCGACCACAGCCCCTTCCAGTCGGTGCTGCTCGCCGAGTCCACCGACGGCGGAGCCACCTTCGGAGCCCCCGTGCAGGTCGTCGCGGACCCCGGAGCCGAGGAATCGATCACGATGTTCCGCGACCCGTTCGTGTGGTCCGACGGAGACGGGTGGTCGATGGCCGTCGGCGCCGCGGACGCCGACCAGGTGGCGTCCGTCCGGCACTACCGCTCGACCGACGGTGTCGACTGGGCGTTCGCCGGCGACCTCGTCGCCATGCCGCGCGCGACGGTGCACGGCATCGACACCGGCGAGGGCTGGGAGTGCCCGCAGATCATCACGATCGACGGCGCCGACGTGGCGATCGTCGCGTCCTGGTCCCACGCGGAGGGGCCCGGCGACGTGCTCGCGGTGCCCCTGACCGGTGACCCGAGGCCCTCCCGGATCGACGACGGGCAGCACTTCTACGCGGCCTCGGTGATGCGGACGGGGTCGTGGGGCCCGGTGCTGTTCGGGTGGATCACCGAGGGCCGGACCCAGGAGTGGACCGAGCAGGCCGGCTGGTCGGGTGCGATCTCCCTGCCGCGCCGCGCCTGGGTCGCGGATGGACGGCTCCTGACCGAGCCCCACCCGGCCCTCGATGCGCTGCGCGTCGGTTCGGCGACGGACGGCCGCGCGGAGACGATCGGCGCCCAGGCAGAGATCGTGCTCCAGGACCCGGTCACCGGTCGCATCCGGGTCCGGTTCTCCGACGCCGAGTTCCTCGACATCGTCGTCGACACCGAGGCGGACACGCTCACCGTCGACCGGTCCTGCGCCAGCACCGACCAGCGGGCGGACCGGCGCCCCGCCGAGATCCGTCATCCGTTCGACGCCGCGGCGGACCGGCCTGCGGTGCGTGTGCTGCTCGACGGCTCCGTGGTCGAGGTCTTCACCAGCGCCGGACGCTCCGTCACGACGCGGGTCTACCCGGTGCAGGCACCGCCGTGGACCGTCGAGGCCCCGGAGGGTGCGTCGTGGTGGCCGCTCGAGTGCTCGGTCACCTCGGTGGCGTCCGCTCCGCGGGCGGTCGTCGCCGGCGCCGGGACTGCCTGATGTCGCTGCGGTACGTTCCCGTCGCCGGTCCGGGAACGACACGGACGTGTCGATGATCACCGTCGCCGGCGAAGCGCTGGTCGACGTCGTCGGTCAGGGCCGCGAGGTCCCCGGCGGCGGGCCCGCGAACGTGGCGCTCGGCCTGGGGCGGCTCGGCGCCGAGGTCGAGTTCGCGACCTGGCTCGGTGCGGACGAGCGAGGACGGCGCATCGCGCAGCACCTCGAGGCCTCGGGCGTGCAGCTCGTCGCCGGCGGCTTCGGCGCTGCACGGACGTCATCCGCGACGGTGCTGCTCGGTGCGGACGGGCAGCCCAGCTACGCGTTCGACATCGAGTGGGACCTCCCGCGCCTCCAGCGGACACCGGAGTGGTTGCACGTCGGATCCATCGCCGCGTTCCTCCAGCCGGGGGCAGAGAAGGTGCTCGCTGCGGCCGAACGGACCACGGCCGCCGGTGGGATCGTCTCGTTCGACCCGAACGTCCGCCCCGCCCTGCTCGGCACCCGGTCCGGAGCACGCGCCCGGTTCGAGGAGCTGGCGGCCCTGGCGACCGTGGTGAAGCTCTCCGACGAGGACGCGGCATGGCTCTGGCCCGGGCGTGACACCGACGCGGTGCTCGACGCGATCATCGCGCTCGGGGCGGAGCTCGCCGTCGTCACCGCCGGGGCATCGGGATCCGTCCTGTCCACGGCCTCGGAGCGGGTGACGGTGCCGGGGGAGCGCGCGGCCGTCATCGACACGGTGGGCGCGGGGGACACCTACACCGCGGCGCTCCTCTGGCAGTTGACCTGCTCGCGGCCGTGGCCGGGGGACTCGTCGTCGACGGGCAGCGACTCGTCGCTGGGGCACCTCGACGGCACCGCGCTGGAGGAGCTGGGTCGGACGTGTTCCATCGCCGCGGCGATCACGGTCGGGCGGCGCGGGGCCGACCTGCCGACCATCGACGACGTCCGGCTGGCCTCCGGCCCGAAGGCCGTCCGGTGACCGCGTCGACCGTGCGGACCCACCGACCCTCGTCCACCACCTGAACCCTCGAAGGAGAACACCGTGCTCGGCAACCTCACCGGCATCCACCTGCTCGTCATCCTCGGCATCGTCATCCTGCTCTTCGGCGCCACCAAGCTCCCCGCCCTGGCGAAGGGTCTCGGGCAGTCGCTCACGATCTTCCGCCGCGAGGTCCGCGACACTGAGCCGCACGGCACCCCGACCGGCGACTCCACTCCCGCCGCGACGTCGACCCCGACGACGCCCGGCGAGTGACGACACCGCCTCGGGCTGAGCGGAGCGCACCGTGGACGCCGAGAAGCTGATCGTCATCGGGATCGTCGCCGCGGTCTTCGTCGGACCGCACTGCCTCGTCGGTCTCGCGCAGCAGCTCGCTGGGTTCGTCCGACAGCTCCGTCACTGGGCGGAATCCACGAAGGCCCAGGTCGAGGAGGAGATCGGCGTCGAGATCGACTGGTCCGAGCTCGACCCGCGTCGGTACGACCCGCGCCGGATCATCCGTGATGCGCTGACGCACCCGTCGTCAGCGAGCGAGTCGGGGGAGCGGGCGTCAGCGGCGACATCCAGCGCTGGCGAACCGCAGGCGTGAGGATCCTGTGATGCGGCTCGCGGTGAGTGCGGGACGGGAGGCGCGGTGCCAGCTGGCACCGCGCCTCCCGTCCACCGTCAGGTCACCGCCACGCCGCCAGCTCACGCGAGAACGTCGCCCGCGCCCGGACGAGCATCCCGCGCACGGTCGAGACCGGCAGGCCGAGCGCATCGGAGACCTCCCGGTAGGACAGCTGCTCGACGTGCCGCAGCTCCCAGCACCGGCGCTGCGTCGCGGGCAAGGTCATGAGCACCGCCGACGCAGCCTGCGCGAGGGACGCACGCTCGGTGACACCGGTCGGGGCGTGGTCGTCCGCTGCAGGCGTGGACTCGTCGAGCCGTCCGGTGACCCGCGCGGCGGCCCCGCTGAACCGGTCGTAGCTCCGCCGCCGAGCAGTGGTCACGAGCCAGCCGCCGATCGCCGCTGCATCGACGATCGACCCCAGGTGCGTCCACGCCGCGAGGAACGTCTCCTGCACGACGTCGTCGGCGTCCGCGTGGGAGTGCAGGACGCGCATGGCGGTGGCGTGCACGAGCGGCGTGTGCCGTCGCACGATCGATGCGAAGTCCGCGGATTGCGGTGGTGCTGCGGTGGGGGCGCGCATGAGCACGGTGGGCTCCGATCCTCGGGTGGATGCGTCCAGGGGATTCGGAATCGGGTCACGTCGAGAGGGTCGGGCTGCTTACCCCAGATCGCGGGGGAGCGGGCCTGGTGCGGGGCCGCCCGACCAGCGCCGGACGGCGTCCTCGTCGAGCGCGGTGATCCCGTGGTGCACCGGGAGGGTGACGTGGTCGACGACGGCTCCCACGGCACGCAGGCGCTCGGCGGTCCGGAGGCCGTCGCTCGCCGTGCGGCGGGCATCGAACCGGGCGTCGAGCGCCAGCACCGGGACGCCGGAGCCGGTGCCGACCGGTTCGGACTGGAAGGGCGGTTGCGGTCGGATGAGGACTCCGGCGGTGAACAGGTCCGGACGCAGCTCGAGGAGGGCGGCAGCCGCGATCGCCCCGTTCGAGAAGCCGAGCACGAACCGGTGTGCGGCCGGCGCGAGCTGCGCGCTCCCGTGGTCGACGGCGTCGGTGAGCAGTGCGATGCGCGCCCGCAGGTCGTCCTCGTCGAGGCTCCGGTCGGGGCGACGGCGGAAGTGCGCGTACCCCTGCGGCGTCGGTTCGGTGCCGCGCAGCGCGATCTTCGCGTCGTCGGGTGCCAGCCGATCCGCGAGGGGGAGGAGGTCGGTCTCGTGACCGTCGGACCCGTGGAGCAGCACCCACGTCGTGCCGGTCGGACGCGGCGCGTCAGGGACCGAGAGCACGAGTTCCGTGCCGAGCGGTGATCGCAGCGAGCGTGTCCACGAGTGCACGGGTCGATCATGCTCCGCAGCGTGCTCAGAGGACCGTGCACAGATGGTCGCCGACGGCGGCCGTACGGTTCACTCGACAGGGGGCGAGCGCGAGGACGACACCATGGCGGATCTGCTGATCGGGATCGAGGAGCACTGGGTGCACGAGGGGATCGACCGTGCGCAGCGCGCGCTGCCGGCTGACCGGCGCGACGACAGCCTCGTCCTCAACGACCACGGCGATGCCGCGCGGCGCCTCGGCGACATCGGGAGCGAGCGCCTCGCCGCGATGGACGCACAGGGCGTCGACATGCAGGTCCTGTCCCTCGCCCCTCCGGGCACGCAGGGGCTCGACGCCGCCGACGCGATCGCCCTGAGCCGCGATGCGAACGACGAGGTCGCTGCCGCGGTCGCCGCACACCCGGATCGCTTCCGGGCCTTCGCGACCCTGCCGCTCGGCGACCCGCACGCCGCCGCCGTCGAGCTGGAGCGCGCCGCAGCACTCGGCCTCGTCGGCGTCATGCTGCACGGCCGGACCGGGGACGTCCTGATCGACGACCCGCGTTTCGAGGATCTCTGGACCGTCGCGGAGCAGCTCCGGCAGCCGGTGTTCATCCACCCGCAGATCCCGCCGCGGGCCGTCCGGGACGCCTCCTACACCGGCGTCGGAGGCCTGCCCGACCTCGCGCTGGCGACCTTCTCGTGGGGCTGGCACCTCGAAGCGGGAACGGCCGCGCTCCGGCTCATGGCGCGCGGCGTGCTGGATCGCCACCCGTCGCTGCAGCTCGTGCTCGGGCACTGGGGCGAGCTCCTGCTGTTCTGGCACGACCGCGCCGACGGACTCGCACGTGCGGCCGGCCTCGAACGGTCGATCACGGAGTACCTGCGCGAGAACGTCTGGATCACGGCCTCCGGCATGCTCGACCCGGCGATGCTGCGGCACGCCCTGAGCATCACGACGCCGGACCGGCTCCTGTTCTCGACCGACCACCCGTTCCAGCAGCCCACCCGCGAGGAGATCGCCGCCTTCCTCACGGCACTGCCCGATCAGCAGGCCCGCTATGCCATCGCGTCGGGGAACGCCCGCCGGCTGTTCGGTCTCACGGGCTGAGCACCCCGCCGCCGGTACGCTGCGGACATGCCGGGGGACTTCATGATCCGAACCACGACCGAGCGCGACTGGGAGCAGGTGCGCGCCCTCCGCATCGAGAACGCCACGGACGACCCGATCTCCTACGGCGCGACGCTCGATTACACGCTCGCGATGACCGAGGACGACTGGCGGCTCCGCGCCAGGCGTGGCGAGGGGACCGAGACGACGAGCGTGGTGGCGGTCGACCGAACGGGCCGCTGGATCGGGATGATGAGCGGCCAGGTCGGTGACGCGTACGGCAACGATCCCGTGCTCACCGGCGTGTACGTCACGCCGTCGTTCCGCGGCCGGGCGAACGGCGTCGCGGATGCGCTGCTCGACCACGTGGTCGGGTGGGCAGCGGGGCACGGCGAGCGGCTCCGCCTCGAGGTGTACGACCAGGCGGTGCCGGCTGGGCGCTTCTACGAACGTCACGGGTTCCGGGCGAGCGGTCGCTCCCGCGACTTCCGACTGCTGGGGCAGGAGCGGGACGCCCCGTCGCTGCGCCTGGTCGAGTTGGTGCGGACCGTCACGTGACCGGCTGACGGACGGGAGGCGCGGTGCGGCCCCGCCCCGCGCCTCCCGTCCGCCGCTGTGGTGCGTCGGCCGCGGTCCAGGCCGCGATCACCGCGCAGACACTGCCGCGATGGCCTCGCTCACCGTCGAACCGGGGTGTTGCTCCCGCCAACGCCGGACCTCCGTCGGGTCCGGTGTGCTCCCAGGCGGCCCTGCTGTCGAGCCGATCACCGGCGACGCGAACGCGGCGTAGGTGAGCGTCCCCAGGGCCGCCACGCAGGCGTACACGAGATCGAGCGCGTACCAGGCGCCAGCGGTGGCAGCGAGCCCGCCGCAGACGATCAGTGCCGGGCCCCAGCGGCTCACCGGAAGCACCCGCGCTTGACGGCGGCCACGCCGAGCAGCTCGGCCCCGAGCGCTGCGGCAGCTCCGCCGAGCGCGCGGATCTTCTCCCAGCTGAAGGATGCGCCCCACATGACGCGGACGGCCTTCGTGACGCCGCCGAGCGAGTTGATCAGGCGCTTGATCTTCAGGATCTTCGCGACGGGGAACGCGGTGGATGCGATCAGGAGCGCGATCGCGCCGGTGCATTCGAGGACACTCGCGCGCGCCGCTGTCAGGACGTGCTGGTTCGCGGCGATCCACGCGTCGTACGCCGCCTGACCTTCGAGCAGGACGCGCTCGGGCACTCGTTCGATCAGCTCGAGACCGCCGGCGATGTCGGCGGCCTGGAATTCGAGTTCCATGGCGACCGTCGCCGTGTCGACTGCGATCGGACCCTGCGTCGCGGACGCCGGCGGCGCTGACAACAGCGGTGTGCAGAGTCCGGCCGCGAGCAGGACGGCGACGGCGATCTTCGACGGTGACAAGATGGATGACTGCATGTGCGTTCCCTCCGGTCCGGCACCCCTTGCCGGCGGCTCCACCCTGCCGGTAGCCGGTGAAATGCGCAAATGTCAGTGGCTCAGACGGCGGCGAGCTCCCGTGACAGCGCCGCCACGAACGCGTCGATGTCCTGCTCCGAGGTGTCGAACGAGCACATCCACCGCACCTCGTTCCGGCTGGCGTCCCAGTCGTAGAACCGGAAGTGCTCGCGCAGCCGATCGGCCACGCCGGCCGGCAGCGTCGCGAAGACCCCGTTCGCCTGGGTCTCCTGGCTGAACCCGACGCCACGGATGCTGCCGTCGGCGATCCCCGCCTCGAGGGCGCCGCGGAGTCGCTGCGCCATGGCGTTGGCGTGCCCGGCCGACCGGAGGTAGAGGTCGTCGGTGAGCAGCGCGATGAGCTGTGCCGAGACGAAGCGCATCTTCGACGAGAGCTGCATGTTGAGCTTGCGGAGGTAGTGCAGGCCCTCCGAGGCATCGGGGTTCAGGACGACGATCGCCTCGCCGTAGAGCATCCCGTTCTTCGTCCCGCCGAAGCTCAGCACGTCGACGCCGGCGTCGGTGGTGAAGTCGCGCAGGGGGACCCCGAGGCTCGCGGCCGCGTTCGAGATGCGGGCGCCGTCCATGTGCAGCGTCATGCCGAGCGGGTGGATGTGGTCGGCGATCGCGCGGACCTCGTCCACCGAGTAGGCGGTGCCGAGCTCGGTGGTCTGGGTGATCGAGACGACGAGCGGCTGGGCGCGGTGCTCGTCGCCCCAGCCCCAGGCCTCCTTGTCGATGAGCTCGGGGGTGAGCTTGCCGTCCGGCGTCTCGACGGGCAGCAGCTTGATCCCGCCCACGCGCTCGGGGGCGCCGGCCTCGTCGGTGTGGATGTGCGCGGTCGAGGTGCACACGACGGCGCCCCAGCGGGGGAGCATCGACTGCAGTCCGACGACGTTCGCGCCGGTGCCGTTGAACACCGGGAACGCCTGCGCCTGCGACCCGAAGTGCTCCCCGACGACCTCGTTGAGCCGTGCGGTGTACACGTCTTCGCCGTAGGCGATCTGGTGGCCGTCGTTGGCCGCGGTGATCGCCGCGAGGATCTCGGGGTGGATGCCGGCGTAGTTGTCCGAGGCGAAGCCCCGCAGGTCCAGGTCGTGGAGTCGAAGGGTCACGCGTTCATCCTAGGTTCGGGGCGTCGCCCGCCGAGAGCGGGACGCGGGTGCCGTTCACGGCCGCGGGGTCGGCCGACCAGAGCCGCACGACCTCGTCGCCGAGTCGCACCTCGAGGCCGGCGAGTGCACGCACGACGAACACGACCGCGGCGGCGGTGTCGGGCGCGTCCGTGCCGAACCCCTGGGCGACGGCGCGGACCCAGGCGTCCGAGGCGGCCTTCGCGGCGGCGTAGTTCGCGGCGCCGGCGGTGGGCGAGTCGACGGTGGTGGAGGAGACGAAGGCCAGGCGTCCGGCGGGGGAGGCGACGAGGTCGGCGAAGAACTCCCGCGTCGTGTTCCGGAGCGTCCGGAAGGCCCGGTCGAAGAAGTCCCAGTCGTCGTCCGACTGGCCGGCGATGCTGCCACCGCCACGCCAGCCACCGACCAGGTGGACGAGCCCGTCGATCGGCCCGAGGTCCGCGTGGATCCGCGAAGCCAGCGCGGCGACGTCCGCACGCGACGAGAGGTCGCACGTGTGGGTGGTGACGCCCGGGACGGCGGTGCTGAGCGCCTCCAGGCCCGCCGCCCTCGTGCCGACCGCGACCACCGTCGCACCGGCGGTGACCAGCGACCGAGCGACGGCCTCGCCGCTGGTGCTGGTCGCGCCCGCGACCAGCACCACGCGACCGGAGAGCGACCGATCGCTCACGCGGCGACGTCCGTCGTCCCGGTGATCCCGGCCGTCGACGCGATGACCGGCGCCATCTTCTTGTTGAGCGCCTCGTAGAACATCGACAGCGGGAACTCGTCGTCCATGACCGCGTCGGTGTAGCCCTTCGGCGGTCCGGCGAGCGTCTCGGTGGGGAGTCCGCGCGCCCAGGCCGAGGCCGGGTGCGGCGTGAGCGTCCGGGTGAGCATCTCGTACGCGGCGAGCCAGTGCGCTGCCTTCGGCCGGTCGATCGAGCGCCGGTACAGCTCGTTGATCTCGTCGCTGAGGGCGATGATGACGTACGGGACGGCCTCCCAGTCGATGGTGAGCTGCGTGTCCGTCCAGTGCAGGACGTCGTGCTGGTGCATCCACGCGAAGAGCAGCTGGCCGCCGAGGCCGTCGTAGTTGCGGACACGGCTGCCGGTGATCGCGAAGCGGAAGATGCGGTCGAACACGACGGCGTACTGCACGAGGCGCGCGTGGTCACGGATGGCGCGCTGCGCGTCCTGGAGGCTCGCATCCGGCAGCGCCGAGAGGGTGCGTTCCAGACGCACGGACTCGCGGAACGCGGTGAGGTCGCAGCGCAGCTCCTCGAGCGAGTAGAGGAAGAACGGCATCCGCTGCTTGATCATGAACGGGTCGAACGGCAGGTCTCCGCGCATGTGCGACCGGTCGTGGATGATGTCCCACATCACGAAGACCTGCTCGGTGAGCTCCTGGTCGTCGAGCATCGCGCGTGCGTCGTCAGGAAGGTCGAGCTTGGTGATCTCGGCGGCTGCGCGGACGACCCGGCGGTAGCGGGCGGCCTCGCGGTCCTGGAAGATCGCGCCCCACGTGAACGTCGGCAGCTCGCGCATCGCGACGGTCTCGGGGAAGAGCACGGCGGAGTTCGTGTCGTACCCGGGCGTGAAGTCGACGAACCGCAGCGCGACGAAGAGCGCGTTGCCGTAGTCCCCGGCCTCGAGCTCGGCGATGAACTCGGGCCAGATGACCTCGACCAGGACGGCCTCGACGAACCGCGAGGAGCTGCCGTTCTGCGTCACCATCGGGAACACGACGAGGTGGCCGAGCCCGTCGACGCGGTGCTGCTGCGGCTGGAACGCGTTCAGGGAGTCGAGGAAGTCGGGGACGCCGAACCCCTCGTCGCGCCACCGGGCGAAGTCGTGCTGCACGGCCTCGAGGAAAGCCGCGTCGTGCGGGAAGTGCGGTGCGAGCTCGGCGATGGCCGGGACGATCGTCGCGACGTGCTCGGTCGCGGCACGGTGGTCGCCCGGCTCGGGCACGGAGCCGTCCTGCGCCTGGACGGTCTGCAGCGCGGTGACGGCGTCCTGGAGCCGGAGCCATGCCGGGTGGGCGGCGACCTCGCGCACGGACAGGCGGTCCTCGACGACCTCGGGTTCTCCGACGATGGCGTCCTTCGAGAACTCCTGGACGAACTGCGACATGTCGTACCTCCCGTCGTTGGGCTGGCTGCGGGTGCGCTGGTGCATCGAGCCTAGGGAAGATCGGGGGGCGCAAAGTTGCCCATCTGCGGCGGAAACGTGCGCGTCCGGCGGCCCCGCGCTCCGAACTGATCGCACCGCGCAAGGTTCCTCCGTTGTAGGGCTGGACTGCGCTCGACATCGCTTCACCGGTACGGTCGCAGTGAGCTTCAGGGAGGACCGTGGACGAACGGATCAGCGACGGGTCGAGCGTCGACGTCGTCCACCCCGGTGACCCGGTGGCCGACGGGATCGTGCGGACGTACCTCGCCGAGGTCGCGTCGCGCTGGTACGGACGCCCGGCGACCGAGGACGAGGTCGACCAGGCGCTGCGCGACGAGCCGTACGACGACCTGCAGGGTGCGTCCGGGGTGTTCCTCGTCGCCGTCGAGCAGGGGCGGGCGATCGCGTGCGCCGGAGCGCGGTTCGGTGCCGGTGTCGGTCTCGGTGTCGCCGAACTCACGAAGGTCTTCACCCTGCCCGAGGCGCGTGGACGGGGCACGGCGGCCCGACTCGTGCGCGAGCTCGAGGCGGCGTGCCGTCGCCGCGGGATCGGCGTGCTCCGGCTGGACACCCGTGCCGAACTCGCCGAGGCCTGTGCGCTCTACGAGCGGCTCGGGTTCGAGCGCGTGCCCGCCTTCACCGACGACCCCTACTCGGACCGGTGGTACGCGAAGCGGCTCTGAACCGCAGCGACCGTGGGTCGGGAGGCGCGGGGCGGCGCCGCACCGCGCCTCCTGGTCGAGCCGTGGTCGCGTCCACGGCTGCCGGGCCGGCGACCGGACCCGGCTGGGTCAGCGCCGCCGCTCCGCGCGGCGCATCGGGACGTGGCCCCACCAGCCGAGGCCGTCGGCGTCAGGCGCTCGGGCCGCTCGTCCGGTTCAACCGGTCGGCCGCACGCCCGAGGAGCCAGTTCACGGCCCACCCGACCACGCCGATGACCGGCACCGCGACGATCACGACGGTCCAGACGATCTTCACGAGGTCGCTCCGACGTCGGTCCCGCCACACCTGCACCAGCGCCAGTACGTCCAGCGCCAGCACGACCAGCAGGACCAGCACGTGTGCGCCGCCCAGGTTCTCGAGCACGTCGTTCTCCCCTCGTCCGCCGCGGCGCAGGGATGCGCCGCGCGGCGGTCCAACGATAGGAGGGCGCGGCGGGTGGTTCGTCAGTCCAGCGGTTGACATCGGTGATCGATGGTCCCGGTGCCGGCCACGACACCCGCATCCGAGGGGTAGACGTCACGTGTTGCTCAAAATACGATCGTCTACTGAGTGCAGATCACCTGCGCGCCGATCGAAGGAGCCCCATGTACCGGACACGTACCGCCCTCGCCAGCACCGCCGTCGCTGGCCTCGCCATTGCGGCCATGATCAGCGTCGCGACCCCTGCCGCCGCCGACAGCCAGACCACGGCGGTCGCCGCAGTCGAAGCCGGAGCACTGTCGATCTCCGCGCCCACCGCGCTCACCCTCGGGTCGGCGGCACCGGGGACGACGGGTTCCGCGACCCTCGAGGGCGTCGTCGTGACCGACGATCGCGCCGGGACCGACGGGTGGGTCGCATCCGTGACGGTGACCGACTTCTCGTCGGCCAGCGTGGACCGCCAGCTGCCGGCGTCCGCGCTGACCTACGCTCCCGGACAGGCCGTCGTGACGGGGACGGCCACCCTGACGCCGTCGACGGTCACCGGCAGCACGACGGCCGCGGCGGTGCAGACCGCGGCTGCCGTCTCGGGGAACAACACCGCGACCTGGGACGCGACTGTCGGTCTCGCCGTGCCCGCGGACGCCCTGGCCGCCGATGACTACACGGCGACGATCACACACTCGGTGGCGTGACTCGACGAGCTGCGCACAGCCTCCTCTTCGTCGCCGCGGCGAGCATCGTGTGGTCCGTCCTCGTGGTCCCGGCCGGGGTCGCCGTCGCGGGGACGGGATCGAGGCCGGAACCGGGGATCGGCGTGCAACTGCTCCCAGGGGCCGAGGCCACGGACCGGTCACCCACCAGTCGGTACATCCGGGACGCGCTGCGGCCCGGGCAGACGGTCGAGCGGATGATCCGTGTGACCAACGCTTCGGACACGGAGCGGGCGGTGTCGATGACCACGACCGCGGCCGGGATCACGGACGGAGCGTTCCGGATCGACACCGCACCGCGGAGCGAGCTGACCGACTGGATCGGGCTGGACCCGGCGTCCGTCGACGTTCCGGCGAGGTCGTCCGCCCTGGTCCGGGTCCGCATCGCCGTCCCTCCGGACGCGACCGGCGGGGAGCGGTACGCGGTCGTCTGGGCGGCCACCGCCTCCGAGCGGCCGGACGGGACCGGTCTCCGGATGGTCAGCCGGGTCGGGGTGCGGGCGTACGTGGCCGTCAGCGGGCCGGCCGCCCTCCGCACGGCGTTCCGGGTGTCGGAGCCGCGCGTCGGACCGAGTGGGGACGAGCGGACCGTGCTCGCGGACGTCCGCAACACCGGCGAGCGCGCGGTCGACCTCACCGGCACGCTCGTGCTCGCGGACGGACCGGCAGGGGCCGTGCTCCCGTCGATCGCCGGGGACCGGCCGCGGACCCTCGCGCCGGGTCAGCGGGCCGCGCTGAGCTTCACGGTCCCGGCTGCGGTGGCGCCCGGCACCTGGCTCGCACGGATCGCCGTCACCGACGGCGTCACCACCGAACGGACCGCGGGGAGCATCGCCCTGCCGAGCGCCTCGCCGAGTGCCGCCACGCGCATCGACCGGGCGTCCGGCTCCCATCCGTCCGTGGGGCTCGTCCCCGTCCTGCTCGTCCTGCTCGTCCTCGCCTCGGCGACGGTGACGGCCCTCGTGCTCCGGCGCCGCCGCTCGACGACCGCTCCGACTCCACCGGAAGGAACCCCGCATGTCCCTCACTGACCAGATCCCGAGCCTCGACGCCCCGGTGCAGCTCCACCTCGAGACGTTCCTCACACTCCGCGAGGGCGAACCCATCCGCGTGCTCTGCGACTGCGGGTTCGGGCGCGACCACCGCACGGAACGGGGTGTGCCCGTGGAGTGACCGACGGGCGGGTGGCCCCGCGCCCACCTAGGATCGTCGGGTGAACCAGCGCCAGGAACAGCGAGCTCGGACCCGGCAGCGGATCATCGAGGCCGCGGCGCAGGAGTTCGCCCGGAACGGCTACGCAGGGACGTCCTTCTCGTCGATCGCGGCGTCGATGGGGAAGCCCAAGTCCTCGATCGGGTACGAGGCGTTCCCCTCGAAGCAGGCCCTCGCGAACGCGGTGGTCGAACAGCACCTCGATCGGCTCGAGGCCCTGCTCGGCCGGGTCGAGCGCACGATGCGCCCCGGTCTCGACGCACTGCTCATCGCGATGCGCGCAGGCCTGCACCTGGACCGAACGAGTCCGATCGCGAGCGGCGCCCTGCGGCTCATGATCGAACAGAGCGGCGAGCAGCGGTCGAGCCGGGTCGAGCACGCCCTGGACTTCGTGCGGCGGAACGTGCGGGCCGCGATCGAGGACGGCGACGTCCCGGCGACGGTCGACGCGGGCGTGCTGGCACGTCGGCTGCTGACCGGCGCGCTCGGCGCGCACGCGGCCAACCTCTTCCGACTCTCCGGCACGCCGGTCGACCAGAGCGTGCAGACGAGTTGGGAGATCGTGCTCCGCGACGCGGGAGCCTCACCCGAGCGCATCCGGACACTCGCGGCGTACCCGCTCGACGCGATCCTCGCCTGAGCGGTCGCGCCGCAGCGGGCCACCGGACGGCTGGGCGGCGCGTCGACGCCGGGGTCGCTAGAACAGGTTGCCCCCGCTGGCGACCTGGATCGCGACGACGGCTCCGGCGAAGACCACCAGCACGCCGACCAGCGTCGCGAGTGCGACGGGCCACCCCGTCCGGCGTCGGGCACGGCGCGCGATCGAACCGACGACCCCCGCGACGAGGACGACGAGCGTGAGGACGAGGTGCCAGTTGCGCACGGCCGCGCCGGGGTCGTCAGCGCTGCTGCACCCCGGCGACGGTTGCGCGCACCCGGCGAACGCGAGCTGGCCGATGAGGACGACGAACCACGCCGCCGGGCTCACCAGGACGGCCGCGCCGAGGAGCAGGACGGTGGCGACGAGGTCGACCGAGCCGGGGTCGCGGGGTGGCGGCGCCTGCTCGGCTCGCGGCGGGCGCAGCACCAGGTCGTCGCCGGGATCGTCCCACCAGTCCTCGCGTGCCCCCATGCACCCAGCGTAGGTGGGAGCGGTGGACGCGAGTGGACGGCGGACGGGAGGCGCGGGTCGGGCCCGCACCGCGCCTCCCGTCAGAAGCGGGTCGAGCCGCGCAACCGGCGCGGCCGGCCGTCGGGGTCCACGGCGAGGCGCGCGGCGGGACGCGCCCACAGACGCTGCAGCGCGGAGACCGGCTCCGGCTCGTGCTGGCGGATGCGTCCAGGGGGCCGCGGGCCGGGCTGCCCGTCCTCGTGCCAGTGGTCGAGCGCACGTGCCGTGGAGCGCCAGAGGGCGAGCAGGTCCGCGCCGGACCCGGTGAACCGCTCGTCGTCGGGCGTCGTCGCGAGGTGCTCCGCGCAGAGCTCGTGGCGGAGGTCACGGGCGAGGGACCGGCCGTCGTCCGAGGTGTCCACGACGGCGCACGTGAGTTCGCTGTCGGACGTCCACGAGCGGCGGTTGAAGTTGTCCGAGCCGATCGTGAACCATTCGTCGTCGACGATGCAGACCTTGGCGTGGATGTAGATCGGGCGGCCGTCCTCGTGCTCGAGGTCGAAGGCGCCGACACGGTCGGGTGCGGTGCGGCGGAGCGTCCGGAGCGCCTCGATCTGGCCGAACCGGCTCGGGGGACCGCCCAGCGGCCCGTCCGAGTTCGGGTACCGCGGCACGAGGACGACGACACGGAGCTCCCGGTTGCGTTCGAGGGCCTCGGCGATGCCGGTCGCGACCTCGCGGGACCAGAGGTACTGGTCCTCGATGTAGAGCAGCGATCGTGCTCGGGCGAAGGCCTTGCCGTACGCACGGGCGATGCTCCGCTCACCCAGGGGCGCGAACGGGAACGGCGGGCGCTTCACCCCGTACGTGCGGAGGAGCTGCACGGCGTGGTGCCCGGCCGGTGGTGGTGGCGCCGTGCGTTCGGGCAGGGGCTCGGGGCGCCGCGGCATGTGGACGAGGCGTTGCAGCAGCATCCGGTACGGCAGGCTGCGGTCGAGGGGGAGCGGGTCGTCCCAGCGCTCGGCGAAGACCGCGAGCACGTCCGCGACGACCGGCCCGCGGAGCTCCATCGACGCGTCGTGCCAGGCCGGGCGCTCCCCGTAGCGGGCGTCGATCGAGACGGGCTGCGGGTCGCCCTCGTGCGCGGCGTCGTCGCGACGGCTGTGGCAGAGGTCGATCCCGCCGACGAACGCGACGTCGCGGGAGGGGTCGTCGCGGTGCTGGATGACGAAGAACTTCTGGTGGTGCGAGCCGAACACCCGGACGCGCTGGTCGAGCAGCACCTGGCCGCCGGCGTCGTTGATCTTCCGGCCGAGCAGCTCGTTCGACCGGGCGCTGATCGACGCCGAGACGCGCTCGCCGTGGGACCGCCAGATGAGCCCGCGCACCTCGATGCCCGCTCGTGCACGGTCGGCCAGCAGGTCCCCGATCGTCGGGCCGTCCGGCAGCAGCCGCTCGTCGGCGTCGCCGCGCCAGTCGGTGAACCACACGCGGTCACCGGGGCGGAGGGCGGTCAGTTCCGCGTGGATGCGGTCGAAGTAGGCGGCGCCGTGCACGAGCGGCCGGACGTGGTTGCCCTCAGACCACGGTGCCGCATCGGCGCCGGTGTCCCCCTCGGCGTCGGGCCGGTTCCGGTCCGTGTCGTCGTCGGGGTGTCCCGCGTGCACGCCGGTGGCGAGGTTGCCTCGCTCGTCGCGGGAGAGGAACCAATCAGCTGGACCGGTACGCACAGTCGAACAGTACGGGACGGCGCCGTTCAGGGGCGCGAGCCCGGCAGGGGGATCTCGCGGCGCTCGTCCCACGGCTCGGCCCAGCCGAGGCGGTCGAACAGGGCGTCGAGGAGCATCGCGGTGAAGCCCCAGACGACGTGCTGCGCGGGGCCGGAGTCGATCGTGAACGCCGGACCGCGCCACTCCTGGCCGCCGCGGCGGATCACCGTCACGCCGCGGTGGGCGGGGTCGAGCAGGTCGGCCACCGGCGCCCGGAACACCGCGGCGGACTCGGCCTGGTCGACGACCCGGACGGGCGAGGACTCGCGCCACCACCCGAGCACCGGCGTGACGAGGTGCCGCGAGAACGCGAGCGGCACCGGGGCGATCGTGCCGAGGACGTCCACGCCCGCGGTGTCGATGCCGGTCTCCTCGCGGGCTTCACGGAGTGCCGCGGCGGTCGCGTCCGTGTCACCGGGGTCGACCCGGCCGCCGGGGAACGCGATCTCGCCGGGGTGGGCGCGGAGCGTGGTGGCCCGTGCGAGGAGCAGGACGTCGAGGTCCCGCGAGACGTCGGTGCCGGCGGCTCCCACGGCGGGGCGGTCGCTCGGGACGTCGTCGAGTTCGCCGAACAGGATGAGGACGGCCGCGTTGCGGGAGGCACTGGCCACCGGCATGCCCGTGACGAGCGGGGCGGCACCGGGACCGACGAGCGCGGAGAGCTGCTGACGCGCCGGGTTCACGTCGTCAGCCTAGGTGCTGCGCTCCGAGGCGGAACATCCGGAAGGTGCGCCCCCGGGGGATCTCCGAGGCACGACCCGTACGTTCCGAGTCAGCACCACCGGGACCACGGCGGTCCCGAACCGACACTGCACGGGAGCAGACCATGAGCGACACCGACGGCACCGCACCGAAGAACGACCCCGAGGGCACCCCGAAGCCGGACGGCCTCGGCGAGGACGGCACGATCCCCAACGAGCCCGACGGTCTCGCCGCCGGACACGTGGGCGACGACTCGCACTTCAACCCGGAGGAGGACGACGGCACGGAGTGAGCGAGACGCCGGTGGCCGGCCGGCGGGTGACCTGGGACCATGGAGCATGGGGAACCGCCGGAGGATGCTCGTGACCGCCACGATCGGGGTCGGGCTGGCCCTGGCGCTCGCCGGGTGCTCGTCGCCCGGGTCCGTCTGCGCCGACTCCGGGCAGGGCAACACGGTGAACGTCGTCGTGCCCGACCACCTCGCGACCGCCGTCGAGTCGGTCGCCGTGTGCGTCGGTGCCGCCTGCACGCCCGAGCAGGAGTCGGCGACGTCCGAGGTCGACGGCGCGACCTGGACGGTCCCGGTCGAGCAGACGCAGGACGAACGCGGCCGCGTGGCGCTCTTCGACGCCGACGGTACGCGGCTCGACGAGCGCGGCGTCGAACTGGCCTGGACGGACTACGGCTTCGGCGCACCCCTGCAGTGCCGGGGGAGCGGTGTCGCCGAGGTCTGGCTCGACTGACGGCCCGAAGCGCAGGCCGCACCCGACTGTGAGCTCGGAGGCTAGAGCACCCGCTCCAACAACCGCAGCGTCCCCGCGATGTCCACGTCGCGGTCGAGCAACCACTGCACCTGCAACCCGTCGAACGCCGCGATGATGAGCGACGCGACCTGGTCGAGGTCCGCATCGCTGTGCCGACCTGTGGCGACGAGCTCGTCGCGCAGTTGCTGTGCCAGATCGGCCCGCGCGGTGGCGAACCGCGCCGCGAAGTACGACCGCGCGGTCTCGTTCCCCGCCTCCACCGAGGCACCGAGCAGCGTCGTGTAGAGCGTCACCAGGGCCGGCTCGCTGACGTTCCGGTGGGCGACGAACTCGAGCCGGGGGAACACGCCGCCGGTGTCGCCCAACGCCCGGTTCGACGCGTCGTCACGCTCCCGCAGCACCTCGACGAGCAGGGCCTCGCGCGACGAGAAGTAGTGCCGGAGTGCGGCGTGCGAGATGCCGATCGCCTCGCCGATGGCCCGGAGCGAGGTCCCGTCGATGCCGCGGGAGGCGACGACCTCGAGCGTCTGGTCGAGGATCTCCTGCCGGCGCTGCACGCCCTTGGCGTAGGGCCCGCGGCTGCCGGTTCCATCGTTGGAGGTCACTCGGACCAACCTACCGGCAGCCATGAGTCGCCGAAGTGCTGGCGCAAAGTACCGAAACAAAAACTTCCGGTCGGAGGTTTTGGGTGCTACTGTCCCGATCACCTAGTAGCACTAGGGATTCAGCGGGCCCCGAAGCCCCCTATGACTCGAGGAGGAGTCATGTCGACACCGACGTCGAAGGAAGAACCCACACGCGGCATCGCCGGAACCGCATCCCCCGCGGTCACCGCCGCCGCCGGCACCACCGCCACGGACGCAGCGGCGTCCCGAGCGTTCTCGGTCGAGGGCATCACGCAGTCCGTCAGCACGATGCGGGTGGGCCGCGGCTACCTCTGGGGCCTCAGCTTCGCCCAGTTCGGCCTCTTCGTCGCCCTGCTCACGCCGGTCTTCGTGAGCATGTCGATCAAGGCGACCGAGCTCAACCCGTCGAACCCCGAGACGATCGTCGGTTCGGTCCTGCCGTTCGGCGCGATCGGTGCCCTGCTCGCGAACCCGCTCTTCGGCGCGATCTCGGACCGCACCCGCACCCGCTGGGGTCGTCGTCGGCCGTGGATGGTCGGCGGCGTCATCGTCTTCGTCGGTGCACTCGCCTGGCTCGCCTTCTCACCGAACGTCCTGCAGCTCACCCTGGCGTGGGTCCTCGCGCAGGTCACCGCCAACGCGGTCCTCGCCACCCTGACCGCGAGCTTCGCCGACAACGTGCCGGAGTTCCAGCGCGGCAAGGCCTCGAGCGTCATCGCGCTCGCGCAGAACACCGCGATCCTCGCCGGTCTGTACCTGGCCGTCTACCTGGTCGGCAACCTGCCGATGCTCTTCATCGTCCCGGGCATCATCGCGATCATCGCGATCCTCGTCTACTCGTTCGTGGCCCGCGACGAGCTGCCCACGACGCCGATCAAGCCGTTCAGCTGGGTCAACCTGATCAGCTCGTTCTGGACCAATCCGATCAAGCACCGCGACTTCGGGCTCGCCTGGTGGGGGCGCTTCCTCATCACCTTCGGCACGTTCATGTTCACGACCTACCGCCTGCTGTACATGGAGGACCGCATCGGCCTCCCGCAGAAGGAGGCCGTCGGCATCGTCGCGTTCGGTGTGCTCCTCTACACCGTCGCCCTGCTGGTCAGCGCCGCGCTCTCCGGGTGGGTGTCCGACCGCATCGGCCGCCGCAAGGTCTTCGTGTGGAGTTCCACGGCCCTCACCGCCGTCGGCCTGGTGATCCTGGCGCACGTGGACACGGTCGGCGGGTTCTACTTCGCCGAGATCGTGATGGGCTTCGCCTTCGGCATCTACTCCGCCATCGACACCGCGCTCATCGTCGACGTGCTGCCCGACCCGGAGCGCCCCGGCAAGGACCTCGGCGTGATCAACATCGCGAACGCGCTGCCGCAGTCGCTCGCCCCGGCCGTCGGTCTCTTCCTCCTCGGCGTCGGGGGCGGTCAGAACTACACGCTCATGCTCTGGGGCGCGGGTGTCGCGGTGATCCTCGGCGCACTCGTGATCTTCCCCATCAAGTCGGTCCGGTAGACGGCGCACCAGCGCACGGTCCTGGAGGCGCGACCCGACTCACGAAGGCGAGTCGCGCCTCCAGGCGGTCACCGCACACACCGCAAGCCTCCCTGAAAGGACCAGCCATGGCACCCGCCATCTCCCTGCAGCTCTACACGGTGAACGCCGCGCTGGAGCCCGACCTCGACGGCGGCGTCCGCCGCCTCGCCGACATCGGCTTCGACACCGTCGAGGCGTTCGCGTTCGTCGACCGAGCAGCGCAGCTCAAGGAAGCGTTCGACGCCCACGGCATCACCGCGAAGACCGGCCACGCCTTCCTGGTCGAGGAGACCATCCCGCTGCCCGACGGCACCGTGATGACCGCGCCGTCGCACGCCGACACCTTCGCCGCGGCGAAGGAGCTCGGCCTCGAGATCGTCATCGACCCGTTCGTCGGCCCCGACCACTGGACCACCCGCGAGGGCGTCGAGCGCGTCGCGGCCCGACTCAACGCCGCCGCTGCCGAGGCAGCCGAGCACGGCCTCCGTGTCGGCTACCACAACCACGACCACGAGCTCCGACCGCAGATCGACGGCCAGCCCGCACTGCAGGTGCTCGCCTCGCTGCTCGACCCGGGCGTGGTGCTCGAGCTGGACCTGTACTGGGCCTCCGCCGCGGGCATCGACCTCGTGCCGTTCATCGAGGAGCTCGGTGACCGCATCGTCGCCGTGCACGTCAAGGACGGCCCCATGCGCGACGACATCTCCACCGCGACGATCCCCACCGACCAGACCCCGGCCGGCCAGGGCGACGTCCGGCTCGCCGAGGCGCTGCGTGCCGCGACGGCCCTCGAGTACGCCGTGATCGAGTTCGACGGCTTCGCGGGGGACGTCTTCGACGGGGTCGCCCAGTCGTACGAGTGGCTCGCCGCGCAGCTCGCACCGAGCGGATCGGCGGTGTCCGCATGACCCGCACGGGCAAGGTCGGCATCGGCTTCATCGGCGCCGGCATGATCAGCGAGCAGTACCTGGCGAACCTCACGACCTTCCCCGACGTCGAGGTCGTCCGGATCGGCGACATCGACACGGAGCGGGCGGCGGCGTCCGCGGCGAAGTGGGGCGTCGCGGCCTCCGGCGACGGTGCGTCGGTCCTCGCCGACCCCGACGTCGAGATCGTCATCAACCTGACGCTCCCGGCCACGCACGTGGCGGTGTCCACGGACGCCCTCCGCGCGGGCAAGCACGTGTGGAGCGAGAAGCCGATCGGGGTCGACCGCGAGTCCGCGGCGGGCCTGGTCGCCCTCGCCGACGAGCTCGGGCTCAAGCTCGGCATCGCGCCCGACACCGTGCTCGGCCCGGGGTGGCAGACCGCCAAGCGGGCGATCGAGGCCGGTGCGATCGGCACGCCGCTGACCGCGGTCACGAGCATGCAGTGGCAGGGGCCGGACGTGTTCCACCCGAACGCGTCGTTCCTCTACGCCAAGGGCGCCGGCCCGCTGTTCGACATCGGCCCGTACTACTTCACGGCGCTCGTGCACCTGCTCGGGCCGATCGACTCCGTCGTCGCGACCGGGTCGCGGTCCCGCGAGACCCGGGAGCTCGTCGTCGGGCCGAACGCGGGCCAGTCGTTCCCCGTCGAGGTGCCCACCCACGTGTCCGTCCTGTCGTCGTTCGAGCAGGGCGGCAACGCGCAGTCGCTGCTGTCGTTCGACACCCCGCTGTTCCGGCACGGCGTCTTCGAGGTCAACGGCACCGAGGGCACGATCGTCATGCCCGACCCGAACACCTTCGGCGGCGGGCACCCGATCCGGATCGCCCGACCGATCCCCGCCGGTGCCTCGTGGCCGTTCGAACAGGAGTGGGAGACGCTCCTCGACGAGGAGCCGACGGTCGGCCGGGGCCTCGGCGTGCTCGACATGGCGCGGGCCATCCGCGGCGGCGGTTCGCACATCGCGACCGGTGCGGTCGGCTACCACGTGCTCGACGCGATGGTCTCGGTGGAGGAGTCCATCGAGCGGCGGTCGTTCGTCGAGGTCGAGTCCACCGTCGGGGCGATCGCGTCCCTGCCGGAGGACTTCGACCCGTTCGCTGCCACGCTGGAGACGGCGCCGGCCGCGGTCTGACGACCGGGGCACCAGACGGGAGGCCCTGCTCACGTCCGCCTCGTGCGGAACGTGCGCAGGGCCTCCCGTCGTGTCCGTGGTCACCAGGGAACGACGCCCGCGTCCTCGAAGAAGCCACCGCGCGGGCCGTCGTCCGGCAGCGTCGCGAGCCGCACCGCGGTCGCCGCGCCCTGCGCGGCCGAGCGGTCGCCGCTGAAGCCGTTGAAGTCCGTCGCGACGAGCCCCGGGCATGCAGCGTTGACGATGATCGGGGTGTCCGCGAACGCCCTCGCGTACTGGGTCGTGATGCCGTTGAGGAACGTCTTCGACGGGGCGTACGCGGCCATCACCGGACCCGGCTGGCGGCCGAGGGACCCCATGCTGCTCGACGCGTTCACGATGCGCGGCGCGGGGGAGCGGCGCAGCAGCGGCAGCATCGCGTTCGTCACGCGGACGACGCCGTAGACGTTGACGTCGACGACCTGCCGGACGACGTCGAGGTCGAGCGTCGTCGGGTCCTGCGTCCACGTCACCGGGTCGAACGGTCCAGAGATCCCGGCGTTGTTCACGAGGACGTCGAGTCGGCCGAAGCGCTCCTCGACCTCTGCTGCGGCGTCCGCCACGCTCTCGTCACTCGTCACGTCGAGCCGGACCCCGTGGGCGTCGACCCCGCTCGCCCGCAGTCGTTCCACTGCTTCCTCGCGGCCGGTGTCGCTCCGTGCCCCGACGAGCACGCGCATCCCCGTCGCACCCAGCTGCTCGGCGATCGCGTACCCGATGCCCTTGTTCGCGCCGGTCACCAGCGCGGTCGTCTTGTCGTCCATGTGCTCGATCGTCGGTCCGGGGCGGTTCCCGCGTCCAACACCGATCGGGTGGGTGGTGATACTCGCCGGGTATCGGTCGGCGTAGGCTGCCGGTCGTGGACGATGTCGAGACGCGCGAGCTCCGGTACTTCGTCGCCGTCGCCGAGGAACTCCACTTCGGCCGCGCGGCGCTCCGGCTCGGGATGGCGCAGCCGCCGTTGTCGCGGGCGATCCGGCAGCTCGAGGAGCGGATCGGCGTCCGGCTCTTCGACCGTGACCGTCGTGGCGTGACCCTGACCGACGCGGGATCGGCGCTCCTCCGCGAAGCCCCGGTCGCCCTCGACGCCGTGCGCGCTGCCGTCCGGCGGACCCGACGTGCGGGGGCACCGCAGCAGCGGCTCGTCCTCGCGACGAAGGCCGGGTCGTCGCACGAGTTCCTGCAGGCCCTGCTCGACGCCGCTCCCGAGGACGTCCCGGTCGACGTGGTGCTCTGCGAGATCGGTGAGCAGGCGGGACTCCTCCTCGACGGCACGGCGGACGTGGCGGTCATGCACCGGCCGTTCGACGACTTCGCCGGGATCGAGTCGGTCGACCTGTACTCCGAGCCGCAGGTCGCGATCGTCCCCGCGTCCCACCCGCTCGCCGACCGCCGGTCCCTCACGATGGCCGAGGTGTCGTCGGTCCCCGACCTGCCGATGGCGCGGTGGCCCCTCGCCGACTGGACCTACCCGCCGGGACCGGGGCCGGAGGTGCACTCGCAGTCGCAGCTGGCGCAGCTCGTCGCGCTCGGTCGGACGCTGCTCGTGATCCCGCGCTCGAGCCGGGCCTGGCAGTGGCCCGAGCACGCCGCGGTGCCGGTGCTCGACGCGCCCCTCGCGACGACGGTGCTCGGGTGGCCGGTCGGGCGGGAGACGCCGGCGGTCGCGCGGCTCGTGGCGACCGGGCTGCGGATCGGGGAGGCCGCGGGCGCGGTCAGCGCCTGACGGGGCCGGTCAGCGCCTGACGGGTCCGGTCAGCGGCGGGTGGTGTGCTGCCGCAGCGCGACCACCACGCGGTCGAGGAAGTCGTCGACCTCGTCCTGGCGGTAGCCCTCGCGGAACTTGGTCGGCTGGAAGCGCGCCAGGGTGACGTCCTCGGGCGTCAGCGGGTCGACCGGACGTCCGGCCTCGTACCCGGCCAGGGTCGCCCGGACCCGGTCGAGGAAGTCGTCGACCTCGCGCTGGTCGTACCCTTCGCGCCACTTCGTCGGTGCGAACTTCGCGTTCGCCACATCGCTCGCGAGCATGCTCTCCCCCTCGTGCCGGACCCCTCGTGCCGGCGTGTTCGACGATCCTCGCACAGGTCACCCGGCGGGTGTGCCCGTCCAGACCCGGTCGATCGGCACCTCGTGGCCGAGCACCGCGACCGCCGCACGGTGCCCCGAGTACAGCGCGCCGGCCACCGTCGCCGGGTCGTCGGTCCACGTCGCCTCGCCCGCCAGGTGCACGCGCCCCGCGATCGGCACCGCGAGGTCGTCGTGGTCGCTCGTCGTCGACCCCGGCAGCATGTGCGCGTACGAGCCCCGGGCGAACGGGTCGTCCTGCCACGCCGTCACCAGCACCGACGTCGGCGTCCCCACGGCGTCGCCGTACAGTCGCCGGAGCTGCTCGAGCACCGAGTCCGCGACCCGCTCCTCGCTCCAGCCCCGGATCGCCCGCGCTGCAGGACCGGCCGCGAAGGTGAGCAGCGTCGGCACCCCGTCGAGCCGCGTCAGGTCGTACCAGGAGTGCCACCACCGTCCGGCCGGACCGAGCTGCCGGACCGCGTAGACGTCGGCGTCCCAGAACCGTTCCGGGAACCGGAGGACGACCTTCTCGAAGGCGTTCATCCGCAGCCGTCCGAGTGCCTGCCGGTGCCGTGCGGGCAGCGGTGGCTCGATCACGAGGTCGTCGGCCTGCAGCACCCCGACGGGCACCGTGACGACGACGGCCTCGGCGTGGAACGGGCCGCGGCTGCTCGTGACCACCACCCCGCCGTCCCCGTGGTCGATGCGCTCGACGACGTGCCCGAGCCGGACGTCGAGTCCCGCGGCGAGGTGTGCGGGCAGGGCGTCGTAGCCGTCCGGGAACACCACCTCGTCGCCCGCGATCGTGTCGTCGTCGAGCCCGTGCGCGGCGAGCTCGTCGCTCGCGACCCCGTACTGCTCCTCGCTCCGGTGCTCGAGGTGCTCGCTGACCCGTTCCGCCCGCTCGGCGTCCCAGCCCTGCGCCGCGACGGCCCGGGCGACCACGTCTCGGTAGCTGTCGAGCGGCGCCGATCGCTCGACCTCGTCGGCCAGGGCGCGGTCGACCGTGCGTACGTCGTCGGCGAACCGGGCGGCTGCACCGGCCTCGAGCCGACGACCGTCGGGCCCGTGGTACGCGATCGGCCGGCTGTCGACCTGGTACCCGCCGACGGTGAACTCGACCGTGCGGATGCCGAACGCGGCGACGGCGTCGGCCACGGCGTTGTCCTCGACGCCGTGGATCCACGAGGCGCCGAGGTCGGTCACGTGCCCGTCGGTCCGGTCGGTGTGGACCCGACCGCCGATCCGGTCCCGGGCCTCGAGCACGACGACCCGGCGCCCGGCCCCGGCGAGCACCCGTGCGGCTGCGAGCCCCGCCACGCCCGCACCGATCACGACGACGTCGGCGTCCTCCATGCTGGTGCTCCTCTCGGGACTGGATCAAGATTGACACAGCCAGGTGCGGAAATCGTTGCTGAGGTCTAGTTTCAGTGCTCGTATCCACAGAGTCGTGGAGCGACGGCGACGGTTTCCGTCGCTCGCCATCGAGAGAGCGTGGTGGTCATGCGAGACGAACGGGTCGTGACGGTGTCGACCGAGACCGTCGGCACGGAGAAGGGACTGCGACCGGGCGCCATCGGCCTGGTCGGCAGCGTCGTCATGGGCATCTCGTCCACCGCGCCCGCCTACAGCCTGGCCGCGAGCCTCGGGTTGGTCGTGGCCAGTGGGGGAGCGCTCCTCGCCGGGGTGAAGGCCCCGGCGATCATGCTGCTCGCGTTCATCCCGATGTGGATGATCGCCGTGGCCTACCAGGAGCTCAACCGCGAGGACCCCGACTGCGGCACGACGTTCACCTGGGCGACCCGGGCATTCGGTTCCGTGACGGGGTGGCTCGGCGGGTGGGGGATCATCGCCGCGGACGTCATCGTGATGGCGAACCTCGCCCAGATCGCCGGCTCGTACGGGTACTCGTTCGTCGGCGTCCTCACGAACGACCCGGCGATCAGCGCCCTCGGGAACAGCACGCTCTGGTCGACCGTCGCCGGGGTGGCCTGGATCGCCGTGATGACCTTCATCTGCTACGTCGGCGTCGAGGTGTCGGCCCGGCTGCAGTACGTCCTGCTCGGCATCGAGGTGCTCGTGCTGGTGATGTTCGCTGCCGTCGCGCTCGTACGGGTCGGTACCGGCAACGGCGTCGAGGGCTCGATCACACCCTCGCTGTCGTGGCTGTGGCCGAGCGGCATGGACTTCGGGTCGGTCATCGCCCCCGCCATGCTCACGGCGATCTTCATCTACTGGGGCTGGGACACCGCCGTCTCGCTCAACGAGGAGACGAAGGACCCCGAGAAGACCCCCGGTCGCGCAGCCGTCATCAGCACGGTCCTGCTCCTCGTCATCTACGCCCTCGTGTCGATCGCGGCGATCGCCTTCGCCGGCGTCGGGACGAAGGGCATCGGCCTCGGGGCGCAGGGCAACGCGGACGACGTGTTCTCGGCGATCGGCCCGGCGCTCTTCGGCAACTCGTTCCTCGGGCACGCGGCGATGGCCCTGCTGTCGTTCTCGATCCTCACCTCGGCGTCCGCCTCGACGCAGACGACGATCATGCCGACCGCCCGCACCTCGCTCTCGATGGCGGTCTACAAGGCCCTGCCGTCGCACTTCGCCCGGATCCACCGGCGCTTCCTCACGCCGACCTGGTCGACCATCGGGATGGGCATCGCGTCGATCGGCTTCTACGTGCTGTTCACCGTCATCTCGACGAACCTGCTCACCGCCCTGATCGGTTCCGTCGGCCTGATGATCGCGTTCTACTACGGGCTGACCGGCTTCGCGTGCGTCTGGGTCTACCGACGGACGCTCTTCAACACCGCACGGAACTTCGTCATGCGGGGGCTCGTCCCGTTGCTCGGCGGCCTGACGCTCGCGGTGACGTTCGTCTACGGACTCGTGCAGTTCGCCCAACCCGACTGGCTGCAGGGCGACGACGGGAAGGATGTCACGATCCTCGGCATCGGAGCGGTCGCCGTGGTGGGTGTCGGCGCGATCCTCATCGGTGTCGTGCTGATGGTCGTCTGGTGGGTGCGGTCCCCGGACTTCTTCCGGGGGCGGACGCTCACGAGCACGAGCAACATCCTCGTCCTCGACGGCCCGGGTGGCGTCCCGGAGCCGACCGTCATCGCGCCCGACTTCTCGAACCTGCCGACGGGCAGCATCGCGGTCGACGAGGAAACCGGCAAGCGGTTCCGGCGGACACGGTCGCGTCGCCGCGACGACGACTGATCTCGCGCACCGGCGGCGGACGGGAGGCGCGGGGCGGGCCCGCACCGTGCCTCCCGTCCGTCAGCCCACCAGCTCGCGCCGCAGCGACCGCAGCACCGGCAGGAGCGTCTCCAGACCGCCGGGACCCACCTCGAACGGGCGGCCGAGGGCCGTCCGCGGCGGCAGCACCAGCTCGCCTCCACCGACGAGGTCGAACCAGAGCGCGTAGTCGACGCGGGAGCCGCGTGCGTCCTTCGTCGCGAGGTCGATCGTCCGGATCCGTGACCAGGGCAGATCGATCACCGGCGCCTCCCGGTCCGGCGTCCATCCGTGCATGCCGGCACGATCGAGCGTCCACACCTCGGGACGGGGACGCGGGAGGTCCTCGGAGGTCCGGATACCCTTCGTCAGCACCGGCAGGAAGAACGCGGGTTCGCGACCGCCCGCGCGGATGCGGGCGAGTGTCCGTCGGTCGCGACGTCCGCTCCACCAGGTGCCGACCGACATCACGATGCCGACGACGATCAGGAACAGCTCGACCAGGACGATGCTGCCGACGCGACTGCTGCGCTCCATCTGCTCGACGAAGGCCGGCGAGCCGAACTCCGCGACGATGAGTGCCGGTGCACCCAACACCAGGATCGCCCCAGCCAGGTGGATCGGCCACTGCCGCGGCGCGGTCCCGTCACGGAGCCGTCGCACCCACCCGTCCGTCACGTCCTGCACGGCCCCATCCTGCTCGGACGTCGGTCGGTGCGGTCAGTGCCGGTGGGACCGCCGCCGGCCGAGGATCGCGTCGAGCACCCGCGAGAACCGCGGACGCCGCGCCACCGGCTTCGTCTCGATGGACCGGGTCGGAGCGCGGAGCGCGAGATCGTGCAGCATGTTCCGCTTCGAGCCGTCCCAGTTCGCGAACAGGTACGCGCCGCCGAGGAACGACAGGCTCCGCACCGGCGTGCGCTTCCACGAGTCGGCCGCGACGTAGTACCCGGCGTGACCGGCGTGGATGTGCTTGATCACGGTGTCGACGTCGATGACGCTGGTGGTCGTCACGACGGCGGTGATGCCCGTTCGGTCACGGGCGACGTACTCGATGAGGTGTTCAGACACGAGGGCTCTTGGTCGGGTCGGGGCCCGTCGAGGTCGGGGAACGCAACACGACGGGGCATGGCCGGAATCGTCGTTGCTTCCGAAACCCAGAATACGCCGAGAACTCTGTGCAGGGCGAGGAGGAACCTGTCCGGATGCGCACCGTGAACACCACCGGGGGGATCCTGTTCGCCGCCGTCCTGGCCGTTGCCCTGACCGGGTGCAGCGGCGGGACGACCGCCGGCCCCACCGCCACCGCCACCGCCACCCGCACCGTGACCGCCACGCCGACAGCGGTCGCCGAGAGCCCGACCCCGACGTCGACTCCGACCCCCACGCCGACGTGCGGCCCGTCGACCGGTGCCGAGGCCGCCGCCCAGCCGATCGCCGACCTGCCGCTGCCGGCCGGGCTCGAGGACGCGAAGTGGGACGCCGCACGGGCCGACACGTCCGGGTACGAGGCGTGCGCCCCGCTGTCCTGGGTCACGGTGAGCCTGGACCTCGCGACCGGCAGCTCGCCCGTCGCGATCCTGCTCTTCCACGACGGCCGGTACCTCGGCACGGCCACGAAGGAGCAGTACGGCTTCGTCCCGGACATCAGCCGGACCGACCCGTCGACGATCGCGGTCGCCTACCGCTACGCGAAGCCGGACGAGTCGACGGCGGACGCGAGCGGTCGGACGGACGCGACGTTCCGGTGGGACGACGCTGCCGGGCGCGTGGTGATGACGGGGCAGGTGCCGCCGGCCGGCTGAGCCGCGACGCCGCACGCCGGCTGCCGTCCGCCAGCCGGCTGAGCCGCGACGCCGCACGCCGGCTGCCGTCCGCCGTGGGCCTGTCATGCTGGACGCCATGCCGTTCCTCCGCACCGCCTGGCCGGGCGTCGCGCTCGCCCTCGTGATCGGGCTCGCCGCCACCGTCGTCGGCCGCGAGGTCCCGGTCGTCGGCGGCCCGGTCCCCGCGGTCGTGCTCGGCGCCCTGGTCGGGTGGCTCGTCCGCCGACGACGACACCACGAGGGCACCGGTGCGGGCTCGGGCGGCGATCTCGGTCTGCTGCAGCCCGGCGTGAAGTTCGCCTCGAGCCGGGTCCTGCAGTTCGCCGTCGTCCTGCTCGGCGCCCAGCTCTCGATCGCCGAGGTGCTCCGCATCGGCGGCGAGACGCTGCCCGTGATGCTGACGACCATCGTCGTGTGCCTCGTCGCAGCGTGGGGGCTCGGTCGGCTCCTCCGGGTCTCGAGTGCCCTCCGCACGCTCATCGGCGTCGGGACGGGGATCTGCGGCGCCTCGGCGATCGCGGCCGTCACGCCCGTGATCGGCGCGGTCAGCGCGGACGTCGCCTACGCGATGTCGACGATCTTCCTGTGCAACATCGCCGCCGTCTTCGTCTTCCCCCTGGTCGGCCACGCGCTGGGGCTCTCGCAGCACGCGTTCGGCGTCTTCGCCGGCACCGCGGTGAACGACACCTCGTCGGTGGTCGCCACGGCAACCGTCTACGGTCGGCAGGCGACCGACACGGCGGTGGTCGTGAAGCTGGTCCGGACGCTCATGATCATCCCGATCGTCGTGGGGCTGGCCGGCCTGGAGGCACGGCGCACCTCCCGCGCGCAGGTCGCGTCCGGCGTGGACACGGGCCGCGCCGGGGGCGTCCGCGGGTTCCGCGTGTTCCGGTTGGTCCCGTGGTTCCTGATCGGGTTCCTCGTGGTCGTGCTCCTCCGCACCCTCGGGGTCCTGCCGGCCGCAGCGGCCCCGGGGTTCTCCACCGCCGCGACGTTCCTCATCACGGTGGCGCTCGCCGCGATCGGGGTCTCGACGGACTTCGGCGCGCTCCGGCGGGCGGGGTTCCGACCGATGCTGCTCGGGATCGCGCTGTGGGTGCTCGTGGCGGGGACGAGCCTCGGCGCGCAGGCGGTGTTCGGGCTCCTCTGACGGCGTCGAGGCTCACACGATGCGGGAGTCGATCACCGCCCGGTCGCCCCGGTACCGCGAGAACCCGTACTCCACCGGGGTCCCGTCGGCCAGGCACATCAGCCGCTCGATGTGGAAGATCGCCTGACCCGGATCGATGTCGAGCAGGTCCGCGCTCCACTGGTCGGCGTTCACCGTGCTGAGCAGCAGTCGACGAGCGACCGGCCGCTGCCCGACCCGCCGTACGAGCACGTCCGGCACGTACTCGGTGAGCGGCTCCGACACGAGGTCCGGGAACCGCTCCTGCGGCACCCAGCTCGTCCGCACCCGGCTCGGCTCCCCGTCGAACGAGATGAGGCTCTCGACGAAGTACGCGGCGCTGCCGTCCATCTCGAGGTTCCGCCGGACGGTCTCGGGCGCGGGCACGAGCTGGACGCACAGGTGCACGATGCTCAGCCGCGGGGAGTCGAACACGCTGCCGCCGGTGTTCTCGCCGTAGATCGTGACCTCCTCGGTGGTCCGGGCGAGGCTCACCGAGGCCACCGGACGCACGCCGAACGTGCCCGACCGCGGTGCCCGGGTGAGCAGCCGCTGTTCCTTGAGGAGCGTCAGCGCGGCACGCAGGACGTTCCGCGTCGTCCCGTACAGGTCGAGGAGCTCCCACTCGTACGGCAGCGGTCCGGTGAACCGACCGGCGACGATGTCCGCGCGGATGAGGTCGGACACCTGCCGGGCTGCGTCCGAGCGTCGGTTGAAGCCGATCCAGTGCCCGGGCGTGACGTCGCCGATGGCCATGTCCGTCCACGGCGGGACCGGACGACGTCCCGCGGTGCCGTCCAGTCGGTCGTCCGGTGCGACGTCGGTCACGAGACCACCCCCACGGTCGTGGTGTCGCCGGTCCACCCGGCCCACCGGAGGAACTCCCGGGCGAGGCGCACCGGGTAGTCGGGTGCCTGGATGTCGATGGACACGAACACCCGGCGGTAGAAGGTCGGACCGCCGAGCAGGTCGACGGCGATCCCGAGGTCGACGTCGGGCCGCAGGTCGCCGGCGTCCATCGCCCGCTGGAGCATCGCGTTCACCCGGACCCGTCGGTCGAGGTGCCACGCGGCGACCGCCTCGGCCACCCGGGGCTCGTGCGAGGCGAGCTCCACGATGAGCGGCAGCGCCCGGCCGACCGGGGTCGCGACGAGCGCGTGCACCCAGCCGCGGGTGAGCCCGAGGACGCCCTCGTCGATCGGGGCGTCGAGGATCGTCGGGATCGACTCCTCCATCAGGCGGATGACGGTCTCGGTGAGGAGCACGTCGCGGCTGGACCAGCGCCGGTAGATCGTCGCCGCCCCCACCCCGGCGGCGTCGGCGACCGCCCGGATGGTGAACGCACGGGGGTCGCCCTCGGCGAGGATCGCGATGCACGCCGTGTACACGGCCTCGTCGACCGCGGCGTTCCGGGGCCGTCCGCGGACCGGGGCCTCGGTGCTCACGCGGCGCTCCAGAGCGCGAGCACCCGGTCGATGCCCCACACCTCGCCGATCTTCGCCTGGATGTCGAACAGGTTCGCCTCGTGCACGCTCGGCAGCCGGTCGCCGACGGCCTCGCGCACGACGATCGGCACGAAGCCGTGCTGCATGGCGTCCGTCGCGGTGGCCCGGACGCACCCGCTCGTCGAGAGTCCGGCGATGAAGAGCGTGTCGACCCCTCGTGCGACGAGGTCGGCGGCCAGCGAGGTCCCGAAGAACGCGCTCGGGTACTGCTTCGGCACGAGGGTGTCCCCGTCGACCGGCGCGAGCCCCTCGATGAACGCGCCGGTGGACGTGCCGGGCAGGTACGCCGCGAGGGCCGGCACCTTCCGGAAGAACACCCCCGCGTTGGAGCCGTCGGCCGACAGCGCCATCGTCGTGACGGCGACGTGCACACCGGCCACCCGGGCCGCGGCCGTGAGCTCGCGCATCCGCTCGACGGGTTCCTCGACGCCGGCGTACAGCCCGCACGCCGGGTCGACGTAGGCGTTCACCGGGTCGACGACGACGAGCGCCGCCCGTCGGCCCGGTTCGAGCGCACCGGTGTAGCCGGCCGAGACGTAGTCGTCGTGGTCGTCGGTCATGCGGTCCTGCTTCCGTCGTGGGGCTGGCTGGTGGGGGCCTGGAGGCGCGGCGCGACCCCGGCACGTCGGCCGGCGGTCGGCCCCTGCGTGCGGTCGGTGCCCGTCGTGGCGGTCATGCGCTCGTCCCCGGCTCGGGCACCGGGCCGGACGTGTCCGGTCGGAGCGGTGCCTGGCGGTCCGGGGGGCCGAACGGACCGAACGCGACGATGAGCGCGCCGACGACCGCGCACCCGGCGAACGTGAGCGCGGCGGTGCGCACGCCGTCGACGAAGGCCTGGACGTCGGTCGCCGGCAGGCCGAGCAGGCTGCCGTCGTACGCCGCGGCCTGCTGCGCGGCGGAGAGCCCGCTCGTGGCGATCGCCAGACCGAGCGCCGTGGAGAACAGGAAGCCCGCGTTCTGCAGCGCTGACCGGATGGCGTTCGCGATGCCCCGGCGGTGCTCCGGGACGCGGGTCATCAGGGCCGAGGTGCTCGGCGTCATGAACACCCCGGTGCCGACCCCGACGGCACCGAGTCCGACGGCCGTCACGGCGTAGGCACCGTCGTCGGCGAGCGACCCCGCGAGGACCGCTGCCCCGACCGCGATGAGCAGCATGCCGATGGTGGAGAGCGTGCGCGCGGGCACCCGGCGGGCGAGGACCCCGGCGCTCGCCGCGGCCACGGTCGTGCCGATCGGGGTGGGGAGCACCCAGAGCGCGGCCTCGACGGCGTCCTTGCCCGAGACGGCCTGGAACGACAGGGACGCCAGGAGCACGAGGGCGTAGCTCGACAGTGCGCAGAGGCCGGCGGCCGAGAAGAGCGTGATGGTCGCCCGGTCGCGGAAGATCGCCGGGTCGACGAGCGGGTGCGGGACCCGGCGCTGGGTCCACACGAACACCGCTCCGAGCAGCACCGCGCCGGAGGCCATCGCGACCACCGGGACGGCGGCCCAGCCCGCGGAACCGCCGACCGACACGGCACCGACCAGCAGCCCGACCGCGGCCACGGAGAGCACCGAGCCCGGGACGTCGAGGCGTTCGCCGGAGCGTGGTCGGGCGGTGCGGGGGATGAGTCGCAGCGACCAGACGAGCCCCGCGAGCGAGATCGGGACCCCGGCGAGGAAGATCCACCGCCAGCCGAACGACTCCGCGACGAGGCCGCCGACGACCGGGCCGATGACCTGTCCGACGGCGGCGACGGTGGCGTTCAGCCCGAGGCCGAGCGACAGGATCGACTCCGGGAACACGTCGGTGAGGAGCGCCGTGGTGTTCGTGACGATGGCCGCGGCACCGACGCCCTGCACGAGTCGGGCGGCGAGCAGGACGGCGGCGTCCGGTGCTGCACCACACGCGAGCGAGGCGAGGAGGAAGACGAGGATGCCGGCGATGTACAGACGGCGACGCCCGACGAGGTCCGCGATCCGGCCGAAGACGAGGATGAGCGTCGTCGTGGTGAGCATGTAGCTGAGCAGGACCCAGCTGGACTGCAGGGCGGTGGCGTCGAGGTCACGGCTGACGTCGGGGAGCGCGACGAGCAGGGCGCTCGAGGAGATGAAGACGAGGACGACGCTCAGGCTCGACGCGCAGAGCACCTGCCACGCGCGTCGGCGGGCGCCGTCCTCGTCCGTGGTGCGGTTACTGATCGGTCGACCCTCTCGTGGCGGATGCCGGCGGCACCCGGTGGTGGTGGTCGGTGACCTCCTGGAACGCGGCGGCGGCGGACAGGACGAGTCGGTCGTCCCACGGGCGTGCGACGAGCTGCACGCCGACCGGCAGACCGTCCGGCGCGGTCCCGGCGGGCATCATGAGCGCCGGGAAGCCGACGTAGTCGAAGACCCGGGTGTTCCGGGGGATCACGTCGTGCAGGTTGTACGGCACGCCGTCGACCGTCATCGTGAGGTCGTCGAGTCGGGGCGCCGTGGCACCGATCCCCGGCGTGAGGACGAGGTCGACCCCGGCCTCGTCCATCCGTGCGACCATCGCGGCCTGCACGAGCGGACGGCGTCGGAGGGACCGGAGGTAGTCCGCGGCCGTCGGCGTGAACGCGACGTCGAACCGCGCACGGGTGCCGGCGTCGAACAGGTCGGCGGTGGCGGCGTTGGCCTCCTGGTTGGCCGCGAGTTCGCCGTAGAAGACGGTCCAGCACTCGGCGTCGATCGCCTCGAGGTCGTCGAACTCGATCGGCACGATCTGGGCCCCGAGTGCCGCGAACCGGTCCACCGCGGCCGCGTGCGCGTCGAGCACCGCACGGTCCACCCGCTCGGTGAACCAGACCCGGGGCACGCCGATGCGCATCCCCGCGATCCGTCCCGGTGCCGCCTCGACGAGCGGGACCGCGGTGTGCGTCGTGGGGTCCTGCCCGTCGCCACCGGCGATCACGGCGAGCACGAGCGCGAGGTCCTCGGCGGTGCGGGCCATCGGTCCGACGTGGTCGAGCGTCCACGACAGGCTCGCGACGCCCGTGCGCGGGACGAGGCCGTACGTCGGCTTGATGCCGGTCGTCCCGCACAGCGCCGACGGCACCCGGATCGATCCGCCGGTGTCCGACCCGAGCGCGAGCGGGACGATGCGTGCGGCGAGGGCGGAACCGGAGCCGGTCGACGACCCGCCCGTCCAGCGCTCGGGGTCCCACGGGTTCCGCACGGCGCCGTACCGGGCATTGTGCGGGCCGCCGCAGGCGAACTCGGTCGTCGCGGCCGTGAACACCGGGATCGCCCCGGCAGCACGGAGCCGTGCGACCACGGTGGCGTCGGCGGGGGCCACGCGGTCCCCGGTCTGCAGCGAGCCGCTCGTGACGACGGTCCCCGTGACGTCGATGATGTCCTTCACCGCGAACGGCACGCCCTCGAGCGCACGGGCCTCGCCCGCGGCCCAGCGCCGGGTCGACTCGGCCGCTGCCTGCTCGGCGCCGTCGACCAGGCGGAGGACGGCGTCGGACCACACGTCGTCGCTCGTCCAGTGCGGGGCGAGGGCTTCGACGACGGCTGTGGGGGTGGTGGAGCCGTCGCGATAGGCCGCGAGGAGCTCGGTGACGCTCGCCGCTGCGGGGTCGGACGCCGTCGCGGCCGTGGAGTCCGCCCCCGGAGTGAGGGCGACCGCCGGTGCCGCGGGGGCCGGTGCCGCGTCGACCGTCGCCGCGAGGAGCCGGGCGAACAGCGCGTGGCTGTGGCTCGGCTCCGCCGGCAGGGACGACGGGGCGGCCGGGAGCGGGTTCGCGCGGCTGTCGTGCAGCGCCTGCTCGAGCTGGGGCGCGATCGTCCCGCGCACGACGGCGAACACGTCCGTCACGCCGGCACCGCCGCGGCGTGGGCGTCCGCGAGGTAGCGGAACACCCCGGGCTGCCGGTCCCGGCCGAGCGGGAAGTCGTCGCGTGCCGCGGCCACCTCGGCGACGTCGAGCGTCGCCCGGACGATCGGGCCGGCCTCGTGCGCCGGGGCGGAGACCACGAGCTCGCCGCGGGGCGACACGACCGACGAGCGGCCGAAGTAGCTCACGGTCTTGCCGTCCACGGTCTCCTCGCCGCCGCGGTTCGGGGCGACGACCCAGGTCTGCGTCTCGAGGGCGCGGACCTGCAGCTCCTGCGTGAAGAGCGTCTCGCGGAACCCCATCGAGGAGACGAGTACGAGCATCACCTCGGCACCCGCGGCCCGTGACGCGAGCCAGTACTCGGGGAAGCTCCGGTCGTAGCAGATGAGCATGCCGAAGCGGGTGCCGAGCGCGTCGAACACGACCGGCCCCGAGCCCGGCGCGAAGTAGTGCTTCTCGTCGACGTCGGAGATCGCGTTCGTCGGGATCGACGTCTTCCGGTACGCCGGCACGCGGTCGCCGTGCACGTCGGTGCCGTGGACGAGTGTGCCGTCGGCGTCGATGAGCACCGCGCTGTTGTACTGCGCGTCGCCGGCGTCTTCGTAGAGGCCGAAGACGACCGCCGTGCCGAGTCGTCGCGCGGCCTCGGCGAACCGTGCCGTCGCCGGACCGGGCACGGGCTGCGCCCAGGCCTTGCGGCTGTCGTTCCGGACGCCGCAGAAGTAGGGCGTCGTGGTGAGCTCGGGGAAGACGACGAGGTCGGCGCCCTCGGCGGCCTGCTCGAACAGCGCGATGAGGCCGTCGAGCGCGGCGTCGCCGTCGGCGGGGATCTGCCCGGCCTGGACGACCGCGACCTCGAGGGTCGGCGCCGTGCTGCCGGCCGTCATGCGGTGACCGCGCTCGGGGTGACGGCGGGCGCCGACGACACGACGCCCTCGCGGGTGCGCATGAGCGGCTGGATGCGGGTGCCGAAGTCGTCCATGCCCTGCAGGAAGTCGTCGAACACGAGCATGATGCCCTTGGTGCCCGCGACGTCGGCGGCCTCGTCGAGCATCGCCGCGACGTGCTCGTAGGAGCCGACGAGCGTGCCCATGTTCATGTTCACGGCACCCTCCGGCAGCGAGATCCGCTTCGCCGTGTTGCCGTCCTCGCCGTTCGTGTCGGTGAGCGCCTGCCCGGTCATCCAGGCGATGGCCTCGACGTCCACGCCGTCGCTGTAGCGCTGCCACTTCTCCTGCGCGGCCTCGTCGGTCTCGTCGGCGATGACCATGAACAGCACGTAGGACCCGACGTCGCGCCCGGTCTTCTCCCGCGCGGCGAGGAGCGCCTCGTTCTGCTCGGCGTACGCGGTCGGGGTGTTCACGCCGACGCCCATCGAGAAGTTGTAGTCCGAGTACTCCGCCGCGAACGCCATGCCCTGCGAGGACTGCCCGGCCGAGACGATCGGGATGTGCGACGTCGGCTTCGGCAGCATCCGGCAGTCGTCCATCTGGAAGTACTCGCCCTGGAAGTTGCTGACGCCGTCCTCCCACAGCTCCTTCATGACCTGCATGTACTCGGTCTGGTAGGCGTACCGACGCTTGAAGTGCACCTCGTCGCCCGGCCAGAGCCCCATCTGGTCGTACTCCGCCTTCTGCCACCCGGCGACGAGGTTCAGCCCGAAGCGGCCGTGCGAGATCGAGTCGACCGTGGCGGCCATGCGTGCGGCGATCGCCGGCGGGATCGTGAGGACGGCCGTGGTGGCGAACAGGCGGATGCGCTCCGTCCGGGCAGCGAGGCCGGCCATCAGGGTGAAGGACTCGAGGTTCTCGTCCCAGAACCCGCTCGGGCCGCCGAAGCCGCGCAGCTTGATCATCGACAGGGCGAAGTCGAAGCCGTACGACTCGGCCTTCTGCACGATCTCGAGGTTGAGGTCGAACGAGGGCTTGTACTGCGGCGAGGTGGTGGAGATGAGCCAGCCGTTGCTGCCGATCGGGATGAAGACTCCGATGTCCATGGGGGACTCGCTTTCTGTGTGTGGAGGAGGGTCAGGACTGCTTGGCGGCGGCCTTGGCGGCGCTCGCGACGGAGTGCCGTCGGATCGTCTGGGAGACCGCGACGGCGACGATGAGCGCACCGCCGTAGAAGAGCTGCTGGACGAAGTTGTCGGCGCCGAGCATCTGGAGCCCGACGACGCCGGAGAACAGGAAGTAGACGGCGATGAAGGTGCCGATGGCGTTGAAGCGCCCGGGGATGATCGCGGTGGCCCCGAGGTAGCAGGCGGCGAACGCGGGGAGTAGGAACGACTGCCCGCTCGAGGGGTCCGCCCCGCCGAGCGTGCCGGCGTAGACGACCCCGGCCACCGCGGCGGTGAGGCCGGCGCCGACGAACGCGCCGACGCGGAGCCGGCGGACGTTCAGGCCGGAGAGCTCGGCGACGGTGCGACCGGTGCCCACGAACAGCAGCCGTCGACCGACCGGCGTGGCACTGAGGACGACGAGGACGACCACGGTGGCGATCAGGCCGTAGACGAACGCCAGGGGCAGCCCGGCGAGCCCGCGCCACCCGACGGTCGCCTGGACGAGCGCCGGGTCGATGCCGGTCACCGACGAGGACGCGCTCATCCACTGGATGATCCCGATCATGAACGTCGAGGTGCCGAGCGTCACGATGAACGAGTCGATCCGGAACGCGACCGTGAGCAGGCCGTTCACCAGGCCGACGACCACGCCGATCGCCAGGCCGACCAGGATCGCCGGCAGCAGCGGGATGTCCATCTTGGCGTTGAGGACGGCGATCGTCATGGCGGAGAGCGACATCGTCGAGGCGCCGGACAGGTCGAACTCACCCGCGGTCAGGGGGAACAGGAAGCCGAGCGCCAGGATGAGCAGCACCGACTGGGACCCGAGGATGTTCTGCAGGTTCCCGAGGGTCGGGTAGGTGTCGGGGAGCGCGATGCTGAACGCGATCACGATGACGAGCCAGGCGCCGAGCAGGGCGTAGCGCTCGGTGTGCCCCCACGAGAAGCGCGGGCGGGTGGGGCGGACGATCGACGTCTCGAGGGCGGGTTCGGCGGTGGTGGACATCAGGCGGTCTCCTTGACGGGGGAGGAGTCGGGGGAGGAGGGAGCGGGGTCGACGAGGCTGGCGACGACGGCCGCCGCGATGACGTCGCGGTCGATCCGGTCGCCGGTGAGCACGTCGTGGACGCGGCCGTGGGCGAGGACCACGACCCGGTCGCACATCTGGGCGAGCTGGTCGTAGTCGGTCGAGGCGCAGACGATCGAGACGCCCTGGTCGGCGGTCCGGCGGAGCATCGAGAAGATCGCCGCACGAGCGCCGACGTCGATGCCCTGCGTCGGCTCCTGGAGCAGCACGAGCCGCGGGTCGTCCTGCATCCACTTCGCGAGGACGGCCTTCTGCTGGTTGCCGCCGGAGAGCGTGCCGAAGAGCGCGGAGGGGTCGGCGGGACGGACGTCCCAGTCGCGGACGAGGCCCTCGACGTGCGACCGCTCCCGTGCCGGCGACAGCCCGAGCAGTCCGCGGAGCTTCCCGAGGACGGGCAGGGTCACGTTCTGCTCGACGGACAGGGTCAGGGCACCGCCCTCGCGCTTGCGGTCGGCGGGGACGTAGACGACCCCGCGGGCGATCGAGGTCGCCGGGCTGGTGGCGCCGAGGTCGACCGTGGCGTCCCGGACCGTGAGGGTCCCGGTCGCTGCCCGGGCGCCGTACAGGCCTGGCAGCACGTCCTCGACGCCCGAGCCGGCGAGCCCGGTGATGCCGACGACCTCGCCGTCCGCGACGTCGAACGAGAGCCCGTCGACGACACCGGCCCGGAGGTCCCGGACCGTCACGACCGCGTCGCCCGTGGTGGCGGGGCGGGCACTGCGTGCGGCCGCGCCGTCGAGCCCGCGTCCGACGATGAGCGAGACGAGCTCGTCCGCGGTCGTGGTCGCGGTGTCCCGGTGCGCCTGGACCCGACCGGCCCGGAGGACCGTGACGCGGTCGGCGTGCTCGAGGACCTCGGACATGTCGTGCGACACGAGGAGGGCCGACGTGCGGCCGTCGGACACGAGGTCCTTGACGACGCGGAAGAGCAGGTCCGCGTCCTCCTTCGGCAGGAACACGGTCGGTTCGTCGAGGACGATGAGCGCCCGGTCGTCACCCAGTTCGGCGACGGCCCGCAGGATCGCGACGAGCGCCTTCTGCGTGTCGGTCAGTTCCTCGATCCGGGCCCGCGGGTCGATGTCCACGCCGTAGCGGGCGAAGAGCTCCGCGGCCGCCCGGTGCTCGGCGCCCCAGCGGACGAACGGACCGCGGCCGGCGACGACGGTGGCGAGCCGGAGGTTCTCGGTCACCCCGAGCGACGGCACGAGGGCCAGGTCCTGGTGGACGAAGCTGATGCCGACGCGGCGGAAGTACCCGGGAGGCACCGGCAGCGGGAGCCGGGAGCCGCGGACCTCGATCGTCGCTCCCGGGTCCGGCGCGTAGGTGCCGGACAGGATCTTGATGAGGGTCGACTTGCCGGAACCGTTCTCGCCGAGCAGCGCGTGCACCTGGCCCGGACGGACCTCGAGTTCGACGTCGTCGAGCGCGGTCAGTCCGCCGAACCGCTTGGTGAGCCCGCTGATCCGCAGGACCGGCGCGGTGGTCGCACCGGTCTCGACGACCGCAGTGGACGCTGCGGGGCTGCGCCGTGCCTCCCGGGTGGCGCTCACTTCGCCGGACCCCAGATCTCCTCGTACCCGGTCTTGTACGCGTCGCCGTAGCCCTTGCTCGGCGCGGGCGGGGTTCCGGCCTCGTCGACGTTGTCCTTCGTGAACACCTTGAGCGGGGTCTGCTCGTCGCCGTCCTCGATGATCGGGGTGTCGGTCAGGACGCGACCGGCCTGGTCGAGCGTGGCGTAGGCGAGCCACTCCATGTTCTCGCCGATGTCCATCGTCATGACGTTGCCCTCCTGCAGGATCTTCATCACCGCGGGCGTCCCGTTGTACGAGGACGTGAAGACCTGGCCGGTCTTGCCGGCCGCCGTCACCCCGGCCTCGACGAAGAGGGCCATGGAGTCGTACACGGGCAGGACGTAGTCGAGGTTCGGGTCGGACTGGATCGCGGACTGGACGGTCGACGAGATCTTCGTCGCCCAGTCGGCGACCGGCACGTTCGTCACCTTCACCTTGCAGCCCGAGCAGTACTCGTCGAACTCCTCCTGCATGGCCTTGACGATGCCGTCCGACGGCGGGACCTCGGACGAGGTGATGATGAGCACGTCACCCGCGCCCTTCGTCTCCTTGATGGCCCAGTCGGCGTTGAGCTTCGCGGCCTCGTGGAAGGGCGCGGTCACCTGGGCGGCGACGAGGTCCTGCAGCTGGTCGGGGAGCGCCTCACCCGTCTGGTACGTGTGGCTGATGAGCACCGGGATGCCGGCGGCCTTCGCACGCTTGAGCGCCGGGACGATGAGCTCGCCGTTGACGCCCTGCGCGAGGACGATGATGTCGGCCTTCCGGCTGATCGCCTGGTCGATGCCGGCGGACTGCTCGGTCGGCGTGCCCTGGTTCGTGTACTCGATCCACTTCGCGCCGTACTGCTCGGCGAGCTGCTGCCCCGCCTCGTCGACGGACACGATGAACGGCACGGCGGACGAGTTCGGGATGTTGAAGATCGTCTTGCCCGCGATCTTCGACATGTCGAACGGCTTGCCCTCGAAGGTGAACTCCGGGTCGACGCTCGCCGCCGTGATCTGGCTGGTGGCGTGCTCGACCCCGGCGGAGTCGTCGGACGAGCCGCTCGAGGCCGTCGAGGTGGCGGAGCAGGCGGACAGGAGCAGCACACCGCTGAGTGCGGCGGCCAGGAGCGCGGGACGTGCGAGCCGCGTTCGGGTGGGTGCGGGGGACGACATCGGTCGAGGACCTCCAGGACGTGGTGCGGGGACGGGTGACGGGTGCGGCTGCCGGTGCTGCGGGTACGCCGAACACCCCGCGGCGCGGGGTGGGCGTGACGACGAGGGGCGTCGGTCACTTCGGGGTGTGGGAGAGCGCTCCGCCGGGGGCGATGCGTCGGGGATGACGGGGCCGCTCCGGTGGGGCTGATGCGAATGTAACGGGCTGCGGGCCGCCAGCGGGTGCCCGGCGGTAACGGTCCTGTTAGGCGTTTGTTTCGCCGGTGTTAGGCCACCGGCGCCACGGCGTCGACGAGCCGCCGTGCCGCGCCGTTCCGGGGCGGGCGATCCCGCCGCCCCACCCCGGAGCGGTGCGGATCCGCGTGTCCGTGCGGCGGCGCCGCCCGGGCGAAACACCCCGGAAGCAATCGCGCCGACTTCCGGTAACGCGTCTCTCACAAGTCGGCGGTCGGCCGAGCGGACCCCGCTGGCGGAATGCGATGGACCCGCCCGGAGCGGCACCCGCTGACCAGGGCATTCCCCGCCGTGGCATCCGGCGCCCCCTGGCGTAACCCACCCGATACGGGCGCGCCACGGAGGCGAAACGAACGGCGGATGGACTGCAGTCGCACACCGTCCCCGACCGCAGGAGCAGATCGATGATCACCACCGTCGTCGCCGGCAACCCCAAGCCGGCATCGCGGACGCTCGACGCGGCCACGGTCGTGCTCGAACGCCTCACCGGTCGGGCACCCGACCACGTCGTCGACGTGATCGACCTCGGCCCGGGCCTGCTCGGCTGGGGCGACGACGCGGTGTCGGACGCGGTGCGCACCGTCGCCGCGTCCGACCTCGTCGTGGTCGCCTCGCCCACGTTCAAGGCCACCTACACCGGCGTCCTGAAGCTCTTCCTCGACCAGTTCGCCACCGGGGACGGCCTCGCCGGTGTCGTCGCCGTGCCGCTCATGCTCGGCGCCGGCCCCGCGCACGCCCTCGCCCCCGAGGTCTTCCTCAAGCCCGTGCTCGTCGAGCTCGGTGCGACCGTCCCGGCTCCGGCCCTGTACCTCAACGACAAGCAGTACTCCGAGCCCGCATCGACCGAGGTCTGGCTCGCCCGGTGGCGCGACGTCGTCCTCGGCGCGACCGCGAGCCTCCAGGAAGGAACCCGCTCATGATCAGCCCCTACTCGCCCGAGGCCCCCGACCTCGGTGCCCTCCGTCAGGCGTTCTCCGGCTTCCCCTGCGGGGTCGCGGCGCTCGCCGCCGTCGTCGACGACGAGCCCACCGTGCTCGTCGCCTCGTCCTTCACCGTGGGGGTGTCGCAGGACCCGCCGCTCGTGATGTTCGCGGTGCAGCACACGTCGTCGACGTGGCCGGTGCTGCGTGCGGCAGGCACCATCGGGGTCTCGATCCTCGGCGAGGGGCACGCGCAGGTCACCCGGCAGCTCGCGTCGAAGGACAAGTCGGTCCGGTTCGTCGGTGTCGACACGTCGGTGTCCGAGTCGGGGTCGGTCTTCCTCGAGGGCGCTCCGATCTGGCTCGAGTGCGCCGTCGAGCACACCTACCCGGCGGGTGACCACGACATCGTCGTGCTCCGGGTCCTCGGGCTCATGTCGGACTTCGCGCACAGCCCGCTGGTCTGGCACCGGTCCGCCTTCGCGACGCTGAGCGCCTGAGCGCGCTGACGCAGGGACGGGAGGCGCGGTGCG
>NZ_MJGQ01000023.1:0-17436 GCF_001865095.1 Curtobacterium sp. MCBA15_013 | reverse complement strand
CACCGCGCCTCCCGTCCGGTCCTGCGGCGTCAGCCGCGCAGTGCCTCCGTCAGCTTCACCCGGCTGCCGGTGCGCAGCAGCGCGTTCTCGTAGATCCGGGCGCCGACGACCACGACGAGCACGACCGAGACCGCCACGATGACGAGGGACAGGATCGGCTCCCACCACTCGGCGGTCCCGAGGAAGATCCGCATCGGCATCCCGATCGGCGCACTGAACGGCACGTAGGACATCACGCCGAGGATCGTCGGGTTGTTGTACGCGACGATGATGAGGATGTACGGGATCATCACGAGCATCATCACGGGGGTGGTGACGCTGCCGACGTCCTCCTGGCGGGAGACGAGCACCGCGGCCGCCGCGAACAGCGAGGCGATGAGCACGAAGCCGATCGCGAAGAACCCGACGAACCAGAGCATGCTCGGGCCGAGCACCGTGAACATGTTGTCCTGCCCGGTGACCGCGAGCGTCACCGCCGCCGCGATCGCCACCGCGACGATCTGCGCGAACGCCATCACGCTGTTGCCGAGGACCTTGCCGGCCAGGAGTGCCCGGGCCGGGATCGCCGCCATCAGGATCTCGACGACGCGGGTGGACTTCTCCTCGACGACGCTCTGCGCGATCGACTGACCGAAGGTCACGGCGGACGCGAAGTACACGACGCCGAAGGCCAGAGCCACGATGTAGATCAAACCGCCAGGGATCGCGTTCGGGTCGAGCAGCTCGATGCGGGGGGAGACGCTCAGCGCCTGGACGACGTCGGTCGGGGCGTCGTCGAGCCCCACGACCTTGTAGCCGAGCGGGTCGTCGGACGGCAGGACCGCCGCGTCGACGTCACCGTTCTCGACGAGCCGTTCGGCGGCTGCAGCGGTCGGCGCCTCGGTGACGTCGAGCCCCTTGCTCGTCGGCAGGCTGACCCCGTCGACGACCGCGACCGGGGTGGTGTCGCCCGCCGTGGCCTTGCCGACGATGCCGCCGACGACGATCGACGCGACGACCATGAGGATGAGGATGCAGGCGGACACGACGAACGCCTTGCTGCGGACGCGGGCCTGGATCTCGCGCGCGGCGACGAGCCGGACGGACTGGACGAACGAGCCGTTCATCGGACGACCTCCCGGAAGACCTCGCTGAGCCGAGGGACACGCGGCGAGAACGACCCGACGGTGCCGTGCTGGACGGCCCGCTGCAGGACGCGCTGCGCGGTGGCGTCGTCGGCTTCGAACACGGCGTACCCGCCGTCGAACTCGCGGACGGTGACGCCCGGTTCGTCGCGGAGCCAGGCGACGTCCCCGTCGACGAGGAGCTCCCACGCGGCGGGGCCGGCCTGCTTCCGCAGTTCGTCCTGCGGGCCGGCGGCGCGGATCGTGCCCCCGGCGATCACCACGACGTCGTCGCAGAGCCGCTCGACGACGTCCAGCTGGTGGCTCGAGAACAGCACGGGCACACCACCCGCCGCTGCCTCGCGCAGGACGGCGAGCACGACGTCGACGGCCATCGGGTCGAGGCCGGAGAACGGCTCGTCGAGCACGAGGACCTCGGGGTCGTGGGCGAGCGCGGCGGCGACCTGCACGCGCTGCTGGTTGCCGAGGGACAGCTTCTCGACGGCGTCGGTGGCGTGCGGCGCCAGGCCGAGCCGGTCGAGCAGGTCGGTGGTGCGGCTCGCCGCGGTGCGCTTGTCGACGCCGTGCAGCCGGGCGAAGTACGTGATCTGCTCGGCGACCGGCATCTTCGGGTAGAGCCCGCGCTCCTCCGGCATGTAACCGAAGCGGCGACGGTCGGCCGGGCCGATCGTGGTGCCGTCGATGGACACGGTGCCGGCGTCGGCCTGGAGCACGCCGAGCAGGATCCGCATCGTGGTGGTCTTGCCGGCGCCGTTGCCGCCGACGAACCCGGTCAGGCGTCCGTCGCCGACCGTGAACGTCACGTCGTCGAGCACGCGGCGGTCGCCGTACTGCTTGGTCACCCCGTCGATGGTGAGCATGTCGTTCCCCTCTCGCGGCGGTTCGCTCCGCCTGCGTCGACGCTATTGCGCGGGGTGCGGCGGGCGCCTCCGGCTGGCGACGGGGATCGGGGCGCCGCGGGCTCCGCCGCGTGGGGGAGCGCGGGTCGGACGGGGGTCTAGGCGGGGGTTCCGGCCACGCCGTGCTCGAAGGCCCAGACGACCGCCTGGATGCGGTCGCGCAGACCGAGCTTCTGGAGGACGTTCGACACGTGGGTCTTCACGGTCGCCTCACCGACCCACAGCTCCGTCGCGATCTCGGCGTTGCTCAGCCCGCGGGCGAGCAGCCGGAGGACCTCGGTCTCACGCTCGGTCAGCCCTGCCGTGACGACCGCCTCGTCGCCGTCCGGTGCCGCGGGCGCCCCGGACACGGCGGTCGCGCGGCTGATCACCCGGCGGGTCACGTCCGGGGCGAGCAGCGCGTCGCCGGCCGCCACGGTGCGGACGGCGTCGATCAGCCGCTCGGGGGAGGCGTTCTTCAGCAGGAATCCGCTCGCCCCGGCCTCGAGCGCCTGGAAGAGGGCGTCGTCGTGGTCGAAGGTCGTCAGGACGAGCACGGCCGGTGGCTCCGGGAGCGCGGCGATCCGACGCGCCGCCTCGAGCCCGTCGACGTTCGGCATCTGGACGTCGAGGCACACCACGTCCGGTCGGAGCGTCCGCACGGCCTCGACCGCCTCGGCGCCGTCAGCGGCCTCGCCGACGACCCGGAACCCCGGCTCGGACTCGAGGATGACGCGGAAGCCGGCCCGGACGAGGTCCTGGTCGTCCGCGAGCACGATGGTCAGGTCGTCGGCAGCCATGCCCGCACCAGCCAGCCTCCCCGGGCGCGCGGCCCGATCTCGATCCGTCCGCCCACCGCGGCGACGCGTTCGCGCATCCCCACGTGGCCGAGTCCGCTGCCCGCGGTGTTCCGCGGTGCCCGGTCGCCGTGTCCGTCGTCGGTGACCTCGACCTCGACGCCGTCGTCGAGGTACCGCACCCGGACGTCCGCCCGGGCCGTCGGGCCGGCGTGCTTGAGGACGTTCGTCACGGCCTCTTGCGCGATCCGGTACGCGACCGCCGAGACCGTGGGCGGGACGTCGCGGACGCTGCCGACCACGACGTACTCGGTCGGGTGCCCCGCCGTCCGGGCCGAGTCGGCGAGCTCGCCGATCCGGCCGAGCCCCTCGGTGCTCGGAGCCGCTCGGACGTCGTCGCCGCCGTCCTCGTCGGCACGGAGGGTGCCGAGCATCCGGCGGAGCTCCTCGACGGCGGTCCGGGCGCTCTGCTCGACCACGCCGAGCGATGCCGTCGCCTGCTCGGGGTCGTGGCCGATCACGCGTCGAGCCGCGCCGGCCTGCACCCCCATGAGTGACACGTGGTGCGCCACGACGTCGTGGAGTTCGCGGGCGATGCGCACGCGCTCGATCGTCACCGCCTGGGCAGCGCTCCGCTCGCGTTCGGCGGCGAGCTCGGCGGTGCGGAGGTCGAGCTCGTGCTTCGCCACCGCCGACGCCCAGGCCCGGTTGCCGGCGTACCAGGCAGCGCCGAAGTAGATGACGTTGATCACGATGTTGAGCAGCGAGAGCGCGATGTACGGCGGGATGAGGCCGTCGTCGTCGTTCGGCAGCGCGTTCGGCACCGCCCAGCCGAAGGCGATCGCGACGAACAGCCAGGCGAACATGCCGCCGATGACCACCCAGCGCACGACCTCGGCGCGGACACGGTCCGAGCACCACGCACCGACCGTGTACAGGGCGATGAACAGCGTGAAGTTCACGAGGAAGACCTCGGGCACGTGCAGGATCTGCGTCGCCGCGAAGGCCAGCGCCGAGACGACCGCCATCGTCATCGGCCAGCGGCGGCGGAACGCGACCGGTGCGGCGTTCGCCACGACGAGCAGTGCCGAGACCCACCACGCTGCCTGGTCGTCGCCGTAGGTCCCGGCCGACCCGTAGAGCATCGTCGTGATCGCCAGTCCGGCGCCGAGGACGAGTGCGAGGAGGGCGTCCTGGCGGAACTCGCGGCGCCCCACCGGCAGCCGTGACCACTCCGCGGTCGTCCCCATGGTCACCACGGTAGCGGGTGCGGTGGTCGGAGTAGCCTGCCGCCAACCGAACAGGGGAGGCACCATGCAGTTCCTCGTCAACGTCATCGACGACGGGCAGGCCGAGGCCGCCGGTCGGACCGAGTCCGCGACACGGACCGAGGCGGACGCGGTCGACGCGCTCAACGAGCGGCTCGGCGACGCCGTCGTCTTCGCGGCCGGGGTGTCCGCGCCGTCGGACGCCGTGGTGGTCGACGCCCGTCGCGCCGAGCCGACCACGACCCCGGGGCTCGTCGGGGACCCGACCGAGTTCGTCGCCGGGTTCTGGGTCATGGACCTGCCGGACGCCGAGACCGCGCTGCGGGTCGCGCAGGAGGCGTCGGTGGCGTGCAACCGGAAGATCGAGCTGCGCCCCCTGCTCTGACCCGGGCGCCGAGCACGGCACAGGCGGCCGTCACGAGCGCCCCGGCCCCGAACGTGCCGAGCGACCCCAGCGGTTCGACGACCGCTCCGGCCGCCGCGGCACCGCTGGCCTGGCCGAGAACGAGCGCCACGAAGAGCACCGAGGTGCCGGCCGACGACCGCTCCGGATCGACCTCGGTGGTCCACGCGATCAGGGCCCCGGTCGCCGCCGTGTACCCCCAGCCGAACACGGCGCACGCGACGAGCGCCACGGGCGTCCACTGCGGCACCGTGCCGAGTGCCAGCACACCGAGGGCGACGGCGGCGGTGGTGAGCGTCCACTGCGTCCGGGCACGCAGTCGACTCGTCCACCGGGCGGTCGCCACGACGGCGGCACCGCCCGCGCCGAGCGCGATCCACGCGGACACCGAGACGGCGACCGGTGCGCCGGCGTCGACGAGCACCGAGCGGCCGTAGGTCCACACGACCGCCGACCCTGCGCCGAAGAGCAGGGCGAGCACGAGGACCGCACGGTGCGCCGTCCACCACGCCCGGTCCGGGGCCGGTGCTCGCTTCGTGGGGGTCTGCCCGGCCGTCGCCGTCCGGCGGGGAGACCACGAGGACGCGAGCAGGACCGCCCCGACGACCAGCGCCGCGATCCCGGACCACGTCCACGCGGTCCGCCAGTCGGGCAGGAGCACGAGCGCGAGCACGCCCGCGGCGACGAGGCCGGGGCCCGTCCCGGCGTTCACCACGGCCTGCGCCCGGCCCTGTGCCGGCTGCGGCACGAGGGCCGTCACGAGACTGACGAGTGCGGGCGAGGCCAGCCCCGCGCCCGCCGAACCGACGACCGACGCGATCGCGAACGCCGTGGGGTCGCCGGCCGCGGCCATGCTGAGTGCACCACCGCCCGCGACGACGGCGGCGACCGCCACGAGGACCCGGGGCACGCGGCCGGCACAGCGGTACCCGACCACGGCGCCGACGCAGTACATCGCCGAGGCTCCGGACGAGACCCACCCCGCGGCGTCGGCGCGCAGCCCGAGGTCCCGCTGGACGTCGGGCAGGAACAGCCCGTACGCCAGCCGGACCAGGCCGTAGGTCGCGGCGATCAGGCCGAGGCCGCTCCCCAGGAACACCGACTGTCGTAACGAAAACGATCGTTTCACTTTTGAGAGCCTAGGGTGCTCTCATGGCGATGCGTCCAGGAACCGAGCAGAAGCTGCTCGACGCCGCCGAGGAGCTCTTCTTCACCCGGGGCATCGCCGCGACGCCGATCGACGCCGTCCTCGAGCGCGCGGGGATCTCGAGCGCCACGCTCTACCGCGGGTACGCCAGCAAGGAGTCGCTCGTCGCCGCAGCTTTGGCCCGTCGACACGACGACTGGCTCGCCACGTGGGACCGGGCCGTCGACGCCGCCGAGGACGACCGCGGCCGACTGCTCGCGGTGTTCGACGCCCTCGACGCCTACCGCTCCACGCCGTCGGGGTCGCGGTGGTGCGCGTTCCTCGGCACGGCGGCCGAGTACGTCGACGCCCCGTCCGACGTCCGCGCGGTCCTCGACCGCGAGACGGACACCCTGCGGCGACGCCTGACCGAGTCGGCCGAGCCCGTGGTCGGCGCACACGCCGGGGCGCTCGCCGAGCAGCTGCTGCTCCTCGTCTCGGGGTACCTCGCGATGCGCCTCCGCGAACCCGGCCTCGGGACCGCCACCGCGCGTGCCGTCGCCGACGCGCTCCTCGGGTCGGCGGAGCGACCGGTTCCTGCGCGACTTCACACCTGACGTCCGCGTGTACCCGAGGTCCTCCGGTACCCGACTCGGTAGCTTGCCCGGTGTGCAGCGGATCCCCTCGACCCTCGTGATGACGCGTGTGACCTCGGACGGCATCGTCCCCCTCGCATGAGCAGCTCGCGCGCGGCCCGGATCACCCGCCGCTCCCTCCTCGCCGGCGGCGCCGCGGTCGTCGTGGCCGGTGCCGCTGCCGAGGCCGTGAACCTCCGGCTGCTCCCCGGCCGCTCGACGATGTACCGCGTGCTCGGCCTCGACGGACCGGCGGGCACCGTCCCCGACGTCACGCCGGTGCCGACCGTGTCCGGGTCGTTCTCGTCGCGCGCTCGGAAGGGCCTCGAGGTCGGCTGGACGATCGCCGCGCCGCACTCCGACGGCCCCCTGCCGATCGCGGTCGCCATGCACGGCTACGGCGACGACCACGCGGACTTCTTCGGCTCCCACCTCGGCTACGACCGGTTCCTCGCCGCGTACGTCGCCGCGGGCGGAGCGCCGTTCGCCATCGCCGCGGTCGACGGCGGCAACCGCTACTGGCACCGCCGCGCGGACGGCGACGACCCGGCCGCGATGGTCGTCGACGAGTTCCTGCCGCTGCTCGCCCGCCGCGGGTTCGACACCGCGCGGCTCGCGTTCACCGGCTACTCGATGGGCGGCTACGGCGCGCTCCACATCGCCGGCGCGCTCGGCTCGGCGCGGGTGCGTGCGGTCTCCGTGATCAGCCCCGCGCTGTGGCGGTCGGCGGGGGAGACGGCACGTGGCGCCTTCGACGACCCCGCGGACTTCGCCGCGAACACGGTGCTCGGCCGACAGTCGTCCCTCGACGGCGTCGCGGTCCGCGTCGACTGTGGCACCGGCGACGGGTTCGAGCCCGCCGTGCGCGCGTACGTCGACGGCTTCGCGACCGCACCGGCCGGCGAGTTCGAGCCGGGCGGGCACACCACCGCCTACTGGCGGCGGCTCGCGCCGCAGCAGCTGCGGTTCCTGGGCCGGCACCTGCAGGCCTGACCCGCGCCGACGGCGGCCTGGAGGCGCGGGTCGGCCCCGCACCGTCCCTCCAGTCCGTCGGCTGGTCGAGCCGACGGCCGTTTACGGTTCCGTCGGTGACCGTTCCGGTTCACGATCCCCGGGATCCGCGAACCGGAACGGTCACCGCGCGGACGACTTCAGCGGATCCCGCGCGCGCCGCGCACTGCGTCGGCGGCGAGTTCGGCGAGCCGTCAGGCGCGACCGCGGTTGCGGCGGCGGATCTCCTTCGGCGCCCGGCCGGCCATGAACGAGCGAGCCGGGTCGACGAGGAACCCCTGGCGCAGTGCCTCGCGGCCGACGAGCATCCGGAAGCCCATCTGGTCGCGGTTGCTCAGCGTGACCTCGGCCTCGAAGACACGCCCGGCGAGGGACATCTCGGTGAGGACCACGATGCGCTCCTGGGTGTGCCCGGTGGAGCTCCGGACGATGCGCCGGTCGTGCACGTCGCACTCGATCGTGACGGCGTCGGCGTCGGTGTCCTGCCAGGGGTGCACCGAGAAGCGGACCCGGTCGCCGGGGAGTTCCTCGAGGTCGAACGCGTGCAGCGCCGAGCTGCGCGCACCGGTGTCGAGCTTCACCTTGATCCACGGGATGCCGAGGCTCGGCAGGGCCGCCCACTCCCGCCAGCCGGCGACCACGAGACCGCCGTTCGGGGACTTCGGTACTCGGGCCATGTGCCCATCCTGTCGCATGCTTGGATGGAGCGTCGCCGTCGATACCAACCCCGGAGCCTCCCCGATGAAACTCGCCATCCTGTCGCGTGCGCCGCACGCGTACTCGACGGAGCGCCTCCGGGCCGCCGCGATCGACCGCGGGCACGAGGTGAAGGTGCTCAACACGCTCCGGTTCGCGATCGACCTGACCGGCGACGACCCCGACCTGCAGTACCGCGGCAAACTCCTGTCCGACTACGACGCCGTGCTGCCGCGCATCGGGAACTCGATCACCTACTACGGCACCGCGGTGGTCCGGCAGTTCGAGCAGATGGACGTCTACACGCCGAACACCGCCAACGGGATCACGAACTCGCGCGACAAGCTGCGGGCGAACCAGATCCTCTCGCGGCACGACATCGGCATGCCCGCGACGACGTTCGTGAACGGCCGCGCCGACGTCCGCGGGGCGATCGAGCGCGTCGGCGGAGCGCCCGTCGTCATCAAGCTGCTCGAGGGCACGCAGGGCATCGGCGTCATCCTCGCTCCCGAGGCGAAGGTCGCCGAGTCGATCGTCGAGACCCTGCACTCCACGAAGCAGAACGTGCTCATCCAGAGCTTCATCTCGGAGAGCCGCGGCAAGGACATCCGCGCGCTCGTCGTCGGTGACCGGGTGGTCGCGGCGATGCGTCGGAGCGCCTCCGGAGACGAGTTCCGGTCGAACGTGCACCGCGGCGGGACGGTCGAGAAGGTCACGCTGACGCCCGAGTACGAAGAGGCCGCCGTCCGCTCGGCGCAGATCATGGGCCTGCGGGTCGCCGGCGTCGACATGCTCGAGGGCAACGACGGGCCGCTCGTGATGGAGGTCAACTCCTCCCCGGGGCTCGAGGGCATCGAGCGCGCCACCGGCCTCGACATCGCCGGCGCGATCATCGACTTCATCGCGAACCAGGTGGCCTTCCCCGAGATCGACGTCCGGCAGCGGCTCTCCGTCTCGACCGGCTACGGCGTCGCCGAGCTGCTCGTGCACACGAACGCCGACCTCGTCGGGAAGACCATCAAGGAGTCCGGTCTCTGGGACCGCGACATCACCGTCCTGACGCTGCACCGCGGCTCGGGCGTGATCCCGAACCCGCGCAGCGGCGTGGCCCTCGAGCCCGGCGACCGCCTGCTCTGCTTCGGCAAGCTCGAGGAGATGCGCTCGATGATCCCCGAGCGCCGGAAGCGCCGCGCGAAGGTGCGCAAGCTGCCCAAGGAGCCGCGTCAGCCCGAGGCGTGAGGCACATCCGGAGTGCACTGTCCCCCGCCTGTCAGCGCATCCGGATCGCGTACCCAGGCCAGATGCGGAAGTATGTGTCGGTGACGATCATGACGGAACGGCCGGTCGACCAGGCGACGAGCACCGAAACGGAGCGGCCCGGCAACGCCACGGCCAAGCACGACAACGTCGCGCTGCTCTCGGTCGCGACGACCGTGGCGGAACGCGTGACCACCTCGGCCGACATCGAGGAGAAGCTCCGCGGGGTGCTGCGACGCCTGCGCCTGCCGATGGGACTCCTCGAGCGCGTGGCCGGGGTCAAGGAACGCCGGAACTGGGGCGAGGGCCAGTCCTTCCAGGACGCCGCCATCGACGCCGGACGCCGCGCCATGGCCGAGGCGGGCATCCGCCCCGAGGACGTCGGCCTGCTCATCAACACGTCGGTGACGCGCCCGCACCTCGAGCCGTCGGTGGCCGTGCGCCTGCACCACGGGCTCGGCCTGCCGTCGTCCGCGATCAACTTCGACATCGCGAACGCCTGCCTCGGGTTCGTCAACGCGATGAGCGTCGCCGCGGGCATGATCGACTCCGGTCAGATCAAGTACGCACTCGTGGTGGACGGCGAGGACGCCGACCAGGTGCAGCTCAACACCATCGAGCGCCTGAACCAGGGCGGCCGCAACCGCAAGGACTTCATGAGCGAGTTCGCCAGCCTGACGCTCGGGTCCGGCGCCGCCGCGGCCGTGCTCGGCCCGGCGGACATGCACCCGGGCGGCCACCGGATCGTCGGCGGCGTCACCCGCGCGGCGACCCAGTGGTACGACCTCTGCGTCGGCAGCGTCGACGGCATGTTCACCGACGCGAAGATGCTCCTCAAGGGCGGCATGGAACTCGTCGTCGCCGCCTGGAACGAAGCACGCTCCCACTTCGACTGGGCTGACATGGACCGCTACGTGCTCCACCAGGTCTCCGACGTGCACACGAACGCCTTCGTCGAGGCCATCGGCGTCCCGCGCGACAAGGTCCCGACGACGTACGAGCGCTTCGGCAACGTCGGTCCGGCGTCGATCCCGATCACCCTCGCGGACGAGGTCGCCCGCGGTGCCATCCGCCCCGGCGACCGGGTGTTCCTCGGCGGTGTCGGCTCCGGCATCAACACGGCGATGATGGAACTGCGCTGGTGAGGTCCGGCCTCCCGCGCGTCGCCGCTGCCACGGCTCCGGCGACGCCCCCGCCGCCCCTGCCCGGACTCGACCCCGCCTGGTCGCGCATCGTCACGGTCCCCGCCGCTGCGGATCCAGGAGGCACGGCTCGCCCCGAGCGCTCGTGGCACCTCCTCGACACGGCCGGCTCCCTGGCCGCGCTCGGCGTGGAACCCGTCGGCACCCTGCTGTGCGTGCACGGCAACCCGACCTGGTCGTACCTGTGGCGGTCGGTGCTCCGCACCTCGCTCGACGTCGCCGCCGCCGGTGGTCCGGCGTGGCGGGTCGTCGCGGTCGACCAGCTCGACATGGGCTTCTCGGAGCGCACCGGCGTGCAGCACGGGCTCGCGGACCGCGTGCGGGACCTCGGCGCGCTGACCGACGAACTCGAGCTGTCCGGCCCGGTGGTCACCCTCGGGCACGACTGGGGCGGTGTCGTCTCCCTCGGCTGGGCGGTCGACCACCCGGACCTCGTGGCGGCCGTCACGACGTGCAACACCGCGGTGCACCAGCCCGACGACGCCCCGATCCCCGCACCGCTGCGGCTCGCGCTCCGTCCGGAGCTCCTCGGCCGTGCCACGGTGCTGACGCCGGCGTTCCTCGAGACGACGCTCGCGATCGCCCACCCGCGGCTCGACCGTGCCACCGCCGATGCGTACCGCGCGCCCTACCGCGGAGCGGCCCGTCGTGGGGGCGTCGGTGGGTTCGTGGCCGACATCCCCGTCGACGGCGACCACCCGAGCGCACCCGAGCTCGACCGGATCGCCGCCGGCGTCGCCGCGCTCGAGGTCCCCGCCCTCGTGATGTGGGGGCCGCGCGACCCGGTGTTCCTGGAGCGCTACCTCGACGACCTCGCGGAGCGGCTGCCGCACGCGGACGTCCACCGCTTCGAGGGCGCCGGGCACCTGCTGCCGGACGACGCCGACGTCGCCGGGACGGTCGTCGAGTGGCTCGGTGACCACCTGCCGGACGGTCGCGTGCCCGCGGGGGCCGAGCCGTCCCTCCAGGCCCCCACCGACGACGACGCCGACGTGCGCCGCCCGCTCTGGGCCGCACTCGACGAGCTGCGCGACAGCGACGAGGCCGCGCTCGTCGAGATGGCCGCCGCCGGCGGTCCCCGGACCGTCTCGTGGCGGTTGCTCGCCCGTCGGGTCGGCGAGATCGCGGCCGGACTGGTCGACCTCGGCGTCCGCGCCGGTGACCGCGTCTCGCTCCTCGTCACCCCCGGCGCGGACCTGACCGCCGTCCTGTACGCCAGCGTGCGCATCGGGGCGGTCGTCGTCGTGGCCGATGCCGGGCTCGGCCTGCGCGGCCTGACCCGTGCGGTGCGCGGTGCCCGTCCCGACTGGATCATCGGCGCGCTGCCCGGCCTCGGGGCCGCACGGGCGCTCGGCTGGCCCGGTCGGCGCATCGCGACGGTGTCGTTGCCGGCGCCTGCTCGTCGGGCGCTCCGGGTCGAGCACACGCTCGTCGAGGTCGCACGACGCGGAGCGCAGCGCCTCGCACGGGGCACCGCGCTGCCCGGAGCGCCGTCGTCCGACGCGCCGGCCGCGGTCCTCTTCACGTCCGGGTCGACCGGGCCGGCCAAGGGCGTCGTGTACACGCACGGGCAGCTCGGCGCGGTCCGTGACACCCTCGCGGCGCAGTACGACATCGGCGTCGGCACCGGCCTCGTCGCCGGGTTCGCCCCGTTCGCGCTCCTCGGCCCCGCGCTCGGCGCCCGGTCGGTCGCACCCGACATGGACGTCACCGCGCCCCGGACCCTGACCGCTCGGGCGGTCGCCGACTCGGTCACCGCGGCGGACGCCACCGTCGTGTTCCTGTCACCCGCGGCCGTCGCGAACGTCGTGGCGACCGCCGGTGCACTCACGGCAGCGGACCGTGCGGCGCTCGGTCGCGTGCGGCTGTTCCTGTCGGCCGGTGCACCGGTGTCGGCCGAGCTGCTGACCGCGGCCACCGAGCTCATGCCGAACGCGAGCGCCCACACGCCCTACGGGATGACCGAGGGGCTGCTGATGACCGACGTCGACCTCGACGGCGTGCGCGCCGCAGCCGCCGACGCCCCGGACGAGGACGGCATCTGCGTGGGCCGACCCGCCACCGGCGTCCGCGTGCGGATCGCCCCGCTCGACGACTCCGGCGAGCCGTCCGGAGCGCTCACCGAGGACCCGGGCGTCACGGGCGAGATCGTCGTCGCGGCGCCGCACGTCCGCGAGCGGTACGACCGGCTCTGGCGCCAGAACCGGGTGTCGCGGCTCGGTGTGGCGGACCCGCGCGGGCACCGCACGGGCGACGTCGGCCACCTCGACAGTGCCGGTCGGCTCTGGGTCGAGGGACGCCTGCAGCACGTGCTCACCACGGCGGACGGGGTCGTCACGCCCGTCGGTCCCGAGCAGCGGATCGAGCGCGTCCCCGGTGTCGGTCGCGCCGGGCTCGCCGGCATCGGGCCCCGCGGCACGCAGCAGGCCGTCGCCGTCGTGGAGACGACCGGTGGGCGCCGCACCCGTCGGCCGACGCTCGCCGACCCCGACCTCGCCCGGGCCGTCCGGGCTGCCGCGGGGATCCCCGTCGCCGCGGTGCTGACGGTGCCCGAGCTCCCGACCGACATCCGGCACAACTCGAAGGTCGACCGTGCACGGCTGTCCCGGTGGGCGGCCTCGGTGCTGTCCGGTGGACGGATGGTCCGGCCGTGAGGGTCCTCGTCACCGGTGCGAGCGGGTTCCTCGGGCAGGCGACCGCCGCGGCCGTGCGTGCTGCGGGGCACGAGGTCCGGACGTTCCAGCGACGGCCCTCCGGGGTCGAGGGAGTGTGGGACGTGCTCGGCAGCATGACCGACCCCGCAGCCGTGGCCCGGGCCGTCGAGGGCATCGAGGCGGTCGTCCACCTCGCCGCCAAGGTCTCGCTCGCCGGCGACCCCGACGACTTCGTCCGCGTGAACGTCGACGGCACCCGGACGCTCCTCGACGCTGCACGTGGCGCCGGCGTGGAGCGGTTCGTGTTCGTCTCCTCGCCCTCGGTCGCGCACACCGGGTCGTCCCTCGTCGGCGCGGACGCCGGACCCGCCGAGCCCGCGCGGGCCCGCGGCGACTACGCCCGGACGAAGGCCGCGGCCGAGCTGCTCGCACTCGCCGCGGACGCCCCCGGGTTCGCCGTCGTCGCCGTCCGCCCGCACCTCGTGTGGGGGCCCGGTGACACGCAGCTCGTCGGCCGGATCGTCGACCGTGCCCGCACGGGGTGCCTGCCGCTGCTCGACTCCGGCGCCGCGCTCATCGACACGCTCTACGTCGACAACGCCGCGTCCGCGATGGTCGCCGCGCTCGACCACGCCGCCGACGACGGGGTGCACGGCAATGCGTACGTCGTGACGAACGGGGAGCCCCGGCCCGTCGGGGACCTGCTCGCCGGGATCTGCACCGCGTCCGGGGTCCCGGCGCCGCGGGTGCACGTGCCGGCCGCGGTGGCCCGGTTCGCAGGGTCGCTCGTCGAGGCGGTCTGGCGTGTGCGTCCGGGCGAGGACGAGCCGCCGATGACCCGGTTCCTCGCCGAGCAGCTGTCGACGGCGCACTGGTTCGACCAGCGGCGCACCCGTCGTGATCTGCGGTGGATGCCCGCGGTGTCGATCGACGAGGGGCTCGGCCGGCTCGGAGCCGCTCAGGCCTCGTCGGCGGCCACGTAAACCCAAGCCGTCGCGCCCGACCCGAGGGTCACCTCGACGCGCTGGTGGTCGGCGACCTCGTCGTCGTCGACGGCCCGCATCTGCCACTCGTACCCGAGCGTGAGGGACGCACCCTCGACACGGTCCTCCGGGGAGCCCCGGCGCAGGATCGGGTGCCGGTCCGAGCCGCCAGCCGGGGAGCGACCGTAGCGGACGGGAGGCGCGGTGCACGTGACCCAGATCGGGTCACGTGCACCGCGCCTCCGGTGGTGTCAGTGCTTGGTCGCCTTGGCGATCTTCTTGCCGAGCTTCTTGCGTGCCTTCCGCGAACGCGGGTCGTTCCACAGCTCGCGCGCGGTCTGGGTCTTCGACTTCTTGTTCACGGGGCGGGTGGCGCGCGCGCCGAACCAGAACCCGATGAAGACGATGGCGCCGATGAGGATGATGCGGTTGCGCATGGGGACTCCTTCGATGGTGGTGCGGGCGGCCGAGGACCTCAGCCGGTGAAGCGGTTCCAGAGCTCCGTGACGATGGGCCACACGTCGCCGGCACGGTCCGCCGAACCGACGGCCACCAGCACGACCGGGACCGCGGTCACGGCGATGCTGACCAGGACGGCGAGCACGACGGCGATCGTCGCCGTGGTGGTGTGCCGTCGGGTGAACGCCAGGAGCAGCAACCCGAGGACCACGACGGCCCCGAGCAGCGCCACGATCGTCACCCGGACGAACGGGAACGGGACGAGTCCGGCGGTGGTGGCGGTCACCCCGCCGAGGAACCCGACGAGGGGGAGGAACGCTCCGAGCAGCGTCCCGAGGACCAGGACGACGCCGATGCCGCTCGCGATCCAGACGCCGCGGGGGCGGGGCCGCCGGACCTTCGTCCGGCGGTTGCCCGACCACGCGGTGGTCACGAGCGGTCCTGGCGGTGTCGACCGGCCTGCGCGTCGGTGTCCGACCCGGCCGGTGCATCGTCAGCGGCCACCTGTGCGGCTGCGTCGGCTGACTCGGCCGCTGCTGCGGCTGCGTCCTCCGCGGCGTCGGCAGCGTCCTCCGCTGCCTCGGCAGCCGCAGCGGCACGATCCGCGGGCGCCGCGGACTCGGTGGCAGCAGGTTCGGTCACTGTGTCGACGACGGCGTCACGTGCGCCGGCCGCGGCGTCCTTCGCCGAGTCGGCGGCGTCCGCTGCCAACTCGGAGGACCGGACGAGCGCCTCCGCTGCCGCGTCCCGGACGTTGCCGGTGGTCTGGGCTGCGCTGTCGACGGCACGCTTCGTGGCGTCGGCGGTCGCGTCGGCCGCACGGCGGGTGGCGTCGGCCGTGGCATCGGCAGCCTTGCCGGCCTGCTCGACGGTGGCCTCCGCGGCGTCGCGGGTGGCGTCGGCGGCCTGTCGAGCGACGTCGGCCGTTGCCTCGGCGGTGCGCTTCGTCACGTCGGCCGTGGCGGATGCGGCGCGCTTCGTGGCGTCCGCGGTGACCGTCGCGGCCTCCTTGAGCGCCTCGCCCGTGGCGTCGGTGGCCCGCTTGGTGGCGTCGGCGGCGGCGGTCGCTGCCTGCTTGACCGCGTCGCCGGTGGCCTCTGCCGCGCGGCCGAGCGGCGATTGCTCGTCGTCGAACGGGCCGTGCACGTCGAGCACGCGGACGTCCACGGAGGTCGGGACGTCCGAAAGCTGGCGCGTGGCCGACGTCACCTGCTTGCGGACCTCGTCCGCGACGGCGATCACCGGGTGCGGGTAGCTGACGACGACGGAGACCTGCACGGACAGTGCGCCCTCCTCGTCGTCGACCTGGACCCCGGCGGTCCCGGCACTGCGGCCGAGCTGCTTCCGCAGTTCGTCGGCCGCCCGCGAGGCGAAACCGCCGAGGTGGTGCACGCCGGGGACGCCCAGTGCGGTCTCCGCCGCGGTCCGGGCCACGATCGTCACGGTGTTCGCGTCGTCTGGCAGCGGCTGCGTGAGTTCCGCGGGCAGTGCCACCTCGGTGACCTGCGTGTGCGCATTCGGGTCGTGCTGCATCGTTCTCTCCTCGTTCGGTTCCGCCGGAACGCGTCGGGGCACTCGACCAGGCGAGTGCCCCGACACGGTTCGTGCGTCCTACTTCTTGAAGACGTCCTTGACGTCCTCGCCGGTCTGCTTGACGCTCGCGGCGGCCTGGTCCTTCTGGCCCTCGGCGACCTTGGAGTCGTCGTTCGTGGCCTTGCCGACCGCTTCCTTCGCCTTGCCGGCGAGGTCCTGAGCAGCGTTCTTGATCTTGTCGTCGAGTCCCATGACGGGTCCTTTCTTCGGTCGGGCGTGTGCCCGGTGGGTGGTGATCTGGTGGGCCGGGAGGCCCGGGTCACGTCCGGCTGACGGGTGTCAGTGGACGCGGGTGGGTTTGGCGAGGGTGGAGCGGGTGCCGCCGGTGAGGTGGACGAGGACGGGGATCTGCCGGCCGAGGGTGCGGTCCAGGACGGTGATGGCCCGGTCGACGGCGGTGAGGACGGTGACGGCGTCGCCACCGCGGCGGACCGCGACGCGGATGCGTGCGGCGCGTTGCCGGCGGACGAGGTACGTGTCGACGCGGGCGCTGATGACGTCGCGGACACCGTCGAGTTCGTGGTCGACGACGTCGCGGACGAGGGCGACGTTGACGGTGACCTGGTCGTCGCCGGAGCGTTCCCGGACGGCGACGGACGTGCCGCCACCACCGCGGGTGAACACCCACACCAACGCCAGGACGATCACCACGGCGCAGGCCGCGCCGATGATCCACAGCGACGACGCCGGAACGGTCAGGTTCCGGGGCAGCTGGATGGTGCCGGAGATCGCGTCGCGGACGGCGGGCAGGACGCCCGCGCCGACGACGATGCCGACGATGACCGCGACGAGGCCGAGGACGAACAGGATGATCCGGTTCAGGGTCCGGTTGCTCTTGGTCATGCGAGGGTTCCCTTCTCCTCGACCGTGACACTGACGCGTCGGCCGAAGCGTTCGTCCAACCCGGACAGGCGGTCCCGGACGGCGTCGCGGATGACCGCGTCGTCGACGGGGATCCCGCTGACGGGCACCACACGGACCTTCGTGGAGCGTCCGCGGGCGGTCGCGGACGCGTTGCCCTCCGGGACACCGGCGGCCATTCCCGCGGCGTTCGCGGCGGTGGAGGCGAGGATGCGGGTGTCGATGACGACGGCACCACGGTCGTGGTCGATGACGGAGCGGTGCTGCCGGCCGGGCTTCAGGGCCAGGACGATCAGGACCACGCCGAGGACCAGCAGGACCACGGCGATGACCTCCGCGATCGTGACGAACGCGGCGTCCGGGCGGAGCGCAGCGTCGACGACGGTCTGCGGGTCGGCGAGCAGCGGGGGCCGGCCGATGGCGGCGAGGACCGCTTCGGTGCCGATCCACGCAGCGACCAGGGCGAGCACCACGAGCGACACCGCCACG
>NZ_MJGQ01000022.1:10430-11004 GCF_001865095.1 Curtobacterium sp. MCBA15_013 | reverse complement strand
CGCGGACCTCGACCTCGCCGTGCAGGACATCGTCCGGTCGGCGTTCGGTCGCGCCGGGCAGCAGTGCTCCGCGGCCTCGCTGGTGATCCTCGTGGGGGCGGTCGGCGAGAGCGAGCGCTTCCGCCGACAGCTCGTCGACGCCACCCGAACCCTGCGTGTCGCCTGGCCGGACGACCCGACGGCGCAGATGGGGCCGCTCATCGCCGAGCCCGAGGGCACGGTGCGCTCCGGGCTCACCGAGCTCGGCCCGGGGGAGTCCTGGCTGATGCAGCCGGTCCCGCTCGACGACTCCGGCCGGCTGTGGTCGCCGGGGATCCGCGACGGTGTCCGGCCCGGCAGCGACTTCCACCAGACCGAGTACCTCGCCCCGGTCCTCGGGATCATGCGCGCCGACACCCTCGACCAGGCGATCGCGATCCAGAACGGCACCGACCACGGGCTCGCCGCCGGCCTCCACTCCCTCGACACCGACGAGGTCGCGGACTGGATCGCCGGGGTCCGCGCGGGCAACCTGTCCGTCAACCGCGGCACCACGGGCGCGATCGTCCACAGGCAGCCGTTCGGCGGGTGGAAG
>NZ_MJGQ01000022.1:8985-9784 GCF_001865095.1 Curtobacterium sp. MCBA15_013 | reverse complement strand
CAGCCGTTCGGCGGGTGGAAGCGCTCGTCGGTCGGCACCGGGACGAAGCCCGGCGGCTCGATGTCCGTCGCGACGCTCGGCCGGTGGGAGCCCACGCCCCGGACCGTCCACAAGAGCATCCAGCTGCACGGCCTGCCACCGCGGGTCACCGCCGTGATCGAGGCGGCCCGCAGTGGCCTGTCGTTCGAGGAGTTCGACCAGGTGCGCGCCGGTGCACTGAGCGACGTCCGCGCACGCGAGTCCGAGTTCGGCGTGGCGCACGACCCGGCCGGGCTCGTCGTCGAGCGGAACGTGGTGCGCTGGCGACCGCAGTCCGTCATCGTCCGGCAGGCCGAGGGTGCCTCGTCCGGCGACCTCGTGCGTGTGCTCGCCGCCGCGACCGCTGCCCGGGCCGACCTGCTCGTGAGCACGGCTCGGCCACTCCCCGGACCGCTCACGCAGCTGCTCGCGTCGAGTCGATCGCCGCTGCACGTCGTCGACCACCTGGTCGAGTCGGACGACGAGTTCCTCCGCCGTGCCGCCTCCGGTGACCTGTTCCGGCCGGACTGGTCCTCCGGCGACGACGTCGAGCAGGACGCGCTCGACGCCGTGCTCGCCCAGGGGCAGGACCGCCCGGCGCACACGGCGTTCGGCGGACCCGGCGCCCGGATCCGGCTCGTGGGCGGTGACCCGCTCGCACTCGAGGAAGCCCTGGGCGCCAGCGTCGACGTGGCGATCCACGACGCCCCCGTGGTCGAGGCCGGGATCATCGAGATGCTGCCCTTCCTGCGCGAACAGACGGTGTCGATCACGGCGCACC
>NZ_MJGQ01000022.1:7801-8342 GCF_001865095.1 Curtobacterium sp. MCBA15_013 | reverse complement strand
GGTGTCGATCACGGCGCACCGGTTCGGTGACCTCGACCCCGACCTCGCGGAGCTGCATGTCTGACGTCGATCGCACCCTGCACGCCGAGGGGCTGTTCAACGCGCGCGACCTGGGCGGGCTCCCGCTGCGGGACGGCGGGGCGACCCCGTCCGGGCAGGTCTTCCGGTCCGAGAACGTCGACCGCGTGAGTCCCGTCGGCTGGCAGGCGCTGCGCGACGCGGGGGTCCGTACGGTGGTCGACCTGCGGGCGCCGTGGGAGACGGAGAAGGACACGGGTACCCGGCCGGACTGGGTGACGACCGTCGTGATCGACCACGACGGACTCGAGGCGGCTCCCGCGTTCTGGCAGGCGTACTGGGAGACCGGGCTCGTCGGTACACCGCTGTACTACGGCCCGCACCTCGCCGAGCTGCCGGAGCGCACCGGCTCCGTCCTGCGTGCGATCGCCCGAGCCGAACCGGGCGGTGTCCTCTTCCACTGCGCGGGCGGACGCGACCGCACCGGGATCATCGCGCTCGTCCTGCTGTCCCTCGCCGGCGT
>NZ_MJGQ01000022.1:6403-7156 GCF_001865095.1 Curtobacterium sp. MCBA15_013 | reverse complement strand
CCTGCTGTCCCTCGCCGGCGTCGAACCCGAGGCGATCGTCGCCGACTACCTCGTCACGATCGACAACGCCCCGGCTCTGCTCGCCTCGATCGGGGTCCCCTCGAACGAGGCGAAGATCGAGGCGCTGTGCGCCGAGCACGGCACCACGGTCGAGGGGGCGTTCCGCGCGGCCCTCGCCGCGTTCGACGTGGACCGGTTCGTCGAGCGTGCCGGTCTCGACGCGGACGACCTGGAGGCACTGCGCACCTTCCGCGCGGACGTCGCCTGACCGACGGGGACCGTCCGGGGACGCGCGCGGTGGCGTCCGGCGGGGCTCAGTCCTCGGTGTCGCCGGCTTCCTCGTCCACGACGCCGGTCTCGTCCATCCGGTCACGGAGGTGGTCGGCCATCGCTCCGGCGCCCTCGCCGGCGTGGTCGTGGTCGACCTGCTCGATGAGGCCGTGCAGCTTCTCGTGGTTCGTCGCCTCGGTGGCGCCGTCCATGACGGGCTCGGTCTGTTCGTTGTCGCTCATGGCACGGACGCTACGCCGCGGCTGGTGGGCGTCAGGCGTCGGTGCGCGCATCCTGGCCGACGGAGTGCGGGTCCGTGTCACCGGCCGCTGGTGTCGACCGGTAGTGCAGTTCGACCGCGCCGCCCACGAACGGCGTCGTGCCGACCAGTTCGAACACCGGCGTGGGGGCGGCCACCGGCAGCAGGGGCGCACCGGCGCCGAGCGCGATCGGCATCACGGTGACCCGGAGCTCGTCGAGCAG
>NZ_MJGQ01000022.1:3990-5814 GCF_001865095.1 Curtobacterium sp. MCBA15_013 | reverse complement strand
GTCGAGCAGCCCGGCCTGCTGGTACTGCGCCGCGAGGAGGCCGCCGCCGACGACCCACACGTCGCGGTCGCCCGCCGCTCGCTCGAGGACCGACTGGTGGTCCGCGACCGATCCCGAGACGAAGTGCACCTCGGCGCCGTCCGGCACGGGCAGCTCGCGCGTGGTGAACACCCAGGTCGGTAGGTCCGGGTACGCCCAGGTGTCGTCGTGGGCGAGCAGCCACTCGTACGTGGTCGACCCCATCACGAGGGCGCCGACGCCCGCGAAGAAGCGGTCGTGGTGTTCCTGGAACGGCTCGAAGCCGAACTGCAGCAGCCAGTCGAGGTCGTCGCCGGGCGCGGCGACGAACCCGTCCAGCGAGGACGCGACGGAGTAGGTCGTGCTCATGCCCGGGACGCTACCGAGCACCTCCGACAGCACGTCGTCCGCTGCCGACGGCCGCGCCCTCGGCGATCACCAGCACGAGGGAGATCCCGAGCTGGCCGAGGGCGAACCGGCGCCGCCGCCGGTCCGCGACGGCCAGCGGCACCATCGTCAGGCCGTGGAGGGTGTCCACGACCGCGCTGAGCGTGTGTGCGTCGGGAGTCCCGGCGCGACCGACCAGCCCCGCCTGGGCGAGCTGCCGCGCCGCGAGCACGACGTCCAGCACCGGCTGCCCACCGCCCCGTGCGGCCCGGACCGCGTGCCCGATCCCCACGGCGGCCCGGACGGCCTCGACACCGGAGCCCGACGTCATCGTCGTCGTCCCGCCGCCAGCGCCACGGCTCCCGCCGCACCGGCCAGCACCGCGCCGACGATCCCGTTCCCGAGCCGGCGGTGTTCCACCCACCAGGTCTGCGGCGACCAGGCGTGCGCGGTGTCGTCGAACACCCCGTGCGCCCCGTGGTCCCCTGGAACCGGTTCGTAGAGGTTCACGCCGATCGCCGAGCCGTCCTTCTCGGGGTCCTGCTGCCCGGACACCAGCGTCTTCGCGGCGTACCAGTCCGCGAACCGCCCGCTGATGCGGTTGCCGAGGATCGTGTAGACCGTCGACTCACCGACCCAGGTGCGGCGACGGGGCCGCTCGGCCACGGCGGCGATCGCCCGTGCGCCGACCTCCGGCTGGTAGATCGGTGCGACCGGCTGGGGCTGGTGCGGCAGCTTCGACTTCACCCACTGGAACTGGATGGTGTTGAGCGCGGGCATGTCGACGCGGGAGACCTGCACCTTGCTGCCCTGCTCGAGGAGCTCGGAGACGACCGACTCGGTGAACCCGACGATCGCGTGCTTCGCCCCGCAGTACGCGGCCTGCAGCGGGATGCCCCGGAAGCCGAGGGCCGAACCGACCTGGACGACCTGCCCGCGGTCGCGCGGGACCATCCGGGACAGCGCTGCCCGGGTGCCGTTCACGAAGCCGAGGTAGGTCACGTGCAGTGCGCGCTCGAAGTCCTCGGGTGCGGTCTCCATGAACCGTCCGAACACGCCGACCATCACGCCGTTGACCCAGAGGTCGATCGGCCCGAGCTCCTGTTCGACGCGGTCCGCGGCTGCCTCGACGGCCTCCCGGTCGGACACGTCCGCGACCAGTGCCAGCCCTCGTCGTCCGGCCGCCTCGACCTCGGCGACCGCGGCCTCGACCCCGTCCCGCCCCCGCGCGAGCACCGCGACGTCCCACCCCCGCGCGGCGAGCTCCCGCACCGTCGCCCGTCCCAGTCCTGCGGAACCACCGGTCACCACTGCCACTCGAGTCATGGCTCCCTTGTACCTGCGGTCGACCGTGCACCACTCAGCCGCTGTCCCCCGGACGGATGCAGGCGGGGTCGGCCACGAGCATGATGGGCTCGT
>NZ_MJGQ01000022.1:1930-3290 GCF_001865095.1 Curtobacterium sp. MCBA15_013 | reverse complement strand
GCTCGTGGAGACCAGGAACGAGGACACCCCCGAGGAAACGCCTCCACCCGGCTGGGTCCTCAGCACCCCGACGCGACACCACGAGGTCTGGACGCTCCCGGTCCTCGTGATGCTCCTGGCGGTGCTGCTCGTCCTGGCCGCCGCCCGCTTCGGGGAGCCACTCGGCGCGGTCGTCTGCGCGGCGAGCGGGGCCGTCGTCGCCGCTGGGGCGATCGCCCTGGCCGCCGCCGGGAGATCGGCCTACGCCGAGCAGACCATGACGGCTTCCTGGCGGTTGCACGTCGTCCGGATGACGGTCGGTGTGACGACGGCAGCGATCCTCGCGATCGGCAGCCTCGTCGTCGGTCTCCCGTTCGGCGTGCTCTTCGGTGCGGTGGGCTGGATCCCGATGACGTTCCGCTTCGCCCGGTCAGTGCCCCGTGTCGACCGACTGCTCGTGGCGTGGGCGTCGGTGTTCGTCGCCGTGGCGTGCACGGGCCTGTCCGTCGTGGGGTTCACGGCCCCGGCCGTGCCGGATCGTCTCGCGGCGGTCTGGATCGGCCCGGGATCGCTCTTCGCGGCGCTCGCCGTGGTGATGGCCGTCGTGCAGTTCGCCGTCGCCGAGCGGACCGCGGGGGCACCGCCGCTCAGCGCCCGAGACCGAAGCGCGTCGTGACCCCCGGCGAGTAGAGCACCGAGTCCGGTTCGAGCGAGGCCAGGCCGAACGGGAGTCCGGCCGCACCGATCAGGTCGTCCCGCAGCGACACGATGGAGGCCCGGTGGAGCGGCCACGGCTCGTGCTCGTTCGGCCAGAACCGGGTCCGGCCGGCTCGGTGCACGTGCATGCCCCACCGTGCGGTCAGGAAGGTCTCGAGGGCCGTCGGCTCGGTCACCTCCGCACCGACCCGCACTTCGACGAGGGACCGCAGGTGCGTCCCGTGTCGTCGCATCGCGTACCCGACGCGGCCGTCGCCGTTCCGCGTCTCGGCATCGGCCCACCAGTACGGCAGACCGGTCGCGACGCGCGCGCCGATCGTCGGCAGGAGCTTGCCGGCGTCGAGCGACAGGAACACCACACCGTGCCGCCCTTCGTCGTCGATCGTGTAGACGCGGACGTTCACCTCGACGAAGTCCCCGATCCTCCCCGTCGAGATCGGCGGGAACCGGGTGTCCTCGAACCGGAACGCGATGAGGCCGACCCACGTGGTCGCCCCGTCGTCGGTGCCGTCCGCAGTGAGGGTGTCCGGCCGGGTGCCGGCGGGGAGCAGCGGCGCCACCGCCGAGACGTCGACGCGCCAGTGCACGAAGACGACGTCGAGCCAGTCCTGCGAGATCCAGGGGCGTCCGGTCAGTCCGGGAGCGACGGCCTGGAGGCGCGGCT
>NZ_MJGQ01000022.1:0-1233 GCF_001865095.1 Curtobacterium sp. MCBA15_013 | reverse complement strand
AGGCGCGGCTCGCCCCCGGCGGGCACGGCCGCGGTCACGAGGTGGTCGCCTCCGGGGCGATGTGCCCCGCCACGGGCGCGTCGTCCCACCCCTGCTGCGGGGTGTCGCAGGTCCCCCGGAAGACGTACTGCGACGGCCGCTTCCGCTCGCTCGACGTCCAGTCGATCGCTGGACGCCGGCGCTCGGGCGGGAGGTACCCGATCCGGTAGACGGCCATCAGCTCGAGCGACTCGGGGACGTGGAGCAGTCCCTCGATCTCCTCCCACGCCCCGGGGGTCTCCATCGGGAAGGACACGAACTGGATGCCGAGGCCGAGTTCGGTCGTGGCGAGCCAGATGTTCTCCATCGCCGCACCCATGCTGAACACCGAGTAGAAGCCCGAGAGCTCCTCCTTCCGGTACTCGTGCCGGTCGAGCAGCACGCCGAGCAGCAGCGGCGACCCGGCGACGAGCTTCCGGTTCTCCTCACCGAGGGTGTGCGGAACCCGCAGTGTGTTCATGAGCAGCTGCCCGCGCTTCGTGAACACCTGCTTCGTGAAGGGCTTGAGCGGTCCGGGGAGCTTGTCGAACAGCATGCCGTCGCGCCGCTCGTCCATCTCGGCCTGGGAGAACCGGAAGTACGGCTTGTACCGCTCGAAGAACGTTCCCTCGGCCATGGTCCGGGTCATCGACGAGCCGCTGATCTCGGCGACGCGGTCGATCGTGTCGCGCTCCTCGACGAGGACGAACCGCCACGGTTGACTGTTGAGCTGCGACGGTGCCCGGCCGGCCAGCTCCATGAGCAGGCGCTGGTGCTCGGGCGACACGGGGTCGGGGAGGAACGGTCCGTTGGTGGTCCGCCGGCGTCTGATCGCCTCGAAGAGCTCCACTGCTCACCTCTCTGCTCGGCGGCCCGCGAGCAACGCCCCCAGGTAGGACGGTGCCGCGGCGACCGCGACTTGCCAGTGTGCTCCGGAGCGCGGGTTCGTGCGTGGTGCGACCGCGAGCGGCACGAGCGCCGGGAGCAGGAAGAGCGCCGATCGGCTTCGCGTCCAGACCGGGGTGGTCGCCGCGACACCGGTCAGCGTGGCGGTCACGACGAACAGGCCGTGGTGGACGACGCGGAGCTTCCTCGTCCGGATGAGCCGCACGGCGACGGCGGCGCCCCAGGCGCAGTTCGCCACGTAGGCGACGCTCGCAGCGGTGACCAGACGGCGGGCCGTGCGCGAACCCGTGGGAGGCGATCCGTGCCTCC
>NZ_MJGQ01000021.1:7458-35182 GCF_001865095.1 Curtobacterium sp. MCBA15_013 | reverse complement strand
GCGGCGACGCCGGCGACGAGGCGCTGGCGCTCGGCCTCGGGGATGCCGAGCTTCTCGTAGGTCGCGCGGATGTCCTCGGGGAGGTCTTCCCACGACTGCGCCTGCTTCTCGGTGGAGCGCACGAAGTACTTGATGTTGTCGAAGTCGATGCCCGTCAGGTCGGCACCCCACGTCGGCATCGGCTTGCGACCGAAGAGCTGCAGGCCCTTGAGCCGGTTCTTGAGCATCCACTCGGGCTCGGACTTGAGGTTCGAGATGTCGGTCACGACCTCTTCCGAGATGCCGCGGCGAGCAGAGGCGCCGGCCGAGTCGGAGTCGGACCAGCCGAACTCGTATTGGCCGAGCCCTTCGAGCTCGGGACGGTCGATGAGCAGATCTGACATAGCGATTCCTTGGAAGACGTGCGGTGCCTCACCCGAACGAGGTGAGGCACCGCGGGTGTCCCCAGAACGTCGCCCGGAAAGCGGTCCTGGAGGGCTGCTGCGGGAGCGGTTACCGCAGCAGGTAAGGGACGACGACGGCGCTGGTCCAGATGAGGATCACGGCGCTTCCGCCGATGGCGAGCAGGCGACGGCTGCGCCGCTTCTGCGAGATCGGGACGTCTCCCCAGATGCTTGCCCGAACCGTCAGTTGGTGGGCTTCTCTAACGAGTCCAGCGATGTGGCTGTCGTCCTCGTCGAGGAGTCCGAGCTGGGCGGCTCGGGAGATTCGGACCGCTTCGTCAAGGGTGAGCTCCGGGAGTCGTTCGCGGCTGCGGATGCTCATGGTGTGCCTGCCCCCTCCGCTGAGGAACCGCCGATCTCGGGTGCGTCCGCCTTCGGGCCGACACCGGTTGGGATGCCCGCCTCCGGATGGTTCAGATCGAAGGCCGGGGACTCGGATCGGATTCGAGGGATGGCGGTGAAGTTGTGTCGCGGGATCGGGCATGCGGTCGCCCACTCGAGGGAGCGGCCGTACCCCCAGGGGTCATTCACCGCCACCTTCGGTGCGCGACGGGCGGTGACGTACACGTTGTACAGGAACGGGATGAAGGAGATGGCGAGGATCATCGACCCGATCGTCGACAGCTGGTTCATCCAGGTGAAGCCGTCGCTCGGCAAGTAGGTGGCGTAGCGGCGAGGCATGCCGATCACGCCGAGCCAGTGCTGGATGAGGAACGTTGTGTGGAAGCCGATGAACAGCAGCCAGAAGTGAATCTTCCCGAGGCGCTCGTTGAGCATCTTCCCTGTCCATTTCGGCCACCAGAAGTAGAAGCCGGCGAAGGCGGCGAAGACGACCGACCCGAAGACGACGTAGTGGAAGTGCGCGACGACGAAGTACGAGTCGGTGAGGTGGAAGTCCAGTGGTGGGCTGGCGAGGATAACTCCAGTGAGACCGCCGAATGTGAACGTGATCAGGAACCCGATGGCCCACAGCATTGGAGTTTCGAAGGTCACAGAGCCGCGCCAGAGCGTGGCCACCCAGTTGAAGCACTTCAGGCCAGTGGGCACGGCGATGAGCATGGTCATCAGGGAGAACCAGGGCAGCAGGACTCCACCGGTGGCGTACATGTGGTGCGCCCAGACGGTGACGGACAGCGCGGCGATCGCGAGCGTGGCGTATACGAGGGTCTTGTATCCGAAGATCGGCTTCCGCGCGAAGACCGGGAAGATCTCCGACACGATGCCGAAGAACGGCAGCACGAGGATGTAAACCTCCGGGTGGCCGAAGAACCAGAACATGTGCTGCCAGAGCAGCGCGCCACCGTTCGCGGGGTTGAAGATCTGTGCGTCGTACACACGGTCAAGGGTCAGTCCGAACAGCGCGGTCGCCAGGACGGGGAAGGCCAGCAGCGCCAGCAGGCTGGTCACGAGCACGTTCCAGGTGAACACGGACATGCGGAACATGGTCATGCCCGGGGCGCGCATCGTGATGATCGTGGTGATGAAGTTCACGGCGCCGAAAATGGTGGAGAAGCCCGTGAGGATTAGTCCCACGGCCCAGAGGCTGCCGCCGAGCCCGGGCGAGAACGTGGTGTCACTCAGCGGCGCGTACGCGAACCACCCGAATCCGGCGGCGCCCTGCGGGGTGAGGAACCCACCGGCGACCATCAGACCACCGAACAGGTACAGCCAGTACGAGAAGGCGTTGAGTCGGGGGAACGCGACGTCGGGGGCTCCGATGTGCACCGGCATGAGCGCGTTCGCGAATCCGGAGAACAGTGGTGTCGCGAACAACAACAGCATGATCGTGCCGTGCATCGTGAACAGCTGGTTGTACTGCTCTTTCGTTGCCACAACGTGCAGTCCGGGTTCGAACAGTTGCGCGCGGATCACCAGCGCCATCAACCCGGCGAGCAGGAACCAGATGAAGGCCGTGATCAGGTACAGGTAGCCGACGATCTTGTGATCGGTGGATGTCATCCATCGGACGACGAGGTTGCCGTGTGCGACGTGAGGTGTTCGACCGCTCGCCGGGGGATCTCCAGCGGCTCGACGCTGTTCGGTTGCCTGACTCACAGTGCTCCTCGGGGTCGGACGGGTGGTGCGTATTCACGCTACGAACCACGGGCGACCAGCAACCAGCAGCGACAGCGCAACGACTTGCACGATCCGCGCATCGCGAGGACGATGGTGAAACGATATTTCGTTGCTCACGGCCCGGAAATCCGGCTTCTGTTCCGGTGTGCAACAACTGGCGAAGGAGATGCCTGTGGTTGCCATATCCGCGCACGATGCGTCCTCGGATCAGGAGAACACGCACGCCGATCCCGATCAGTTGCGCGCCTCGCTGCGGTCCGCATCAGGAGGCGTACCGACACGGCAGGTCGGAGAGCGGGAGTTCATCCCGGTTGATCTTGGGCCGATTTCGGTGGAGCAGTTGACGTTGGTGTCACCGGTGGAACCGCACCGGCATCCGTTCCTCGAGGTGGTGCTCGTCACCGACGGTGCGGGCGAGCATCACAGCGAAGCCGGAGTGAGTGCGATCCGTCGAGGCAGTGTCCTCATCGTGCCGGTCGGCGCGTGGCATGCCTGGGCACCGGACACTCAGGTGGAGATCTGCAACGTGTACATCGCGGCGTCGGCGTTGACTCAGGAGTTGTTTTGGCTGCGGTCCCTCCCCGGCGTCGGAGAGGCATTTACTGACGAGGACGGCTTCGGGCAGGTGCTGGTCACCGACTTGGCGGCGCGGCAGTGGCATGCGGCGGTGTCTGGGTTGGAGCAGCTAGTTGCCGCACGAGGCGGGTCACGGTTCGACGTGCTCGCCGCGTTGTATGAGCTGCTCCGCTGCGTACCGCTGCTGCAGGACGCAGCCTCGCAGGGAGCCTCCCGCGGCGTTGCCGACGCGATCGCTGTGCCGGCGCTGCCGACGGCGGGGCTGCGGTATCGGACGGTTGTCGCTCGAACGGTCGCGGCGATGCATGCAGGTCTTGCTCAACCGTGGACGTTGGACGCGTTAGCGCGGGAGGCGCGCCTGTCGGAGTCACAGCTCGTGCGGGTGTTCCGCGCGGATACCGGTTCGGCGCCGTTGACGTACTTGCAGCAATTGCGCGCGGAACGGTTCGCGCGGCTACTGCGGACGACGTCGTTGCCGGTGGCGCAGATCGGGACCGCTGTGGGGTGGCCGGAGCCGGGGTATGCGTCGCGGCGGTTCAAAGCGTTTTGGGGTGTGTCCCCGTCGGAATATCGCAGGCAGATGACCTGACCAGCGCCTGCGGCGAGCCCCACCGGTACCGGTGGGGCTCGCCGGGTGCTGATTTACGAGGCGGAGACGGTGTCCGTGATCACCGGCGGTGCTGCCGTCGGCGCGAGGTCGGCTGTCGCCACCGCGTCGATCAGCTGCTTTCCGAGATCGGTGTCGACCTGCGCCCAGTACCGCAGCGCCTGGTCACGGACCCGTGGCACGGTGATGCTGGTCAGCTGGCCGGCCAACGTCCGCAGCAGCCGTGCCTTCTGCGCGTCGGTGAAAACCTCCCGGTACAGCGCGCCCGCCTGACCGAAGTCGTCGTCGTCGCTGTGCAAGGTCTGCGCCGACATCACGAGCACACCGTCGGACTCCCAGCTGCCCTTGCCGGCTGCAGCGGGATCGGCGATCGGGCCGTTGAAGGAGTTCGGCGCGTACACGGGGGTCGTCGGAGCGTTGAACGTGGTCCGTGCGGCACCGTCCTGCATGTAGTTGTGCACCGCGGTCTTCGGCCGGTTCGAGGGTAGCTCGTTGTAGTTCACGCCAAGCCGGTACCGCTGGGCGTCCGGGTAGGAGAACACACGCGCCATCAGCATCTTGTCGGGGCTGACGTCGGTGCCGGGTACGAGGTTCGCCGGCGAGAATGATGCCTGCTCGATCTGGACGAAGAAGTTCTCCGGGTTGCGGTTCAACGTCATCGTGCCGACCTTGATGAGCGGATAGTCGCTGTGCGGCCAGACCTTCGTCACGTCGAACGGGTTGAACCGGTACGTCTTCGCCTCCTCGTACGGCATGATCTGCACGTTGAGGTCCCACGACGGGTGATTGCCATCGGCGATGGCGGTGAACAGGTCGCGGCGGTAGTAGTCCGCGTCCTGCCCGGCGAGCTGCTCCGCGGTCTCTGCCGTGAGCTCGGCTTCGCCAGTGAGCGGCTTCCAGTGGTACTTCACCCAGAACCGGTCACCGTCGGCGTTAATCCACTGGAAGGTGTGGGACCCGTACCCGGGCATCGTGCGCCATGACGCTGGGATACCCCGATCGCCCATCAGGTAGGTGACCTGGTGGGCGGATTCCGGTGAGAGGCTCCAGAAGTCCCACTGCATGTCGGCGTTCCGCAGTGCGGAGTCCGGCAGCCGCTTCTGCGAGTGGATGAAGTCCGGGAACTTGACTGCGTCGCGGATGAAGAACACGGGGGTGTTGTTCCCGACGATGTCGTAGTTGCCCTCGGCGGTGTAGAACCTGACCGAGAATCCGCGAACGTCACGCCAGGTGTCCGGGGAACCCTGCTCACCGGCAACGGTGGAGAACCGGGCGAGGGTCTCCGACTGCGCGTGCGGCTGGAACACCGCGGCACGCGTGTACGCGGAAACGTCCCCGGTGACGGTGAAGGCGCCGAACGCACCACCGCCCTTTGCGTGCACGACACGCTCCGGAATGCGCTCTCGAGCGAAGTGCGCAAGCTTTTCGAGGAGGTATCGGTCGTGCAGCACCGTTGCGCCGTCAGGGCCAGCGGTAAGGGAGTGGTCGTTCGAAGCCACGGGTGCACCGGTGAGGTCGGTGAGCCGATCTGCTGTCATGCGAATTGTCTCGTTTCGTTGCGTGAAGCGTCAGGCGATGTCGCGTGCGGTGCCGGACAACGTGAACACGGCGGGTCGGATGCTGCCCGTGCGTTCCACGAGACGGCGCTCCTGCATCCGCATCAGCGTGTTGTACAACGACCGCAGTGTGATGCCGGGGACCCGTTTTTCGACATGGCGCATCAACTCAGGTGCGGTCATCCCACTGCTGCTGGACAGCGCGCGCATCACTTCGATGCGGCTGAGGGTGACGTGCGCCCCAACCGTCCGAAGACGGTCGCTGATGCAGGTGTCGGAGTGAAGGTTGCTGCTGATGTCGTCCATGGATGGCCCGCTGATTCGCCTGACTGGTGAAAGGCGGCGGCTGCGGAGCGGTGTCGAGGTGTGGGAGAGCTCCCACGACGCAGTCGGCACGCTCGGTGCGCAGCCGCCGTGCGGTGCCCCTTCGGGCGGGACACCGCAACCGTTGATGGGGTGGTGAACCCTTCAGCGGTCACAAAGTGAGTCCGCTACTGCGGACTCGGTCAGGCTTCGTCGGGAACAGCCGTCCACGGCGCTCGTCCGTTCGACGGCAGTGCAGACGCGATCTCCGCGAAGGTGCCAATCGACCGCGGCTGACCGGGCAGACGCCCACACGTGTCCTGCCGAATGGCACGGACACGAACACGAAGCATGCCGCTACGGTAACTCACCGCTCCGCCGGCGCCGAGGCGGAACGGGAAAACGTGACAACCGGGTCAGAGGTGGCGCCACACGTCGGCCGGCCGGAGTCCCTTCGCCAGCATCAGCACCTGTAGGTGGTACAGCAGCTGCGAGATCTCGTCGGTCAGTTCCTCGGCCGTCTCATGCTCGGCAGCAATCCACACTTCCGCTGCTTCCTCGACGATCTTCTTGCCGATCTGGTGTACGCCTGCGGCGTGCTCAATGACCGTGCGCGATGACGCGTCGCCATCCCGGACCTTCGTTTCGAGCTCGGTGAACAGGTCCTCGAACGTCTTCACAGCGTCGACGGTACCCGTCGATGAGTTGAACTCGAAGCGGAATGTTGTCACGGTTTCCGCGGGCACGGACGCCGGCTCTCCCTCCACGTATTCTGGCGAGCCATGAGTACATCCCTTCCCGCCGGCCGCTACGGCCTCACCGGCAAAACCGTCGTCATCACCGGAGCCGGCTCCGGCATCGGCCGCGCCATCGCGCACGCGTTCGCTGCGGAAGGCGCGAACGTCGTCATCGCTGGCCGACGCATGGAGGCGTTGCAGGAGACCGCCGCACGCTTCGCTGACACCATCATCCCGACACAGACGGACGTGCAGGACGCAGAGAGCGTCCGGGCGCTGCTCGACGGTGCCGCGGAACGGTTCGGGTCCGTTGACGTCGTCGTCAGCAACGCCGCCGGTTATACGTCGGGCCCGCTCGAGGACATCGACGATGACACGGTGACCTCGCTGGTCACGACGAATGTAACCGGCGCGGTCCATCTCGCGCAGGCGTCGATTTCGCACCTCAAGGCCTCCCGCGGCACACTGCTGTTCACCACCAGCGTGTCGTCGCTGCGAGGCGACTGGGGGCAGTCGCTGTACAACGCGACGAAGGGCGCACTCACCCCGTTGATGCAGTCGCTCGCGTTGGATCTCGGCGAGTTCGGTGTTCGTGTCAACGCGGTTGCCCCGGCAGCGACACGCACCGAGATGACCGAGGAAACCCTCTCCGACGAGCGGGCAGAAGCAGCGTTCAAGAACCGCGTCGCGCTCGGTCGGGTCGGCGAACCCAACGACATCGCTCCGGCGTACCTGTTCCTGGCCAGCGATGACGCGCGGTACATCACCGGCGTGACGTTGCCGGTCGATGGCGGTACGAGCGCATCGACCGGCCAGCCGCACTTCGACTGAGCCCAATCAACACGGCGCCGTCACCAGTTCACGGTGACGGCGCCGTCGCTTTGTCCAGTGGACCGGGCGGTGCCCGGAGGACGCATCTCCTTGGATGTTCCGCGCGCCCCCGGGAGGCCGATGCCCGCGCGCATGCGATTGTGCGAGAAGTGAGGCAGGCCATACTTCGTTGCCCTTCGAAGCGGCTGGCCGAACACTGCTACGCATGTCTTCCACAACATCGCGCACGGTCCTCGCAGGCGTCGCCGCCCTGGCGTTGATGCTGGACCTGATGGACGCCACCGCCGTATCGGTCGTTCTGCCCGCGATCGGCAGCGACTTGGGAACGTCGCCGAAAACGTTGGGGTTCGTCGTGACCTCATACGTCGCAGGACTCATCGCGGCCATGCTGCTCACCGGTCACGTCTCCCGCCGCTACGGAGCGCGCGCTGTCTTCTGCGGCGGACTGCTGGTATTCGTGATCGGCTCAGCTGCGACGGCAATGGCAGACACGACGCTGCTGCTTGCTGGTGCCCGAATGGTTCAGGGCCTCGGCGGCGGTGTCCTGGTGCCCACAGCGACCGCTGTCGTCCTGGACCAGTTCGGACCTGATCGTCGTGCGACGGCATCCCTGGTTGTGTCGATCCCCGCAACGATCGCACCAGCGGTCGGCCCCTTGATTGCAGCAATCTTCGTCGATGGTGGGTCGTGGCGCCTGCTGTTCTGGATGAACCTCCCACTCGGGGTCCTGCTGATCGTGCTTGCGTGGCTGACCTTCCCCACGACGCGCGAACGCGCTGGCTCCTTCGATTGGCTCGGCTACGCCGCGCTCACCGGCGGCGCCGTCGCGTTGCTGATCCTGGTCGACCCGAACGACACGCCATTGGTGGTGCGAAGTGTTGCTGCGATCGTGGCCGCCGTCTCCGCCGCCGTCTTCGTCCGGCGCCTGCGGACGTCTTCGGCTGCGGTGATTCCACCGAGAGTGTTTCGCGGCCGAGGATTTCGCCTCAGCGTGCTGGTGATGCTGGCGGCGTCCGCGTCGTTCGCGGCGGTCACGTTCGTCCTGCCGCAGCAGCGGCAAACGGACGGTTCCACTGTGCTGGCGTCCGCGCTCACACTGAGCGTTCATGCCGCTGGCGTGCTCGCCGCGTTAGCCGTCACCTCACGGCTCATCAAACGGGTCAGTCCGGCGCTTCTGCTGATCGTCGGCATGAGCGTCTACACCATCGCCATCGGAGCGCTCATCGCGGGTGGGAACTGGCCGACGTGGGCAGTCACGGCTGCGATGTTCGTCGGAGGTGTCGGCTACGGCGCCACCGTCGTTCCGCTGCAGACGATCCCGTTCGAGGGGATGGAGGGCGCGGAACTCGGTGACGCCGTGCCGGTGCTGTCATTGGCCCGTCAGGCTGGCCTGATCCTCGGACCAGCTTTCGCGTCTGTGATCCTCACCGTGGCTTCCAGCCCACACGCGATGCTGACCGCAACGCTCGCCGCTGCGGTCGGAGCCGTCCTCGCCGTCCGCCTGCGACATGGCACACCCGAGAAGGCAGGTGTGGCTCCGCGGTAGGCGCACGCAGACCGACGAGGAGCGAAATCAGCTCTGCACCCAGGGCATCGCGACGTCGATGTCCGAGAGCAGTTTCCCGCCGCCGAAACTCATGTGCTCGAGCGGGATTGCGTACATGAGCAGGCTGACATCGTCAGGGCTGATGCCTGCCCGTTCGATTGCGTACTGCGTGATCAGTTCAGCGAGCTTCCGCTTCTGGTCGAGGGTTCGGGTCTCGCTGAACGTCACCGTCACGATCACGCTCCGCTTGGATCTGCGCGCGTTCGGGAACGTGGGATGAATGAACAGTTCGTTCTCGCCATGCTCACTGATGACGATGAACCTGTCCTCCATCGGGGTTCCCATCGCCTCGTGCAGCGCCAGGTTGAGTGCGTCCGCGAGACCGCGCTTTTCGTCAACTGTGAATGTATCGGCGGGAATGTGAGCTTGGAACACTGGCATTTTCTGACTCCTTGCATTTTCGCTGTTGCGTTTCGTCGCTCTATCTCTGTTCGAGCGATATGGGGGCTCCGGTCGCGACCGCCTGATCACTCCCACCGCAGGTCAGATCACTCCGGATCGGTGAGGTATCGACCAGGCATGCCCGGACACGTCGGCTACGGGTCGCCGCACGGTTCGCGCGGCGACGCACGGCTCCCCCAGTGTCTCGCTCGGACAGATACGGGAGTCGTCCGATCAACGCGTTGTGTGCGTCGATGCGCGCGCTTCAGACAGCAACGACTCTCACTCGTGATCGCCACGGCCGGCTGATTGCCCACGGTTGTGCGCCGGTGACGGGGGCCCATGCGCTGAGGTCCGGAAGCCCGCGTCGCGCAGCTTCAACGCTTCGATGGACTTCTTTGGCCGAACTTGGTATGGTCCTATTTATGAACGCGGGTGGCGGCGGGATACTTCGCCGGGTTGCAAAGTTTCTCGACGACCGTGAGATCCCGCGCGTCGGGTGGCCAACAACGGTCGTACCGCCAGCTGGGACGCGTGTATCAGCGCTCGAGCGCGCCTCCAGCTTGACGATCACTGTCACGGATGGTCGCTTCGATGGGACAGCGCGGCTTGACCTCGAAACTCGCGAGGTCGTCGTGTCAGCAACCGGACGCAGCGAGCAGGCTCGATCACGTTTGAGACGTACCGTGCTCCAGTTCATCGTCGACCGTAACGACTTCGACGAACGCTGCGGACTCACCACCCGGCCCGCGGCCCCCTCGTTCGACGAGCGAGACCCAGACACATGGACGCCACTGCAGCTCCTCGCCGACGTTACCGACAGCGACTGGTATCCACCCGCGCCGGAAGAGCGAAGCCCTGAGGCATGGCACGCGTTCTACGCATCAGCGCACCGGTTCAACGACCGGTTCACGACGCCGGACGTCTCGGCCACAACGCCGCGTCCAAACCGACCTCAAGGCGTGCGATCGTCGCCAAATCAGGCCACGCCTGACCCGCCAGCACCCGCTGCAAGGTGACGTGACCAATCCCGGCGTCCGCTGCAACCGAGCGAAGGCTCCGTCCCGCCATCGCATCGCGGACGTTCAATACGAACTGGCGGGCGATCTCCCCGAACTGATCCGGGGAAGGCACCTCCGGCCACGGGGTACCAGCGAGCTCCACCGGCAACGCGCGCATCGGACGACCCATACCGCAAGCGTAGAGGGCGACCACTGCCGAACGTGCGCAGCGCGCACCTTCTCGACGAACAGCACGTACTCGATCTGGCGAGTGGGCGTCGGCTGCCCATCGCGGGAGCGATACTCAGCGAGACGAAGCGTGTGCGGACAAGTCCGAGCGCGGCGACAGTGGTCAGGTTGAAGAGAACCCTCTGTTGCACGCGTGCTAGTTGAAGGTCGAGCCGCCTGTCGGCACGTGCCGAGCTTTGCGCAGCCGAGGCGGCGGGCATCTTGCCAGTCTCGCGCTACCCCTCAACCGGATCGGCTCCCTGCTTCCCAATTTTTTGCTTCCCCTTCGGCGGCACGTCGCCTGGCATCTCCGGCGCTTCGATCTGATCCGCAGATCGAAGCGACCCGGCATCTGTCGCAGCAGCATCAATCAAGGCACTTGCAGGGTCGCGGGAGGCATCGTCCTGGTAGGCAATACGCGACACGTTGCTGAACGCCCTGATCTGCTCGCGGAATTCGGCAAAGCGCGGCGTGTTCGGCTCAGCGAGGTCATCGAGTTGGAACTCGCGAGAAATGCTGTAGAGACGAGTGCGGAACTCATCAACGTGATCCGCGTCATCGAGGGCCGTCTCCAGCTCCCGTAGGAGCTTGCGAGCGGCAATTTTCTTGATGCCATCGGTGTGGTCCCGTTCGAAGTTGCGAACAGCACGTTTCAGATGGTCATCGGTGCGCGCTCGCTCCTCCTCGGACAGCGCATCGTCCAACATCTCGGCAAGGCGCGTGAGCAAGACGGAGAACCGCCTCCGGAGGAGATCGGCACCCTCCACCTCCGCTTTCAGCGAGAGCAGTCCGATGACTTCGCGGGCAAGTCCTGCCTTCTCAAGGTGCTCGTCCGGAAAAGCCTTCACGAACGCTGCGGTCAACGACTCCCACAGCTTTCCGTCGTTTCCAGCTAGTTCGGCGGCGATGAGTTCAGACGTAAATCGGGTCGGGTCGATCTCATCGATGTCCACGAATCGTGCCAGGTGGTTGAGAGCCGCACGACGCGCGATTTCGAGCGGGATGAGGTCCTCGATTTCTTCGACCCGCAAGCCGTCCGCGAGATCCAGATCGTGGCCGGATGCCCAGACGTCCAGTCGGAGGATGTATTCGTCCTTGAGGATCCGCTTCTTGCGTGCATCTCCCCGCTTCAGGACGCGTTCCGCTTCCTTGCCGGCCTTGTCACCGTCCAGTAGGGCCACGCAGGCGGGCTTGACTGTGTCTCGGCCGCGGGCGAGGTACACCATGTACGGGATACTGTCCGCTCCTCCTGCGCCGACAACGGTGACATCGTTGAGATCGAGGCCGCCATAGGTCGTACCGTTGCGCTTCGCAAGGTGCGCCGCGAGTCCCGCAACGAGGATCTGGTCGGCGGGACCCTCGACGAAGAGGTTGCGACCGCCGATGAACGCCGTCTCCGCGACGTATGCACCGAGAGATGAGCGAAGCGGTTCGTAGCGGTTGTTTGCGGCATCCTTCACAACCCGGGTGCCTTCGTCTTCCGATCCCTTGTCCAGGACTCGGATGCGGTGCGGCGCGTTCTTGTCGATGAGGAATGGCGAGTGGGTGACGTAGACGACCTGTGAGCGGGGCCCCCCTCCTTCCGGCTGCGCGTACTCATGAAGAACACGCAGCAGGTCCTGCTGGCCAACGCTCGACAGGTACGCGTCAGGTTCGTCCAGGAGCAGCACGTCAGGCACGGTGTTCTGCAACCGATGCGCCGTCAGTTGGACGAAGTAGCTCAGGAAGAACCGCAGGCCCTGGCTGCGTTCCTTGAACGAGTACTTCGAAGCCGTGCGGTCACGGATCGCAAACGCGAGTTCCTGTTCCCGCGCTTCGACGAGCAGGTCGAAGTCGCGGTCTTGCGTCCACCACCGTTGGATATTGAGGTTCTCCCGGATGGTGGCGTTGATGCCTCCGACGATTGCGGCGACTTGCCCTTCCCGCTCCGAGGCAATTGCGTCTTCGAGCTCAGCGAAGGTCGCTGCGTCGACCTTCGCGACATCGATCAGAAGCGTCCTGGCCAGGGCGAATTCCTCGGCTCGCTTCTTTTCCGCGAGCTCGCTGGCCTCGTCGGCGCCGGCGCGAAGCACCGAGACAGCCAACTTCCCCGCTTCGGCTTCCGTCGGCTCGGCCAGCCCGAGTAGCTTTTGGAGGAACCCGGTCCGCTTGCCACGGTCCTGTAGCGGGGTACGCGCCCGACCGGCGAGCTCCGCGATCGACACACTGTCTGGAATCGCCAGATCGGTCTTCAGGGTGTGCAACGTCGGCAACGACGATTCCAACGTGGTCAGCTCGGGCGCGCTCAAATCGAACCGCTCGTCTCCGATGACCAAGAACGGCGCATTCGCGCCGGGGCGGTACAGGGTGAAGTCGGTCACGTGCTCGAACCTGCTGAGGCCAAGCGACTCGCCCTCCTCAAGGTGGAATGTCCCCCCGAACTCCGGAAGACGGATCTCGCCGCTCTTGACCGAATAGAGCTCGCTGTAACGGCAGAAGTCTGCCCGCGCGATCGGCGCCCCGGTCAGCACCGCCTCGATCGCGGTCAACAGCTGGCTCTTGCCCGCTTCGTTAGCACCAACAACTGCGGTGATGTCTGGCTCCAGCGGCACCTTCACGAAGGGGAACCACGGGTTCGCGTCCTCCCAGTCCGCCGGCTTGCTATCGGCCCGGGATTTGAGCTCGAAGTCATAGTTGAACGAACGGAAGAACCTGACGTCTATCCGGGTGATCCTCACGCTGTGCCGCCTCAATTTGAATCGAGCAATACTCCACTAGTCTCATCGTGAAGCGTACCGGTCAACTCCGACAGCGCGACGCCACAGTGATATGACTCTTGGCACGCCCGTACCGCCACGAGGCGAAGCGCACCGAGAGCGCAATGTGGCGTGAGCGCACCCGTTCCCCCTTCTGCACGACAGTAGCGGGGCCAGCGGTATCGCCCACCGACTGATCCAGGGGCTGAAGCGGAGGCTCCGCGTCTGCGGCACGTTCGGGGCTGAGGAGGCGGGGACCCCGCCGTTGCTACTCAGTCCAGCGTGTGAAGCGCGCGCTGGAGTAAGAGAAGACCAGGAAGGACTGCTCTCCATCGAGGAAACCGAGCTCGATATCAAGGTCCTCGCTCTGCTCGATGCCATCCGTAACGGCCGCCGGCTTGAGGTGGCGAACGACGACAGCTGGCGCCCCTTCTGCCGGGTAAGGGCGGTTTCGGAGCATCGGCTTCCACTGAACAAGATCGCCCGGTTTGAACTCCTCATCGCGGCGGTAGTTGGCAAACGCGCGACGGAGGTCGGCGGCGTACTGCGCCTCCGAGACAGCTGCGGAGTATGACTGCTTGCGCGCCTCACCCTCGTTCAGCCGGTCAAGGATCTGCCTCATGCCCGTCAGACTGGTGCCAATTGCCTCGGCGGCATCGCCCGCGACCCCGCTCCCTAGCTGGTTGTCGTCATCAGGCTCAGGGGCGGTGTCAGTCGATTCGGTCATCGTGTGTGGGTCCCCGCGCTCTCCGCCGCTGGCGGAAGTTGGTCGTGTTTCATCGTCGCGAGCAGCTTGGCTGCAACCTCTCGCGACCGGTCAATCGTTACTCGCGTCTCAAACGCACGCCAGTGGTTGCCGGACTCCACCGCAGCTGCTTCCCGTTCCGCCACCACTACCGAGCTCAAGAGCGCCAAGATGTCATTGCGGACAGCGCTCTGCGGTCGCGACTCGCGGTTGACATCGGCGAGGCGTTGCGCACCGAGGCGGCCTGCGCGCGCCTCCAACGCTGCAAGGAACTCGTTCTGATCGGTGGCTACGCCGGCTCGGACGGCGCGTCGTGCAACTGAGAGCATGCGCCGGTCATCGTGCCGTTCTCGGTAGTACAGCGCCCGCGTGACTAGGTGATCGAGCGTGTCTTTTTGCACTAGTGCTCGGAAGACCGTGAAGTACGACTCAGCGTCCCCGTGCGAGAGTTCTTGTCGGTCGAACAGTGCGTTTTGGAGCATCGCAGTGATGTCAGTGGTCGGCTCGGCGATCAGACGCGTGAACTGAGAACGGGTGCCCGTCGTCCACGCAAAGCCCATGCGACGCGTTCGGTTCCACCGCCCGATCTCGCGACGCAACTGCGCGAGGCTCGCATACGGCGTCCGGGAGATTCTGCTGAGTTCAGCGACGAACGTGCGTCCCGCGAGCCACACCACTTCACCTGGCTGCAGGTTGATTTGCTCGTCCTCGGGTACGGGTTCAACGAACCGGAGGGCGCTTGCCTGCACTTTGCGCAGATCGTCCCGCGTCCAGTTTCGTGCTTCCGCGACGTAGAGGTCGCCATCGTGCTTGAGGACCGGATCCGCGGTGAAGAGCTGTGTTTGGTTTCCGTTCAGGTCAGAGATGAACCCGACCAGGCGGTAGTCGTCCATCGCTTCAACCTCCCAGATCTTCCATCATAGCCTCGTAGGGGCTGGCGACCTCCATGCCGATCGCCGCTATGAGGTCTTCATGCGGCAGAAGATCGGCCGAGTCCAGGGGTGTCCGCTCCTCTAACCAGTCCAGATACATCTGTAGCGAGCCGTGCTTGAAGTAGACCCGACGCACGGTGAGAGGCAGCTGGTCGTAGTCCCTTGCGTCGATGCGGCCTTCCCAGGTCCAGCCGCGATCGTCTGTGTCCGGCGTGAGGACAATGGCCGGTACGGAGGACTCCGTCGGCCGACTCCCGTCCTCGTCGGCACGGTAGTCCCCCGGCGGGTATGTCGCGTCGATCCAGCCGTTCAGGGCGTCCTGGTGACGATCGATTGCGACGTTCGCGTCGCTGACGACCTCTGCAGGATTGGACACGGGCGGCCGCAAGTGGATGTGGCCTTGAGCAAGTCCGCCGGTGTCGAAAGGAGTGGTTACGCCCGCATGCGAACCGTGCTCTTCTAAGGGTTCGAACAGAGCGACAATCTCGCCGAACGCGGGGGAGTTCCGTCCGATGCCGTAGTAAATGCTGCGCTCAAGCCTCAGCAGCTGCTCCGACGCGATGGTCTTTGGGCTACTGATGTAGCTACCGAACTGGCCGGTGAGCCGGCAAAACAGCAGCTCCTGCCACTCCATCAGCGCAACTTCATCCGCTCCGAGTGGGCGCGCGCCCTGGATCCACGGCCGTACCGGCGGTTCAAAGAGAGGAACAGTCGACATCAGTCGAAGCCTAACTCCCGGCCGCCGTCCCTACGACACCCCGAGGTGGGGACGGTCTGGTGGGGATTGGACAACGATGGGAGCGTCCTGATCTGAGCAGCCTCGCGAGCAGTCGACTAAATCGAGGCCGTACTCGATCGCGCGGTTACGTTCCCCAACAAGGAGTCCGGGTCCCCCGTCGCATGTGCGCCGTTCGCGCTCGCTCACTACCTCGGACCCTCACGAAGGTTTCGCGACACGGAGATACGACATCCGGCTGCCCGTCGAGCCCGGACAGAGTGCACTCGCCAGACTCGACCGCGACGAGCCCCGGTGGCCGGATCAGTGCACCGTGGCCAGCTGCGCAGTTGCAAAGACACCGCCATCGTCGTTACGTTCATATCTATGAACAGCCGGCCGTATCGCCCACAACTCCCCGAACGGGACTGGGCCGCGATCGCACCGTACGTTCACGACGTCGTTGCCCGCACAGAACCGCTCGTCACATACAGCGCACGCGAGCTGTACCCGGCGGTCACACGCCTCGCCCACTTCGCCCGGACCGAATACGCGCCGCTCACCGACGCGTCCGTCTTCGACCCGTACATGGTGAACCGGTTCGTCGTCCACCACCTCGCCGGCTACAACCGCGCCAGCCGGAACACCATCCGCGCCCGCCTCCGACGCGTCTCCGAAGCGCTCCTCGGCGACAACGCCATCGGGAAGTTCAAGACGCTCGGGAGAGCCGACGCCGTCACGCCGTACACGGTCGCCGAGCAGGCATCACTTGAGGGCTGGTCGCGGGCGCAGACGTCGGAAGAGCGGCGAACCTCGGCAGCGGCACTGCTCTCGCTCGGGTTCGGTGCCGGACTCACCGGGGCGGAGATCATCCGACTGCGGGTCGAGGGGGTTGAGGCTCGCGGCGACGAGCTTGTTGCGTACGTCGGAAGTGGCAGTGGGGCGCGAGCTGTGCCGGTATCAAAGGAGTGGGACGCTGGCCTTCGAACCAGGATCGAGTTCATGCATGGTCAGGGCTGGGCGTTCCGCGCCGAGCAACGCGGCAACAACGTGAACCTCGTCACCGACTTCATCTCACGCACCGCACCACCGATGGAGATCCAGACCCGACGGATGCGGGCGACGTGGATCGTCAGCCACCTCGAAGCCGGAACACCCCTGAAGACGCTGCTCCGCATCGCCGGATTGCAGTCCGCGGAAGCACTCGACCGGCTACTGCCGTTCGCTCGTTGATGTCAGTAGTCGCTCTCGGGCTAGTCGTCGTCGATCGAGTCGTCATCCGTCAATTCGTCCAGCTCCAAGACAACATCTTCTTCGAGCTTCTGGAGTAGTTCCGGAGACACAAGTGCCTCCTGCACCGGCGCGGGAAGCGTCTCATATGTCGAGACAGCCATCGGCTGAGCGGCGCCCGCCAGCGAGTAGCGGACGACTTGGTCATTACGGTCCGTCACAAGCAGGATGCCGACTGTCGGAGCGTGCAAGTCGGCGATGCGCAGTTGATCGTCGACGAGGTTGACGTACATCCCGAGCTGACCCGCGTATTCGGGCTTGAACTTCCCGATCTTCAGTTCGACGACTACCCATCGCAGCTGTGTGACGTGGAAGAAGAGAAGGTCGATGATGAACTCGTCTTCGCCGACATCGAATCGCTTCTGTCGCGCGTAGAAGGCGAATCCGTCTCCGAGTTCGCGAAGCGTATCGGTGATCCGGTCGAGGAGCGCGTCCTCGAGATCGCGCTCCTTCGCGTCGGCGTTGAGTTGGATGAAGTCGAGGACGTAGGGGTCCTTCGTCAGCTCCTTGGCCCGGTCAGAGTCACCCGGCAAGAGGGTCGTGTCGAAGTTTGTGGGCGCGGCACCGAGCCGCGCCATGCCGTTCGAACTGATCTGGTGGTTGAGCACGCTTCGAGACCAGTTGTTCGCAACGGCGCTACGTGCATACCAGGTACGCTCCTCGTCACTCGAAAGCTTGGTGACGATGTCAATGACCAAGGTCCATGGCAAGTCCCAGATCGCCTTGTCAGCCGTGTCGGGATCAGGGTAGGCCTCCGCGAAGCGCCGCATATAGCTGAGGTTCGTCGACGACAGGCCCCGCACACCCGGAAAGGCTGCTCGCAGGTCTTGCGAGAGCTGCCGGAGCACACCGTCGCCCCAGTCAGCGCTCTTGGTCCGCGCAGAGACCGTCGAACCGATTTCCCAGTACAGCCGGACCAAGGCCGTGTTGACCTGACGTTGCGCTCGTAGCCGCGCGTCCTTCACGCGGTTCGTCAGCGTGAGCAGAACTTGTGCGTAGTCGGCGGGAAGCATGTCTGAAGCCACAAGATGAGCATGTCACAGGGAGCGCTAGACTCCCCCTGACAGGAAACTCTCAGGGTTGTTCAACAGGTTGTTGACGAATTACGTCCTCCAGGTACCGTACGGCTGGCTCCCAGGGTTGTTCAACAGGGTGTTGGTGTATATCACCTGGCCGGTTTCGCCCACATCTCTACGAGACGTACTCCCTCGTGAAAGTACGAAACCCGCCCCCTCGCAAGGTCACAAGTTCCAGCGACACGCCCGGGTGCAAGGATGGGACACGAGTCCTCCGGGCGGACTCGGTACCTAGTGAGCTCGGGACGGACCTCGATGCGATCAGGGATTTTGTCGTAGCCCTACCTCGAAGGAGTACCCGAGACTCCGCGATCTCACACCTGAGATCCCAGCTACTGAGATCGTCCGCGCATACAAACGGCATGACCGCACACCAGCACCAGACCCCTTCCGCTCCGGCAGTTCCTGTAGCACACTCTGTTCCTAACACGGAACATGACTCGCCAGGGATTCGGGAGGCTCTGATGAAGTACCGTCCCGTCAACGTCCTGCCCGCGGACTGGAATCGAGTGCAGGACTTTTGTCGCCAGGCCGTCCTCACCTACGGGCCAGCGAACGCGAAGGTCGCTGCGGAGATGCTCTCCACGGTCACTCTCTTCGTCCTCTGGGCAACCCATGAGGAGCATGCACCGCTCGACTACGCAGCCATCTTCCACCCCTCGCTGATGGGCAGGTACCTCCGCAGCCGCGTCAGCGACAAGAAGAGCGGCTCGTTCAAGTCTCTCCGGTCCCGACTCTTCCGAGTTGCCAGCGCCGTCACCAGCATCGAGCACCGCAAGACGAAGCGGGACACCACCTTCGTGCCAGTGCACGAGTACACCGCCGCTGAATTGGCTGAGCTCGAAGGCTGGGCGGCGACCCAGAACACACCAGAACGGCGACGGTACGCGTACATCACGCTCGCACTCATGGGAGGCGCCGGCCTCGCCATGACCGAAGCCCTCAACGTCCGCGGACGAGACATCCACCGCTCCGACGACGGTTACACCGTTCGGGTCGAAGGTCGCCACGCACGTACGGTCCCTGTCCACACCGAGTGGGAGCGCTACCTCGACGAACCGAGCAGCCATTTCGTTGAGGACGACCATGTGCTCTTCCCCGGGCAGACGCCCCGAGGACGCGGAACGACGCTCCGAACCCTCTACCGCGGCCCACACCCGGCCCCGAACCCGCAGTGGCTCCGCGACACCTGGCTGCTCCAGCTGATTCGTGCCCTGCCGCTCAGCATCATCATGCAAGCAGTCGGCACGTCTGACGTCGTCCGCTTCCGCCGCTACTTCGACACCGCGCACCTCGACTTCGCCCAGTGGAACGACGCCGTCCGCAATCCCGCCGCATACGCAGCAGGCATGGACAATACCGGCCACGACATCAGCGCCTACGGAGACGACAGCTGGCGAGCCGCATACGGGAAGCTGCGCGACGAGGTCGCAGCGTCCAACGTCAACATGCAAGCCGAGCCCCGCGCCGTCGACGCGGCAGCTGCACTCAAGGACAACGGCGAGTACGGAAGCCGCGAGTGGGAGGCCGCTATGGTCCAGCTCCGCGGCCACGTCGACCCGGTCAACGCGAAGCTCAGTGACGCACCACGCCCCGAAGGTCGGCCCCGCCCGCGTGACCGAAACCGGGGTGACTACGACCGTCGACCGATGATGGCCACGCCCACGGCAGACAGCACCGCCTTCCCCGCAGGCACTCCCTCGGTTCCATTTACGCGCGACGCCGCGTCTGAGCTGCATAAAGACGGTGACCGCCAGCCCGTCACCAGAGAGGACCCCGCGCCGCGACGCATCGCGGACCTCGAAGCCGACCGGACGCCGAAGCGACCGCGCAAGAAGTCCCGGTACGAGGCCCTGCCTCCGGCGCCGGACGGCCTCACCGCTGCAGTAGCCGAGGACCAGACCGACTCCGCTGCATCGAAGTTCCAAGCGTTGCGTGCCGAGCTCCTCGCAGAAGCGCGCCGGTCCGCTCGGGGCGGGAAGCGATGACCGGCCTGGCGAACACGTGGGACAACACTGTCGCCGCGACGTTCGACGTGCTCCGCGCCGTCGGTGAAGGCGGCCTAACCCATGCTGAGGTCGAGGCGGGCCCCGGCCCGATGACCCCCATCGACGCTGACCTGGCACAGGCATGGCTCGACCGTGTCATCCAATCCCAAGTCCTGCCACCGCTTGGCGTGTGGCGCCGCCGGAACCGCGAACGCACCGGGAAACGCAACGGTGGGCCGCCGCCGGCCATCAACGATGCCGTCATCCTCACCATCGCGCTCATCCTCGTCATCGAACACTCCTCCGTCCGCGTCAAGGACATGGCGCGTGCGCTCCAGCACCGGCTCACCCCCGAGGCCCGGGAAGTGCTCGGCATCGGCCACCTCTACGACAACCCCTTCACCAACTGGTACTTCATCGCCCACCGAGCCATCCACCGCGTCATCGCCACCTTCGACCCGTACATCACCAACGACGGCGCAGAACGGAACCAGTGGAAAGCGATGTCGTACGAGGACCGCATCGCCTGGGAGGCCGCCGTCGACCAGAAGTTCGTCGCGGAGCTGAACGCTCGCGCCGAGTGGTTCATGAACGCACTCGTCGAGATGTCGCTGCAGCAGCAGGCACGGAAGTACCGGCGGAAGAAGACTTCCATGACCATCGACCAGAGTGGCGTGAAGGCCGGCGCGGTCCTCGCCCGGTGGAAACGAGACCCAAAGACCGGCAAGGAAATCCCGCAGAAGAACGCACTCGACCCGACCACGAATCAGCCAGAGGCGCGTCGCGTCCGCGCGATGGAAGCGGACTGGGTGACGAAGAAGAAGGGTGCGAAGAAGCGCAACGCCGACGAAGAAGAACGCATCTCCCGCATCAAGTGGGAGCTGGCCTACATGGCGAACATCATCATCGACGTCCTCGAAGACCCTCACGCGGACAAGAAGAAGCACGCACCGCAACTCATCCGCGCCATCAGCCTCGGCACCCCGAACAAACGCATCGGTGGTCACGCCATCTCCCTGCTCGACTCGTTGCAGTCCCGCGGCTACGAACTGACCCGGTTGAGCTTCGACCGCGGCTACTCCCAGCTGAAAGACGAGTTCCACGAGCAGCTCATTGCACGTGGCATCCCGGTCGTGAAGGACTACGTCGACCGGCAGAAAGGCATCACCAACGGCGCCATCGGCAACTCCGTCATGGTCGAAGGCCGCTACTACTGCCCATCCACGCCGCTGGAGCTGCTCGAGTCCACAAAGCTCTGGGAGCAGGGCAAGCTCACGAACGAGGAGTACTGGAAAGCACGGAAGAAGCTCGAAAAGTATGAACTCATCCTCCACGAGCAGAAAGCCAACGGCACGCTCCGCCTCAGCTGCCCCGCATCTGGGCCATCCCCGACAGCGTCCTGCCCGCTCCGCGAACTGCAGAAGAACGCCGTCCCCGACGAGGACGCCGACCGGGTACGCATTCAGCCGACGAACATCACCGAGCGGCAGAAGGACTACAAGGTCTGCTGCCAGAAGTCAGTATCCGTGAAGCCGACCACGCACGTGCAGCAGCGGCAGAAGCTCCGCTACGGCAGCAAGGAATGGTTCGACACATACCGGGCCGACCGGAACAGCAGCGAGTCCTCCAACGACCTGCTGCAGAAGGACCACAACCTCGAAAACACGATGAGCAGGCCCATGCACGGTCTCGCCGCCCAGCAGTTCGCGCTCGCCCTCTTCGCCGTCGCATCGAACATGCGACGCATCATTCAGTTCGAACACGACGAATACGAGCTGGAACGACGAGCCACCGCTGGCCGCGCACCCCAGCCGCGAAAGCAGCCCGACGAGTACCTCAAGCGCGCTCGCGACCGCAACGGCGAAACCCGCTACATGCGGAACCCGCCGCCCCGGAAACTGGTGCCCTGGGAACAGTTAGAGCTGCCGCCAGTGCCCGCGTAGCGGGCTGACCTGCACCGGCACCGCCGGCAGAACCAAACACGACCACCCGCACACCCCGACGCTCCGACGCGCCCGAAAGCAGGCGACGAGCGTCCGGGGTACTTTGGTGCGCCCGAAAACGAGTTGGCGACGACGCTCCGAGCGCGCAAGCAACCGCGGATCCGTCGGCGAGCGCCGAAACCCGGCATCGAACAGCCTCCGAGAACCAGAAGAGCCCCCGGCCGAAGCCGGGGGCTCTCTCGTTGGGTCAGACCTGCAAATGCTGGAGACCAGACCTGCAATCAACCCTGTGGCGGTACCGGTGGGATTTGAACCCACGGTGGAGTTGCCCCCACACATGTTTTCGAGACATGATCCTTCGGCCGCTCGGACACGGTACCGGGAGAGAGTTTACACGATCCAGGAGGCGCCACGCACCACCGCGCGTCGGCTCCCCCTCCACAAGTGGCCGGTCCCGGGCGCCCGTCCACGGCCCGGTCGAGACGGATCGCGTCCCGAAGAAGTCCGCGTAACGTCCACCGCATGAGATCTCGCACGCTCATCGCACTGCTGTCGTCGGTCGTCGGCGGCCTCACCGTCCTCGGAGGCGCTGCTTTCGGCGCCCGGGCCGGCGTCCGCGGCCAGCGCGCCGCCGCCCGTCGGGTTGGCGAGCTGCTACCCGTGCACGCCGACTGGTGGCGCGAGCGCTTGCAGCACGAGGGGCAGATCACGTACCTCGCGATCGGTGACTCGGCGGCGCAGGGCGTCGGTGCGAGCGAGCCCCACCGCGGGTATGTAGGACTGCTCGCCCGCCGGATCCGACACCGCTCCCGGTCCTCGGTCCGCGTCGTGAACCTCAGCGTGTCCGGCTCGACGACGTGGGGCGCGCGGAAGGACCAGCTGCCGAAGCTCCGCAACTACACGCCTGACATCTGCACGGTGTCGATCGGCGCGAACGACATCGCCGACTTCCACCCCGACAAGTTCGAGCGGAACATCCGCGACATCTACGGCGCAGTGCCGTCGCACGCGATCGTCGCCGAGCTGCCGTGCATGTTCGTCCCCGACCGTGAGCGCAAGGTCGCCGTGGCGAACGAGATCGTGCACCGGGTGGCCGAGGAGTTCGGGCTCACGGTCGCGCCGCTGCACACCATCACCAAGCGGGTCGGTCTGCGCCGGACGTTCTTCAACAGCTACGGCGACCTGTTCCACCCGAACGACCGTGGGTACGAGATCTGGGCGAGCGCGTTCGAACCCGCGGTCGATGCTCGGGTCGACGTCGTCGCCGCGATCCGGCACTACCTGTCCGCCCGTGAAGCCGAGGACCTCGGCGCCGGAGCCGGAGCGGTGGCGACCGCCCGGGCCGAGCAGGACACCGAGGGCGCCGAGGCTCTCGACCACGCCGAGCGCCCCGGCCGCATCGACCGCCTTCGGCAGCGCATGACCGGGTCGGTCGCCGTGCCCGACGCCGGACCCGACACGCGCCCCGACGGTCCGGACGACCGCGCGGGTGATGTCGGCGGCACCGCCTAGCCTGGCGATCATGGCGCGCGCTCAGTCCCTCTACCGCTGCACCGAGTGCGGCTGGACCAGCATCAAGTGGGTCGGCCGCTGCGGCGAGTGCCAGTCCTGGGGCACGGTCGAGGACTCCACTGCGGCCACGGCCAGTACCCGGGGAACCGCCTCGGTTGCGGTCACGGGCAACCGCGTGGCACGGCCCATCACCGAATCCCGCGGAACAACGGTCCAGCGCTGGCAGACCGGCATCGGCGAGTTCGACCGCGTCCTCGGCGGCGGAGTGGTCCCGGGTGCGGCGGTCCTGCTCTCCGGCGAGCCCGGCGTCGGCAAGTCCACGCTCCTGCTCGAGGTCGCTTCACGAGCGGCAGCGACCGGCAAGCGCGTGCTCTACGTCAGCGCCGAGGAATCCGTCGACCAGGTCCGGCTCCGCGCCGAACGCACAGGGGCGATGCACGACGACCTCTACCTGGCGAGCGAGGTCGACCTCGGCGTCATCCTCGGCCAGATCGACCAGGTCAAGCCGGACCTCCTCATCGCCGACTCGGTGCAGACCATCTCGTCGAGCTCGATCGACGGCATCGCCGGTGGTACGTCGCAGGTGCGCGAAGTCGCCTCCACGCTGATCCGCGTGGCGAAGGACCGCGCGCTCCCGGTCCTCATCGTCGGGCACGTGACGAAGGACGGCACGATCGCCGGACCCCGACTGCTCGAACACCTCGTCGACGTCGTGTGCCACTTCGAGGGCGACCGGCAGACCGCACTCCGGTTCGTCCGCGCGCTCAAGAACCGCTTCGGCCCCACGGACGAGGTCGGCTGCTTCGACATGGCCGGCGACGGCATCCACGAGGTCCCCGACCCCAGTGGCCTCTTCATGTCGAAGAACGGCGCGCCGGTGTCCGGTACGTGCGTGACCGTCGCGCTCGAGGGACGCCGAGCACTCCCGGTCGAGGTGCAGGCGCTCGTCGTCCCGAGCTCGGCGCCGCAGCCGCGCCGGGTCGTGAACGGCGTCGACTCCTCCCGCGTGGCGATGCTGCTCGCGGTGCTCGAACGTCGCGCCGGCCTGAAGCTGTCGGATGCCGACGTCTACGTCTCCACGGTGGGCGGCATGAAGCTCACCGAGCCCGGCGCGGACCTCGCCATCGCACTGGCCCTGGCGAGTGCCGCCCGCGACCGTCCGTACCCGCACACGTTGGCGGCGGTCGGCGAAATCAGCCTCGCGGGCGAGATCCGCCCGACCACCGGCACGAAACAGCGCGCGAGCGAAGCCGCACGTCTCGGGTTCACGACCGTGCTCGGCGCGGACGCCCAGCACCTCCGCGAAGCACTGCGGGTCGCGTTCTCCCTGGCCGCGAACGAACGGGAGCGCGAACTCGATCGAGCGTTCTGACCGATCACGGCAGCACCGATCACGGCAGAGCCGGCGGTGCGACACGCCGCCGAACGACGCGCACGCAAGCGCGAGTCAGGCCCGGAGCGCCGCCAGCAGGTCCTCGGGCGTCGCCTGCATCGTGTGCGGGCCCGCGATGTCGAAGAAGACGCCCTCGAGCGAGTCCAGGTGCGCCGCGATGAACTCCTCGAGCCGCGGCCCGTCGTAGACCATCACCTGCCGGACCTTCTCGTCCGGCACCATCGCCGTGTACGCGTCCGCCGACGAGAACAGCAGCAGGATGCGCTTGTCGGAGCCCTCGCGCCCGAACACCCGCACCTGCATGTCCTTCTTGCCGGTGACGAGCCGGGGGACGATCACGATGTCGTTGCGGAGCGCGAAGGCCACCGCCGCGACGTCCTGCTTCTCGAGCGCCGCCTCGAGCTGTTCGCTCCGGAAACGCTGTTCCTTGTCTGCCATCGAGACCCAGTCCACCAGATTCATGGACGTTCGGCGACTTCGGCTCTTCCCTTGTGGCCACAAGACTGTAGATTGGTACCAACCGCTTCGGCGGGAGTCCATCGTTCTTCCGGTGCACAGCACCTCGAGCGCCATCGGTCACTGGCCTTCCCCGGCCGCCTGGCCCCGAACCCGTTCTACCGGCCCCATGCCCGCAGGACGCATCGATCTGACGACATCCGTCGGTGGATCGGCGGTAGCGAATACCGCATCGCAAGACAGTCGACTGCAGATGTCGACTGGCAAGAAAGTAAGGAACGCCATCATGGCATCGACCGGCACCGTCAAGTGGTTCAACAACGAAAAGGGCTTCGGCTTCATCGCCCCGGACGACGGCTCCGCTGACGTCTTCGCTCACTTCTCCGCGATCGCTGGCAACGGCTACAAGTCGCTCGAGGAGAACCAGAAGGTGGAGTTCGACATCACCGAGGGTCGCAAGGGCCCGCAGGCGGAGAACATCTCCGTCATCGGCTGATCTCCTCCAGCCCGAACGGGCCCGTCGTCCTCGTGACGACGGGCCCGTTCCCGTTCCACGACACGGTTACAGCACCGAGGACCGTGGCCTCGAGGTCTCCCCCGGACAAGCGAAAACCCCCGGAGATCCGGGGGTGACGCCGACCGGGCATTCCCAATCCACTTGTGTTCATCGTAGCAGGGGGAGCACCGCCGGACTACCCGAGGATGAACTGCACCGACGCCTTCGACTCGATGTTCCCCACCGCCACCTCCAGGTGGTAGCTCGCACCCCCACCGGTCACCGACGGCCGTGACGAGTCGCACGTCGAGGTCGACGACCGCGTCCGGTCCCAGGCGATCGCCGGCGTGGTCAGGGTCTGCCCGGCCTTGATCGTGACGTCCTGGTTGGTCCCGCCGGTCTGGCAGTCCTTCGACGACCAGTACTGCTCCTCGCCGGACGAGATCGTGAGCACCTGCTGGGACGACCCGAGGTCCATGTGGCACGAGTTCGACCCGGTGTTCTTGATCGACATCGCGATCTTCGGGTCCTCGGTGGGGCCGTACGAGGTCTTGTCGACGACGGGCGTGAGCTCGATCTGCTCCTTGGCACACGTCGACCCGTCCTTGGCCGAGGCCGGAGCCGAAGCCGAAGCCGAAGACGAAGACGAAGACGAGGCTGAGGCCGAGGCCGAGGCCGACCCCGAGGACGAAGCGGCTGCAGAGGGCGTGGCACGCGGCGACGACGACGGCCCGGCAGACGACGCGGAGGCGGAAGCGGAAGAAGAACCCGGATCAGCAGACGCCCCACCCCGCCCGACCACGATCAGCACGACGACGACCACGATCAGCAGCAGCACCCCGATGACCATCGCACGACGGCGCCAGTAGACGCCCGGCTTCTCGGGCCCGACGGGGTGACGGAACGACGACATGCGCACAGGGTAGACAACGGCGCGAGCCCGACGAGGGAACCCCGCCGGAGGGCAGGCGAAAGCGTCAGAGGATCTTCAGCATGCGGGTGTTGCCGAGCGTGTTCGGCTTCACCCGCGCGAGGTCGAGGAACTCCGCGACCCCTTCGTCCGACGACCGGACGAGCTCGGCGTACACCTCGGGCGAGACGACGCTCTCGCCGATCTCGAGGTACCCGTGCTTCGTGAAGAAGTCGACCTCGAACGTCAGGCAGAAGATGCGGGCGACGCCGAGTTCGCGGGCGTCGTGCTCCAGTGCCTCGAGCATGCGGTGGCCGACGCGCTTGTGGATCCAGTCGGCGTCGAGGGCGAGCGTGCGCACCTCGGCGATGTCGTCCCAGAACACGGCGAGCGCGCCGCACCCGATCGGGACGCCGTCGGGGCCTTCGGCGATCCGGAACTGCTGGATCGAACCGTAGAGCGCGACGTTCTCCTTGCCGAGCAGGATCCGCCGGTCGACGTAGGGCGAGATGAGCCGCTGGATGTGCGGGACGTCCGACGCCAGGGCCGGGCGCACCAGGATGCCGTACTCGTCCCGTTCGTGGAACGCGTGCTTCCCGTGCTCAGTCATCTCCCTCACACTAGTGCGCCCCGGGGGACACGCCCCTGTACGGCGCCCAGCCGTGGCCGCCTACCGTCCGGGTCATGCCTCAGATCATCGAAACCGTCGACGTGAACGTCCCCGTCGCAGCTGCCTACGGCCAGTGGACCCGCTTCGAGGAGTTCCCCGAGTTCCTCGACGAGGTCGAGAAGATCGTCCAGGTCGACGACAAGACCACCGACTGGACCGTGAAGGTCGCCGGCCAGGAGCGCGAGTTCCGTGCCCTGATCACCGAGCAGCACCCCGACGAGCGGGTCGCGTGGACGGTCAAGGACGGCGAGACCGACCACGCCGGCGTCGTCACCTTCCACAAGCTCTCCGACGACGAGACCCGCGTCACCGCGCAGATCGACTGGGAGCCCTCCGGCTTCCTCGAGAAGCTCGGCGCAGCGGTCGGCGTCGGCGGTCACGCCATCAAGAAGGACCTGCAGAACTACAAGGAGCGCGTCGAGTCGGCGCCCACCGACACCGGGTGGCGGGGCGACGTGCAGGCCTGATCAGGCCGACGCACGAGACGCGACCACGGTCGGGACGGGAGGCGCGGTGCC
>NZ_MJGQ01000021.1:3359-6961 GCF_001865095.1 Curtobacterium sp. MCBA15_013 | reverse complement strand
CGCGCCTCCCGTCCGTCGTCGGCTCGCGACCACCGCACGGCGCAACCCGCCTGTTCGGCATCCCCCCACGAAATGCCGACCTGACGAACGGGCACGCGCCTGGCAGAGTGGGTGTCGCTGGCCGACGCGCTGGTTCAGTTTTACCATGTCTGAGACAGATGTACAGGGCGGGGAGACATGATCGAGTACACCGACGACGACGCACACCGACGCGAGCTCTCACGCAAGCTCCAGCTCCTGATGGACGTCGTCGAGGCCAATTCCGGGCAGCGCCCCTCCTACAAGGAGATCGTGGCGGAGATCGAGGCGCAGGGCGCCTCGATGAGCCGACCGCGGTGGGGCTACATGCTCGGGGGCAACGGGCCGGCCGTCCGCGATCAGCGCCTGCTCGTCGCGCTTGCCGGCTACTTCGGTGTGCCATCCGAGTACCTCACCGACGCCGCGGGCAACACGGACGTCCCGGAGCGGGTGCAGGCGCAGCTCGAACTCGTCCTCGAACTCCGCAAGCGCGAGGTCGTGGCGTTCGCCACCCGGCGACTCGGGGAGTTCGCCTCCGCAGCCGAGATCCGCGACTTCACCGAGCACGTCCGGCGGCTCGACGACTCCGGATCGACGCCGTGAGCGCGTTCGCCGACCGGATCGGTGCCCGCCGCCAGCAGGCCGAGGCCCGGCGCAGCGTGCAGCGACTCGGACTCCCCCGACGACTGACGCTGCCGGAGCTGCTCGTCCGCGCCGAGTCCGCCCTCGGCAAGCCGATCCGGCTCCGCACGACCGCACTGCCCGGTGACCTCTCCGCCCGGCTCATCCAGCGCGCCGACCACGCCCTGCTCGAGACGCGCCCCGACCTGTCCGAGCGCTCCCGGGTGGCCTGCGTGCTGCACGAGCTCGCGCACGTGTTCCTCGCCGACCCCGGCTGCGACCACGAGGCGTACACGGGGCTGCTCACCGGACGGACGGCGTTCACCCGGTCGCTCGACACCCCGCACGAGCAGGCGGTCGAGCTCGTGGCCGACCAGCTCGCCCTGCGGATCGGGCTGCTCGACCCCGACACCGCGCCGCGCGGGATCTTCCGGTGACGCTGCACGTCTGGGGATCCCTCCCGGTCTGGCTGATCCTGGCCGTCCTCGTCGTCCGGCTCTGGCTCGTCCGGACCCAGTCGGCGAGCGTCACCTGGCTCATGGTCTGCTGCGCGTTCGTCGCCGTCGGGCTGAGCATCAACCAGCCCGACGTCGTGACGTTCCTCGGCGGGCTGACCCGCACGCCGAACGTCGCCGACCTGCTCGGGCGCTGCCTGATGGTGTGCGGCCTGTTCGCCCTCGCGCAGTCGGTCGAGGCGGCCGCCCGGTCCGCGCGACTGCTGCGACCGAGTCGGCTCGTCGGCGTCGCACTGGTCCTCGTCGCACTGGTCGTGCTGTTCGTGCTGATCGACGCCCCCGAGCCCACCTCGCAGTTCATGGTCGAGTACGGGGACCAGCTGCCCACCGCGCTCTACTCAGCGGTCGAGATGACGTACATCGCCGTCGTGATCACCCGGTCCGCACTGGCCGTCCTTCGCGGCTTCCGCGAGGGCGACGGCCTCGGGCGCATGTACTGGCTGTTCGTCGTCGGCGCCGCGGCGATGGTCATGCTCGCGGCCATCGCGGTCGCGCTCGACGCCGTGCACGTGCTCGGCCTGGACGCTGCGGTCCGGGTGCTCGGCACCGTCTACGCCCCGGTCTTCCTCACCTCGATGGTCCTGCTCGCCGTGGGTGCCGCCGGCGGGGTGCTGCCCGACGCCGCCCGCGAGTTCCGCGACTGGCGGGCCGCCCGGGTCCGCTTCCGGACGCTGGAGCCCGAGCTGCGGCGACTCGAGGGCGCGTCCGGCAACCGGGGGCTGTACTTCACGATCGCCTGGCAGCGTCGCCAGTGGCGGAGTCGACTGCACCGGCTGTCCGTCGAGATCGAGGACCGCGCGCGCGAGGCCGGGCAGGACGTCCCGGCCGCCGCGACGCACACCACCGCACGACTGGAGGAGACCACATGACCGGTGGACGCATCGCCGCACTCGGGACCGCAGCGGGTGCCGTCGGGACGCTCGGGCTGGGCGCGTTCGTCGCGCGACGGCTGCTCTTCCCCACGCCGTACTCGGCGACCGCCACCGTGCGGGGCGCCACCCCGACCGAGGCCGAGTTCGTGGCCACCCGCGACACCCGTCTGCCCGGGACGTACCGGATCACCCGTGACGGCCAGGACGTCCGCGTGCAGGAGGTGCTCGACATCGACGGGGACACGGTCCGGCGGCGCACGGACGGCCCGGCAGCCGGCGGCGAGTGGGGCTGGGACGCGCTGCTGTACGACGACCTCGCGGACGTCCCCGGCGACGAACCGACCGACGTCCCCGGCGACGAACCGACCGACGTCCCCGGTGACGAGCCCACCGACGTCCCCGCGGACGGGCCCACCCACGTCGTCCACGTGCACGGGCAGTCGCTCGGGCCGCGGCAGGTCCTCCGGGGCATCCCGGTCTGGCGTGCCCTCGGCGCGACGTCCGAGGTCGTCGACACGACCGACCTCCCGCTCCGCTCGCTCGACCCCGGCGCGGTCGACCGCATCGTGACGGCGGTCCGGGCAGCCCGGGGCCGCGGGGTCACCCGGGTCGTGCTGCAGGGCTGGTCGGCGGGGGCGCTCGCGTGCTCGGTCGCCGCCTCCCGTGTCGAGGTCGACGGCCTCGTCGGGATCTCGCCGCTGCTCAGCGTGTCCTCGGCGCTCCGCGGTGCGGTGTCGGGCGCGCACCTCCCCGCGTTCGTCGGCACGGTCGCGGCACGGATCGCGACCACCGGCGTGCTGTCACGGCTGGCGGGCGCCGCTGCTCCCGTCCAGACGACCGCGTGGCAGGCGTCGGCGACCCCGACCCTGCTCGTGCACTCGGCGGCCGACGCCCTCGTCGCCGAGGCCGACGTCGCCGCGCAGACCGCGCGTCCGGGGACCCGGGCGGTCGCGTTCCGGACCGCGCCGCACACGCTCGAGTGGAACGAGGACCCGGAGCGCTGGGAGCGAGCCGTCCGGGACTTCGCGGCCACCCTCTGACGCAAGACGCAAGACGCAAGACGCGGGACGCGGGACGCGGGACACGAGACGCGCGCCGAGCGCCGAGCGCCCCGGCGACGTGCAACGGCCCCGGTCTGCGAACAGACCGGGGCCGGCGCGTCTCGACCTGTTGGGGGGAACCGGTCGAGCGCTGCGTGCGAGGTGTTGGGGGGAACCCCTCGCGCGCAGTCACCACCGTACCCCCGGACGGGGGCCCGTGGTACCGCGACGCGCGAACCGTCCCGGGTCTGGGTCGGGCGACATCGCGCCGCGCGTAGCGTCCGGCGCATGGACGATCAACCCGAACCCGAAGCCCACGAGCGTCACCGCTCCGTGGCAGACCTCAACGACGAGTCACTCGGACGCCCCTTCGACCAGACCAACGGCCTGGCGGACGGACTGAGCGGCGACTCGGACGGCACGGCCGAGAGCGAGCAGCCCGGCGTGCACAAGCGACACGAGAAGCGCGAGAAGCACCGCGGGCGCGACCACCAGGGGTGACCGCACCCACGACGTGACGGGAGGCGCGGTGCCAG
>NZ_MJGQ01000021.1:2103-2791 GCF_001865095.1 Curtobacterium sp. MCBA15_013 | reverse complement strand
TGGCACCGCGCCTCCCGTCATGTCCGTGACCGGGTCCTAGGACTCGATCTCGCCCTGCGGCGTGTCCGTCGCCTCGACGGCGGCCGCCCCGGCGAGGACCTCTTCGCGACCAGGCTGACGCCCGGTCTCGAACTGGAACTCGCCACCGGTGAAGTCGACCTTCACGTGGTCGCCGGCCGTGAGCTCACCCTGCAGGATGTGCTCGGACAGCTGGTCCTCGACCTCGTGCTGCATCGCGCGGCGGAGCGGGCGGGCACCGAGTGCCGGGTCGAACCCGACCTTGATGAGCTGCTCCTTGGCGGCGAGCGTGAGCTCCACCGTCATGTCGCGGTCGAGCAGACGGTCCGCCAGGCGCTTCACGAAGAGGTCCACGATCTGTAGCAGCTCGGGCTGCGAGAGCTGCGGGAACACGATCGTGTCGTCGACGCGGTTGAGGAACTCGGGCTTGAAGTGCTTCTTGAGCTCCTCGTTCACCTTCGAGCGCATGCGGTCGTAGCCGACACCGGAGTCACCCTCGACCTGGAAGCCCACCGGGCCACCGGCGATGCCCTGCGAACCGAGGTTCGTGGTCATGATGATGACGGTGTTCTTGAAGTCGACCACGCGGCCCTGACCATCGGTCAGACGACCCTCTTCGAGGACCTGCAGCAGCGAGTTGAAGATGTCCGGGTGGGCCTTCTCGATCTCG
>NZ_MJGQ01000021.1:1019-1447 GCF_001865095.1 Curtobacterium sp. MCBA15_013 | reverse complement strand
GGGCCTTCTCGATCTCGTCGAAGAGGACCACGGAGAACGGCTTGCGGCGCACCTTCTCGGTGAGCTGGCCGCCCTCCTCGAACCCGACGAACCCGGGAGGGGCACCGAAGAGTCGGGAGACGGTGTGCTTCTCGCCGAACTCCGACATGTCGAGGGAGATCAGCGCACCCTCGTCGTCGAAGAGGAACTCGGCGAGGGCCTTGGCGAGCTCGGTCTTCCCGACGCCCGTGGGGCCGGCGAAGATGAACGAGCCGGAGGGACGGTTCGGGTCCTTCAGGCCGGCGCGGGTGCGGCGGATGGTCTTGGAGAGGGCCGAGATGGCCTCTTCCTGACCGATGACGCGCTCGTGCAGTGCCTTCTCCATGAAGACGAGACGCGAGGTCTCCTCTTCGGTGAGCTTGAACACCGGGATGCCCGTGGCCTGCGCC
>NZ_MJGQ01000021.1:0-270 GCF_001865095.1 Curtobacterium sp. MCBA15_013 | reverse complement strand
TTCTCGAGGCGGAGACGCTCGCCGAGGAGCTTCTTCTCCTCGTCACGGAGCGAAGCGGCCTTCTCGAAGTCCTGCTCCTCGATCGCGGCTTCCTTCTGCCCGCGGACCGCCGAGATCTTCTCGTCGAACTCGCGGAGCTCCGGCGGCGCCGACAGGATCGACAGACGGAGACGTGCACCGGCCTCGTCGATCAGGTCGATCGCCTTGTCCGGCAGGAAGCGGTCCTGCACGTAGCGGTCCGCGAGGTTCGCCGCGGCGACGATCGCGCCG
>NZ_MJGQ01000020.1:5128-6648 GCF_001865095.1 Curtobacterium sp. MCBA15_013 | reverse complement strand
CCGCGCCTCCCGTCCGTCCTCCGGTCGCGCTGTCTCGTGGGCCGCGTCGTCAGGCCGACTCGCGCAGGAGCAGGCGGTGCCGCACCGTGCGCTGCACCGCGTCACCCTGCCGCGGCAGCTCGCCGGCGAGCATGCCGAGGGCGAGGTCGAGCGCCTCACGCGCGACCTCGTCGAGGTCCACCGCCAGCGTGGTGAGCGTCGGCGAGACGAGCGAGCCGAGCGGCAGGCCGTCGACGCCGACGACCCGGAGCTCCCGCGGGACGTCGACGCCCGCCCGCCGACAGGCCTGCAGGACACCGAGCGCCATCACGTCGTTGAAGGCGAGGATCGCGTCCTGTCGTCGGCGTCGCCGGAGGATCCGTGTCGTCTCCTCGGCGCCGCACTCCGCCGTGCCGTGCTCCGCGTGCACGAGCTCGGGCAGGTACCCGCGCCGCTGGAGGGCGTCCATCATGAGGATGCCGCGGACACTCGTGTGCTCCGGCGAGGAGTTGTCGAGCACGACCGGGTGCCGGACCCCGGTGGCGACGAGGTGGTCGGCGAGGACCTCGATCGCGTCGGCGGGGTCGATCCAGACGGCTGCGGTCGGTGGCTCCGAGTACGGGTCGAGCTCGACCATCGGCACGGTGCCGAGGAGCTCGCGCCACCGGTCGCGACGGGAGCCGAGGTACCCGATGACGACGTCCGTCTGCGACCCGAGCGCCTGCACCATGCGGTCGGCGTCGCTCGCCAGGTCGACGTCGGCGAGCATGACGTTCCAGCCCTGCTCGGCGGCGAGCCGGAAGACGGCCGAGGCGAGCTGCGGCGTGTAGGGGTTGCGCAGGTCGTTCACGACGAGGCCGAGCTGGTGGTCGCCACCCGTGACGAGCCCGCGGCCGAAGCGCGACGGCCGGTAGTCGAGGCGCTCCGCGGCGGCGAGGACCCGTTCCTTCGTCGCCGCGCTGATGCCGGACATGCCGTTCATCGCCCGGGTGACGGTCTGCCGGGACACCCCGGCGGCCGCGGCGACGTCGATGATCGTCGCCCGGCCGCCGGGTACGGGAACGGGTTCGGTCAGTCGCGGAGGTCCAGCCATGCCACCTGTTCCGGAGTGAGGTCGACGGAGAGGCCGGTCATGGACGACCGGGCTTCCGCGATCGTACGCGGTCCGAAGAGCGGGAACGTCGGGAACGGCTGGTGCAGCACGTAGGCCAGGGCGATCGCCGTCGCGGGGACGCCGAACCGCTCGCCGAGCTCCGACGCACGGCGCAGCCGCTCGAAGTTCTCGTCGCTGTAGTAGCAGCGCACGAGCTCGGCGTCGCTCGTGTCCTCCGGCTTGGCCCGGCCGGTGAAGAACCCACGCGCCTGCGAGGACCAGGGCAGCAGGGGCACCTGGCGCTCCTCGAGCCACTGCTTCGACGCCGCGTCGGTGGCGTGCTCGCAGCCGGCCCACGGCACGTCGTACGCCTCGGCCAGCCCGAAGTGGTTGCTCAGCACCTCGAACTCGTGCTTGCCGTTCGCGCGGGCGTAGGCGTTCGCCTCGT
>NZ_MJGQ01000020.1:3198-4471 GCF_001865095.1 Curtobacterium sp. MCBA15_013 | reverse complement strand
GGGCGTAGGCGTTCGCCTCGTCGAACCGGGCAGGGGTCCAGTTCGAGCCGCCGTACACGCGGATGCGGCCGGCACGACGGTGCTCGTCGAGGACGTCGACGAACTCCCCCACCGGGATGTCCGTGTTGTCGCGGTGCATCATGTAGATGTCCGCGTAATCGGTGCCCTGGCGCTCGAGGCTCTCGAGCAGCTGCCGGGTGAGGGACTCCGGGTCGCAGTACGGCGTGTGCGCGCCCTTGGTGATCACGACCACGTCCTCGCGGACGCCGCGGTTCTGGATCCACTTGCCGAGCCGGCCCTCGAGCACGCCCCCGCCGTAGATGTAGCCGGTGTCGAACACGTTGCCGCCCTGCTCCACGAACAGGTCGAAGATCGCGCTCGCGTGCGCGAGGTCGGGCTGGTTGTCGACACCCATCACCAGTCGGGACATGCGCTTGCCGACACCCGCGACCTCGCCGTAGCGCATCGGGTTGTCGGCACGGTCGGGCTCGTGCGCGGCGACCGTGAGGGGTCGGCCGCTGACGGTCGGGATGTCGGCGGTCTCGGCCTCGAACGGGAAGCGCAGACCGATCGCGGCACGCCACTTGTCGAGCGTCCGGGCGGTGGCGAGCGACTCGTCGAGGGTGAACTCGGGAGCGTCGACACGACCGGCCGCGAGGGCCGCCGTGGTGGCGTCGGCCTCGAGGGCGTAGGGGTGCGCGCCGGCGAAGGACAGCGTGCGCGGGTCCTCGTCGACCGTGCTGATCTCGATCGTGGGGTCGTCGCCGAGGGTCCACGGGTCGGTGAGCGTGATCTTCCCCGTGGTGCCGTGGACGATCACGGCGTTGTCGTCCTCCACGCGGACGCCGGTCCGGAGGTTCGCGGTGATCCCGCCGGTGTAGCTGAGCTGTGCCACCGTCCACTCGTCGACGCCGGTCGGGCCGACGGTCCCGGTGGCGGTGAGCTCGGTGGGCTCGGCGACGGCCACGCCGGTCGCGGCCTGCACGATCGCGGCCGTCATGGTCACCGGGTAGCCGCCCACGTCGAGGATCCCGCCGCCGGCCGTGTCGACGTCGAAGAGTCGGCCGGACCGGCTGCCCGCCCGGAACGCGAACGAGGCGTCGACGTGCGTGACGGTACCGATCGCACCCTGCCGGACGAGGTCGAGCAGGGCCGCGGTCTGCGGGTGGAAGCGGTACATGTACGCCTCGACGAGGGGCAGGCCGGCCTGGCGTGCGGCATCGGCGAGCGCCATGGACGTGCCGTGGTTCGGCGAGAGCGGCTTCTCGCACAG
>NZ_MJGQ01000020.1:1476-2533 GCF_001865095.1 Curtobacterium sp. MCBA15_013 | reverse complement strand
GCCGCGAGGACGAGGGCCGCGTGCCCGGTGTGGACCGTCGAGACGTAGACGGCGTCGACGCGCGGGTCGGCGAGTACCTCGTCGTAGGTGGCCGCGGCGACGTCGGCGAACCCGTGCTCGGCCGCCTCGGCAGCGAACGCTCCCGCTCGCTCCGCCGACGAGCTGCCAGCCGCGACGAGGGTGGCCCCGACGCCGCTCGAGGGCAGCTGGGAGAGGAAACGGCGGGCGATCCCACCGGGGCCGAGGACGGCCCAGCCGGGGGTGTCGTGCCCCGTCGAGGAGGTGCTGCTGGCGGTGGTCGCGGTCTGCGCTGACATGCGGATCCCTATCGTGTCGTGAACCTTCACGGTCCCGACGACCGTACCCGTCCGTCTCTGCACCTGCAACGATGCAGATGCTTGACACGGCGTGTCGGCCGGGGCATGCTCTGACCACTTCGTGAGCGTTCACGGTCGAGCGCTCAACGGTTCCGCATCTCAACGACGAGAGCAGGCACTCCAGTGACAGCAGCAACGCACAGTCTCAGCCGGCGGGGGTTCCTCGCCGGCGCAGGCGCCCTCGGCGCACTCGCCACCACGGCCCTCCTCGCCGGGTGTTCCACCGGCACCGCGATCTCCAAGGACCCGGACGAACTCGTCCTCTGGTACTGGAACCGGTCCCTCGACCCGAAGTTCCTGAAGCAGGCGGCCGGGGGCATCAGCGGCCACGAACCGATGCGGCTGCGGCCGGACCTCATCGGCGGGGCGTCGTACGACACCAAGTTCCGGACCGCCCTCGCCGGGAACGCGTTCATCCCCGACGTCCTCATGGTGAACTCGAACTGCTGGCTCTACTTCCCCGACGAGGACCTCTTCACCGACTTCGATCCCTCCGCCACCGAGAAGTCCGCCTACTACGACTGGAAGCTCTCGCTCGGCCGGACCCCGTCCGGGCGGCAGTGCTTCTGGCCCGTCGACACCGGCCCCACCGGCTTCTTCTACAACCAGGACGTCCTGCAGAAGGCCGACCTCCCCACCGACCCGGACGAGGTGAGCGCGGCGATCCAGACCTGGGCGGA
>NZ_MJGQ01000020.1:0-833 GCF_001865095.1 Curtobacterium sp. MCBA15_013 | reverse complement strand
GGCGATCCAGACCTGGGCGGACTTCCGGACCTTCGGCAAGCAGATCAAGCAGAAGACCGGTGCCGCGACGATCATCACCGCGACGCAGCTCTTCAACCAGTTCGTCTCCGCGAGCCCCACGCGGTACTTCGACCGTGACGACCAGCCGCTCTACCACGATGACGACAGCTCGATCCGGAAGGCCTGGGAGAACGCGGTCGAGTCGATCCACGCCGGGATCACCGGCAACCTGCAGTCCGGGACCGACCAGAACGCCGGGTGGGTCGCGGGTCGGGTCGCCGGGCAGATCGAGGGCGCGTGGTGGACGCAGATCATCCACGACACGGCTCCGGACCTGTCCGGGAAGTGGCGGATCGCCCGGCAGCCCGAGCGACCGGGCAACAGCGGCGGCTCGTTCCTGGCCGTGCCCAAGACGTCGAAGAACCCGGAGGCCGCGGTGGCGTTCGCCAAGTGGATCACCGGCGCGGACGTGCAGTCCCACACCTACAACGACATCCAGCTCTTCCCGTCGACACCCGCGTCGTTCGAGAACGGCATCATGCGCAACCCCGGCGACTTCTTCGGGGACCAGAACCCGCTCGACTTCTTCAGCAAGGCCGCACCGGAGGTCCCCGTGACGTACATCTCGAACTCGGAGCGGTTCATCGGCGCCTTCGCGACCGAGATCACGAACGTGGAGTCCGGCGGCAAGGACCCGGAGCGTGCCTGGCAGGACGCCATCGACCAGACCGACCGCGTCCTGGCGAAGCGCGGGGTGTCGGCATGAGCGCGCCGATCCGCGAGAAGACCGCCACCACCGCGAACCCCGTCGTCGGGGGCGCCCCCACCGCGTC
>NZ_MJGQ01000019.1:0-5173 GCF_001865095.1 Curtobacterium sp. MCBA15_013 | reverse complement strand
TTCCCGATCGTCTGTCGGGAACCACAAAGTGGACGCGAGCCCCACACCGAAGTGTGGGAAATAGTTGTGTTGTCAAGTCTTCGGCTTATTAGTACCGGTCAGCTCCACGGGTCGTTAGTCCCCGCTTCCACATCCGGCCTATCAACCCAGTAGTCTGCTGGGAGCCTCTCACACTCAAGGTGCATGGAAATCTCATCTCGAAGACGGCTTCCCGCTTAGATGCTTTCAGCGGTTATCCGGTCCGAACGTAGCTAATCAGCGGTGCCCTTGGCAGAACAACTGACACACCAGAGGTTCGTCCATCCCGGTCCTCTCGTACTAGGGATAGATCTTCTCAAATTTCCAACGCGCGCAGCGGATAGGGACCGAACTGTCTCACGACGTTCTAAACCCAGCTCGCGTACCGCTTTAATGGGCGAACAGCCCAACCCTTGGGACCTACTCCAGCCCCAGGATGCGACGAGCCGACATCGAGGTGCCAAACCATGCCGTCGATATGGACTCTTGGGCAAGATCAGCCTGTTATCCCCGAGGTACCTTTTATCCGTTGAGCGACAGCGCTTCCACAAGCCACTGCCGGATCACTAGTCCCGACTTTCGTCCCTGCTCGACCTGTCAGTCTCACAGTCAAGCTCCCTTGTGCACTTACACTCGCCACCTGATTGCCAACCAGGTTGAGGGAACCTTTGGGCGCCTCCGTTACTCTTTGGGAGGCAACCGCCCCAGTTAAACTACCCACCAGGCACTGTCCATGAACCCGATCAGGGTCCTACGTTAGACATCCAGAGTGACCAGAGTGGTATTTCAACAATGACTCCACGAACACTAGCGTGCCCGCTTCACAGTCTCCCACCTATCCTACACAAGCCACACCGAACACCAATACCAAGCTGTAGTAAAGGTCACGGGGTCTTTCCGTCCTGCTGCGCGTAACGAGCATCTTTACTCGTAGTGCAATTTCGCCGAGTTCGCGGTTGAGACAGCTGGGAAGTCGTTACGCCATTCGTGCAGGTCGGAACTTACCCGACAAGGAATTTCGCTACCTTAGGATGGTTATAGTTACCACCGCCGTTTACTGGGGCTTAAATTCAGAGCTTCGCCCAAAGGCTAACCCTTCCTCTTAACCTTCCAGCACCGGGCAGGCGTCAGTCCGTATACATCGTCTTGCGACTTCGCACGGACCTGTGTTTTTAGTAAACAGTCGCTTCCCACTGGTCTCTGCGGCCTTCAACGCTCAGCGGAGCAAGTCCGCATCACGTGTCCGGCCCCCCTTCTCCCGAAGTTACGGGGGCATTTTGCCGAGTTCCTTAACCACGATTCTCTCGATCTCCTTGGTATTCTCTACCTGACCACCTGAGTCGGTTTCGGGTACGGGCGGCTGCAACCTCGCGTCGATGCTTTTCTCGGCAGCATAGGATCACTGATTTCCCCTTACGGGTACGCGTCGGATCTCAGGCATACAGACGACGGATTTGCCTATCGTCAGCCCTACATCCTTACACCAGGATCACCTTACGGATACCATCGCCTGGCTCAGCTACCTTCCTGCGTCACACCTGTTCATACGCTAACCGCACCAGCATGGGGTCGAGCGTTAGACCGCACGCCATCACCCCGAAGGGATCCGGTCAAATGCGGGTTAGGACTCTTAGCACCACTGGATTAGCTTGGGCGGTTGTTCGCCGGTACGGGAATATCAACCCGTTGTCCATCGACTACGCCTGTCGGCCTCGCCTTAGGTCCCGACTTACCCAGGGCGGATTAACCTGGCCCTGGAACCCTTGGTCTTTCGGAGGACGGGTTTCTCACCCGTCTTTCGCTACTCATGCCTGCATTCTCACTCGTGTAGCGTCCACGGCTGGATCACTCCGCCGCTTCACTCGCCACACGACGCTCTCCTACCACTCCGCACGACTGAACCACGAAGGCTTATCGAGTGTGCGAAATCTACAACTTCGGCGGTGTGCTTGAGCCCCGTTACATTGTCGGCGCGGAATCACTTGACCAGTGAGCTATTACGCACTCTTTCAAGGGTGGCTGCTTCTAAGCCAACCTCCTGGTTGTCTATGCAACTCCACATCCTTTCCCACTTAGCACACGCTTAGGGGCCTTAGTTGGTAGTCTGGGTTGTTTCCCTCTCGACGATGAAGCTTATCCCCCACCGTCTCACTGCTGCGCTCTCACTCACCGGCATTCGGAGTTTGGCTGACGTCAGTAACCTGTTGAGGCCCATCGGCCATCCAGTAGCTCTACCTCCGGCGAGAAACACGCAACGCTGCACCTAAATGCATTTCGGAGAGAACCAGCTATCACGAAGTTTGATTGGCCTTTCACCCCTATCCACAGCTCATCCCCTCCATTTTCAACTGAAGTGGGTTCGGTCCTCCACGACGTCTTACCGTCGCTTCAACCTGGCCATGGATAGATCACTTCGCTTCGGGTCTAGGACATGCGACTGAATCGCCCTATTCAGACTCGCTTTCGCTACGGCTGCCCCACACGGGTTAACCTCGCCACATATCACTAACTCGCAGGCTCATTCTTCAAAAGGCACGCCGTCACCCCTACAAGGAGGCTCCGACGGTTTGTAAGCAAACGGTTTCAGGTACTATTTCACTCCCCTCCCGGGGTACTTTTCACCTTTCCCTCACGGTACTTGTCCGCTATCGGTCATCTGGGAGTATTTAGGCTTATCAGGTGGTCCTGACAGATTCACACGGGATTTCTCGGGCCCCGTGCTACTTGGGATACACATCCGGCCATAACACCATTTCGTCTACGGGGCTGGCACCCACTACGGCCCGGCTTTCAAACCGGTTCGACTATGATGCGCTGTAACCGCCCCAGTCCGGCAGAACTGAGCGACGTGTCCCACAACCCCGACCATGCAACGCCCGCCGGCTATCACACATGATCGGTTTAGCCTCATCCGCTTTCGCTCGCCACTACTCACGGAATCACATGTTGTTTTCTCTTCCTGTGGGTACTGAGATGTTTCACTTCCCCACGTTCCCTCTACCCGCCCTATATATTCAGGCGGGAGTCACCAGGTCACAAAAGCGCCCAGCGGGGTTTCCCCATTCGGAAATCCTCGGCTCACAGCTCGATTATCAGCTCCCCGAGGCTTATCGCAGATTTCTACGTCCTTCTTCGGCTCCAGATGCCAAGGCATCCACCGTTTGCTCTTAGAAACTTGACCACAAAGATTAAAATTGCGATCGACTCGAACAATCACCAAACCCAAAGGGCCTGATCATCGTCACGAGCGATCTAAGATGCTCGCGTCCACTGTGTAGTTCTCAACATACGATCGGCACCACACTCCCCCAGGAACCATGCTCCCAGCTTCATGCGGCCCACCGAAGAACCCAACCAGAACCCAAAGGCCCCAGTCACGGCTCAACCCCCGACCACACTCGGCCGGGAAGCCTGGTCCCTCAGGACCCAACAACGTGCACCAGCCGACCCGCTCACCCCCAACCCGTTCCAACCCGAACCACGAAGGCCCCGGCGTACTGAGGTCAGAAGCTGCGCTCCCGACTGCACTGTCAATGTTCCACCCATGAGCTACCGGCGAGAACGTTCGTCTCGATCCGGCGCCTGGACCCACCGTCCCCCGAAGGACACGACGAGCCAGATGCTCCTTAGAAAGGAGGTGATCCAGCCGCACCTTCCGGTACGGCTACCTTGTTACGACTTAGTCCTAATCACCGATCCCACCTTCGACGGCTCCTTCCACAAGGGTTAGGCCACCGGCTTCGGGTGTTACCGACTTTCATGACTTGACGGGCGGTGTGTACAAGGCCCGGGAACGTATTCACCGCAGCGTTGCTGATCTGCGATTACTAGCGACTCCGACTTCATGAGGTCGAGTTGCAGACCTCAATCCGAACTGAGACCGGCTTTTTGGGATTCGCTCCACCTTACGGTATCGCAGCCCTTTGTACCGGCCATTGTAGCATGCGTGAAGCCCAAGACATAAGGGGCATGATGATTTGACGTCATCCCCACCTTCCTCCGAGTTGACCCCGGCAGTCTCCTATGAGTCCCCGCCATAACGCGCTGGCAACATAGAACGAGGGTTGCGCTCGTTGCGGGACTTAACCCAACATCTCACGACACGAGCTGACGACAACCATGCACCACCTGTACACCGACCACAAGGGGGCGACCATCTCTGGCCGTTTCCGGTGTATGTCAAGCCTTGGTAAGGTTCTTCGCGTTGCATCGAATTAATCCGCATGCTCCGCCGCTTGTGCGGGCCCCCGTCAATTCCTTTGAGTTTTAGCCTTGCGGCCGTACTCCCCAGGCGGGGCGCTTAATGCGTTAGCTACGACACAGAAACCGTGGAAAGGTCCCTACATCTAGCGCCCAACGTTTACGGCGTGGACTACCAGGGTATCTAATCCTGTTCGCTCCCCACGCTTTCGCTCCTCAGCGTCAGTTACGGCCCAGAGATCTGCCTTCGCCATCGGTGTTCCTCCTGATATCTGCGCATTCCACCGCTACACCAGGAATTCCAATCTCCCCTACCGCACTCTAGTCTGCCCGTACCCACTGCAAGCCCGAGGTTGAGCCTCGGGATTTCACAGCAGACGCGACAAACCGCCTACGAGCTCTTTACGCCCAATAATTCCGGACAACGCTTGCACCCTACGTATTACCGCGGCTGCTGGCACGTAGTTAGCCGGTGCTTTTTCTGCAGGTACCGTCACTTTCGCTTCTTCCCTACTAAAAGAGGTTTACAACCCGAAGGCCGTCATCCCTCACGCGGCGTTGCTGCATCAGGCTTTCGCCCATTGTGCAATATTCCCCACTGCTGCCTCCCGTAGGAGTCTGGGCCGTGTCTCAGTCCCAGTGTGGCCGGTCACCCTCTCAGGCCGGCTACCCGTCGTCGCCTTGGTGAGCCATTACCTCACCAACAAGCTGATAGGCCGCGAGTCCATCCCCAACCAAAAAATCTTTCCACCACCAGACCATGCGGCCAGTGATCATATCCAGTATTAGACGTCGTTTCCAACGCTTATCCCAGAGTCAGGGGCAGGTTACTCACGTGTTACTCACCCGTTCGCCACTAATCCACCCAGCAAGCTGGGCATCATCGTTCGACTTGCATGTGTTAAGCACGCCGCCAGCGTTCGTCCTGAGCCAGGATCAAACTCTCCGTAAAAAA
>NZ_MJGQ01000018.1:45789-59061 GCF_001865095.1 Curtobacterium sp. MCBA15_013 | reverse complement strand
CCGCGCCTCCTGTCCGTCAGGACGGACCGTCAGCGCTGCGGCTCGGTCCCCGCCTCGGCCGCGGCCTCGTCGCGCTTCGCCTTGCGCGCGTTCCGGAAGTACGTCAGCGCCATCGGCACGACCGTCACGACGACGGCCGCGAGCAGGATGATGTCGATGTACTCGCGGACGATGTGCGCGACGAACGGGATGTGCCCGATGAAGTACCCGAGGAACGTCACCCCGACGCCCCACACGACGGCGCCGATCGCGTTGTACAGCGAGTACTTCTTGTAGTTCATCCGGCCCACACCGGCGGCGATCGGCAGGAACGTCCGCACGACGGGGACGAACCGGGCGAGGATCACCGCGAGGGGGCCGAACCGGTGGAAGAACGCGTTCGTGCGGTCGACGTTCGCCTTGGAGAACAGCCCGCTCTCCTTGCGCTCGAAGATGGGCGGGCCGGCCTTCTTGCCGATGTAGTAGCCGAGCTCGCCGCCGAGGAACGCGGACGCGGCGATCATCAGCGCGGCGATCCAGACGGGGATGCCGCCGATCTCGCCGCCGCGGTCGAACGCGAAGAGGCCGGTGATCACGAGCAGGCTGTCGCCCGGGAAGATGAAGCCGACGAGCAGCCCGGTCTCGGCGAAGATGATGGCGCACACCACGAACACGGCGATGGCCCCGAAGTTGTCGAGGATGTACTGCGGATCCAGCCAGGGGATCAGGGCGAGTGCGACGGAGTGCATGGTTCTTCCGGTCGTGGAGGCGGGGACACGGGGAGGCGTCCCGCAGGACGAGGGTACCGTCCGCCGATGACGGCAACGTCCCTCGGTGGTATGAGATGCGTGAGGACGCAACTTCTGGTGCGGAAGGAGGGACTCGAACCCTCACGCCAGGGGCACAGGAACCTAAATCCTGCGTGTCTACCGATTCCACCACTCCCGCGAGCAGCGGCAGTCTACCGAGCGCCGCCCGCGCGCCGGACGTGATCCGCGCCTCCTGGGCCGCCCCGACCGGCCGTTCTGCGGACGGTCAGCGCAGCTTCCGCGGGAGGTACCGCGGCACGTACCGCAACAGGATGCCCGCGCCGACCAGGCCGAGCACCCCCATCACCCCGCTCGCGACGCCGATCGACGCGACGGCGGTCACGCCGGAGATGAGGAGCGGTGCAGCTGCTTGCCCGAAGTCGCCGGTGAACCTCCAGGCGCCCAGGAACGGCGCCGGGTGGTCCCGCGGCGCGAGGTCCGCGCCGAGCGTCATGAGGATGCCCGACCCGACCCCGTTCGCGAGCGACATCCCCATCGCGTTCGCGACGAACCAGCCCACCCGGGCGTCGAGGTGTCCGGACCACGCGAGCAGGAAGTAGCTGATGCTGAGCCCGACCATGCAGGGGAGTGCGCTCGCCAGGCGGCCCCACCGGTCCATGATCTGCCCGCTCGTGTAGAAGAGCGCGAAGTCGACCGCACCGGCGATGCCGATGACGAGCGCCGCGGTCGAGTCGTCGAGCCCGACGCTGACCGCCCAGAGCGGCAGGATGACCTGGCGGCCGGCGCGGAGCGCGCCGATCAGGCCGGCACCGCTGCCGAGCCGGAGGAGCACGGCCCGGTTCGCGCGGATGGTGCGGAAGAGGCCGTGCGCTTCCTCTTGCACGAACTGCGCACCGGTGTCGGTGGGCGGCTCCGTGGTGGTCGCGTCGGTCTTGTCCCTCGCGTCGTCCGTCGTGGGCCGGGAGGCGCGGCTCGGCCTGCGGAAGCCGCGTGCGCCCGTCGCGGGGTCGCGCAGGACGAGGAGCGTCACCGCCGCCAGGAGGCAGCAGACGATGTGGATCCAGAACGCGCTCTGCGTGGTGCCCGTCAGGTGCACGACACCGGCGGCGATGAACGGGCCGACGAAGTAGCCGAACCGGAACACTCCGCCGAGGCTCGACAGCGCCCGGGCCCGGATGTGCAGGGGGATCGCGGTCGTCATGTAGGCGTGCCGAGCGAGGGCGAAGACGGCGGTGGAGACACCGACGAGGAACACCCCGAGCGCGAGGACCCAGGCGTTCGGGGCGGCCGTGCACACCAGGAGCCCGACGACCGAGACGACCGCCGCGCCGATCATCGCGTTGCGCTCCCCGATGCGGGCGACCACCACCCCGGACGGCACGTCCCCGATGAGCTCGCCCACGAGGATGAGCGCCGCGACGAAGCCCGCGAACGCCAGGCTCGCGCCGAGGGAGCTCGCCGCGATCGGGATGATCGGGATGATCGCGCCCTCGCCGATCGCGAAGAGCGCTGCGGGCAGGAACCCGGACAGCAGGACCGACCGGAAGTCGAAGGCAGGGGTCTCGGAGGTCATCGCTCGGACAACGGTACGCCCGCGGTACCGCTTCGTCGGCGGGTTACCCTGGAGCCATGCGAGTTCTGGCGGCGATGAGCGGTGGGGTCGACTCGGCGGTGGCCGCAGCCCGGGCGGTCGACGCCGGGCACGACGTGGTCGGTGTGCACCTGGCGCTGAGCCGCATGCCCGGGACCCTGCGCACCGGCAGCCGCGGCTGCTGCACGATCGAGGACTCGATGGACGCCCAGCGCGCCGCGTCCGCGCTCGGCATCCCGTACTACGTGTGGGACTTCTCGGCCCGGTTCAAGGAGGACGTCGTCGACGACTTCGTGGCCGAGTACCAGGCCGGTCGTACCCCGAACCCCTGCATGCGCTGCAACGAGCGGATCAAGTTCGCGGCGCTGCTCGAGAAGGCGCTCGCCCTCGGGTTCGACGCCGTCTGCACCGGGCACTACGCCTCGATCGTCACCGGTCCGGACGGGGCGCGCGAGCTGCACCGCTCGGCGGCGTGGGCGAAGGACCAGTCGTACGTCCTCGGCGTCCTGACCGCCGAGCAGCTCCAGCACGCGATGTTCCCGCTCGGAGCGACGCCCTCGAAGGACGAGGTCCGGGCCGAGGCGGCGGCGCGAGGCCTCACCGTGGCGCAGAAGCCCGACTCCTACGACATCTGCTTCATCCCGGACGGCGACACCCGGGGCTGGCTGGCGGACCGCGTCGGCACGGCCCCCGGCGACGTCGTCGAGCGGGACGGCACGGTCGTCGGTGCGCACGACGGGGCGACCGGGTACACGGTCGGACAGCGGCGCGGACTGCACCTCGGTCGACCGGCACCGGACGGCAAGCCGCGGTTCGTGCTCGAGATCCGACCGAAGGAGAACACCGTCGTGGTCGGCCCGAAGGAGGCGCTCGACGTGACCTCGATGTCCGGGTCGCGCTTCACCTGGGCCGGCACCGCGCCCGCCGACCCGTCCACGCCGTTCGCGTGCGACGTGCAGATCCGGGCGCACGCCGACCCGGTGCCCGCGACCGCACGGGTCACCGACGGCCAGCTGGTCATCGACGTCGACGAGCCGCTCTCGGGCGTCGCGCCGGGGCAGACCGCGGTCGTGTACGTCGGCACCCGGGTGCTCGGGCAGTGCACGATCGACGCGACGACGTCGGCGGTGCCCGCCTCCGTCTGACCGCGCGGCGCTCCCGGGTTGCCCGTCGGCTGCGCGTCCGGTCGGTGGTTGCCGGTAGAACTGAGGGCATGAGCGACACGACGCCCGCGGACTCGACGTTCGAGACGATCGACCCCGCCGCACTCGACGCGGCGCAGGCGCAGCGTGAGGTCGACCGGCTCCGGTCCAGCATCAACGAGCTGCGGCACGCGTACTACGACGAGAACGGGTCGACGGTCGCGGACGGCGAGTACGACGGGCTCGTCCACCGCCTCGACGCGATCGAGCAGCGCTTCCCGGAACTCCTCACCGAGGACAGCCCGACCCAGACCGTGGGCGGCCAGGCGCAGACCGTGCAGTTCGCGCCGGTCGAGCACGCCGAACGGATGCTCAGCCTCGACAACGTCTTCAGCCCGGACGAACTCGTCGACTGGGCGGTCAAGGTGCAGCGCGACGCCGGTGCCGAGCGCGTCCGGTTCCTCACCGAGCTGAAGATCGACGGGCTCGCGATCAACCTCCGCTACGAGAACGGTCGGCTCGTCTCGGCGGCGACGCGCGGTGACGGCGTCGTCGGCGAGGACGTCACCGGCAACGTCCGCACGATGGGCACGATCCCGGACCGCCTGTCCGGTTCCGGGCACCCGCCCCTCGTCGAGGTCCGCGGCGAGATCTTCTTCCCGGTCGAGCAGTTCGACGAACTGAACGCCAAGCAGCGCGACGCTGGGGAGCGGGTCTTCGCGAACCCGCGCAACGCGGCAGCCGGATCCCTCCGCCAGAAGGAGGAGGGCAAGTCCGAGGCGAAGCGCGAGCTCATGGTGGACCGGCTCCGTCGGCTCCGCATGCTCGTGCACGGCATCGGCGCGTGGCCCGTCCGCGAACTCGAACGGGACGCCGACGTGCGCGCGCAGTCCGAGGTGTACGAGCTCCTGCAGACGTGGGGCCTGCCGACGAGTTCGCACTACCGGGTCTTCGACTCCATCGACGAGGTGCTGGCCTTCGTCAAGGACTACGGCGAGCGACGGGCCTCGGTCGAGCACCAGATCGACGGCATCGTGATCAAGGTCGACGACCTCGCCCTGCACGAGGAACTCGGGTCGACGTCCCGCGCCCCGCGATGGGCGATCGCGTACAAGTACCCGCCGGAAGAGGTCCACACGACGCTCCTCGACGTGGTCGTCAGCGTCGGTCGGACCGGTCGCGCCACGCCCTTCGCGGTGATGGCCCCGGCCGAGGTCGCCGGGTCGGTCGTGCGCCAGGCGACCCTGCACAACCAGCAGGTCGTCAAGGCGAAGGGCGTCCTCATCGGGGACACCGTGGTGCTCCGGAAGGCCGGCGACGTCATCCCCGAGGTGCTCGGTCCGGTCGTCGAACTCCGCGACGGCAGCGAGCGCGAGTTCGTCATGCCGACGAACTGCCCCGAGTGCGGCACGCCCCTCGCCCCCGCGAAGGAAGGCGACATCGACCTCCGATGCCCGAACGCGAAGAGCTGCCCGGCGCAGGTGCGCGGCCGGGTCGAGCACATCGCCTCCCGGGGCTCGCTCGACATCGAGGGGCTGGGCGAGGTCGCTGCGGCGGCCCTGACGCAGCCGCTCCACCCCGAGCAGCCCCCGCTCGAGACCGAGGCCGGCCTGTTCGACCTGACGATGGAGGACATCGTCCCGATCGAGGTCATCGTCCGTGACGCCGAGACCGGCATGGAGAAGACCACCGACGACGGTGCGCCGAAGCGGGTGACGCCGTTCAGCCGGGCGCGCAAGAAGACCGATCCGCCGTTCGACCCCGACGCGCGGGGAGCGGACTACACGGGCGAACCGAGCCGGTACCCGTCGAAGAACGCGTTCGAGATGCTCGCGAACATCGACGCCGCGAAGACGAAGCCGCTCTGGCGGATCATGGTCGGCCTGAGCATCCGGCACGTCGGGCCGGTGGCAGCCCGCGCGCTCGCGAACCACTTCGGGTCCCTCGACGCCATCCGGGCCGCCTCGCGCGAGGAACTCGCCGCGGTGGACGGTGTCGGCGGGATCATCGCCGACGCCCTGCTCGACTGGTTCGAGGTCGACTGGCACCGCGACATCATCGACCGCTGGACGGCGGCGGGCGTGCAGTTCACCACGCCCGGGCACCCCGGACCGGGCGCCGCGGACGAGGAAGGCGGCGTGCTCAGCGGGCTGACCGTCGTGGCGACCGGCTCCCTCGAGGGGTACAGCCGCGAGGGCGCGCAGGAGGCGATCATCGCCGCGGGCGGCAAGGCGGCCTCGAGCGTGAGCAAGAAGACGGACTTCGTCGCGGCCGGTCCCGGTGCCGGTTCGAAGCTCACGAAGGCCGAACAACTCGGGGTCCGGATCATCGACGCCGAGCAGTTCCGCCTGCTCGTGACCGAGGGGCCGGCGGCGCTCGGCGACGCCGCCGGGGACGACCCCGAGGACTGAGTCTGACTCAGGAGCACGTCCGGCGTCGGTCGGTGCGGTACGGCGCGCCTGTGTGTCCACCCAGTTCGGGGGACAAGTTGCAACGCGCACGTCCTCGGGAAGGCTATTCTCCTTACACTCGATAGAGCATCACCCGTCGTCTGCAGGGAGTCGACGGGACGGCCTTCCCGGGGGAGACCCGTTTGCTGCTCATCGCCGCGGCTCTGCTCACCGCCTCGATGCACTCGCTCGGAGTGGTCGAGGCCCCAGTCGCGCCCGCCACCCACTCCGTGGCCGTCGTGCACGCGATCGCGCGGGTCCCTGAGGGTGCCTCAGTACCCCGACCGGTCATGACCGGGGTACACCTGACCGCGTCGGTGTCCGTGTCCGGGCCGTCGTCCGCGTCGGGTGGGGTCACCGTCGAGCACGGGCGGGCGTTCCTCACCGACCTGTCGTCGCTCAGCGGCGCGGACCTCCTCCGTGCCGGGCAGGACCGTCACGTGCTCGCGACCGCCGAGGACGACCCGCCGACCGCCGCCGAGGTCACCGCCTGGTGGTCCGGACTCACGGACGACGAGCGCGACACGCTGACGACCCTCGCGCCGTCCGTCGTCGGGAACCTCGAGGGCGTGCCCTACGCGGTCCGCGACCGTGCGAACCGGGCGGTCCTCGCCACGGGTCTCGCCGACCACTCGGCCGCGGCCGCCGTGACCGCGATGCTCGGCCAGGTCCGCGACGCGCTCGTGCACGAGGTCGGTGCACCGGACCGGTACCTCATCACGCTCGACACGCGAGGGGCCGGGCGCGCGGCCATCGCCGTCGGGGACCTGGACACCGCCGCCGACGTCACGGTCGTCGTCCCCGGCATGTTCTTCACCGTGACCGGCCAGATGGCGGACTTCACGAACACCGCGAACGACCTCTACACCGAGCAGGCGACCGTGGCCGGTCTGGCCGCGCCCGGCTCGGGCAACGGCGTCGCCGTCGTGGCGTGGATGGGCTACCGCACGCCGGACCTGTCGAACATCATGTCGCTCGGCATGGCCAAGACGGGCGGGGAGCGCCTCGCCCGGACGGTCGGCGGGCTCCGGGAGATCCGCGACGGCGACGAACCGCGGGTGAACATCGTCGCCCACTCGTACGGGTCGACCGCGGCGCTCATGGCACTGGCCTCGGGGGAGATGAGCGCGGACACCCTGACGGTCCTGGGCTCGCCGGGGAGCGACGTGCGCACCTCGGCCGACCTGGCCGTCAGCGCCGGGCAGGTGTTCGTCGGGGACGCGCACAGCGACCCGATCGCCGGCTCCGGGTACTTCGGCACCGATCCCGGTTCGGCGGGGTTCGGCTCGACCGTGCTCGACCTGACCGGCGGCGTCGACGTGCAGGAGGCCGGCGAGGTGTTCCGCCGACCGGTCGGGCACAACGACTACCTCAAGCCGGGGACGGCGTCGCTGCACGACGTGGCGCTCATCGCCGTCGGCCGCGGAGACCTCGTGCGCGAGCAGGTCCGGCGCGGTGAGCGCGGTGGCGACGGGCTGCCGCAGGCGTCGCCGGACATGTACCTCGTCCGACCGCAGGACCTCCAGCCCCGCGACTGATCCTGGGTGGCAACCTGAGGGGCGGTGCAGCCTGGACTCGTTCCACGGCAGAACCAGTCCAGATCGTGACCGTACGGTGCCCTGCATGCGTGTGGTGCGATGGCCTGGTGCTCTCCTGACGTTCGTCGCGATGTCGGCGCTGGCCGGCATGCTCGTCGCCGTGGCGGTCACGCCGGGGGTCGCCGTCGCGGGCGAGAGCACATCCGGGGCGGTGTCCTTCTTCGAGGACCTGCCGAGCTACCTCGACATCCAGACGCCGCAGCAGGTCTCCTCCGTCTACGCGGAGAAGGGCGGACAGCAGGTCAAGATCGCCTCGTTCTACGCCGAGAACCGCACGACCGTGGCGTCCGGGGCGATGGCGAAGACGCTCAAGCAGGCGGCGATCGACACCGAGGACCCCCGCTTCTACGACGAGGGCGGCATCGACGTCGTCGGCACGCTCCGCGGTGCGGCGGCGACGGTCGTCGGCGGTGACGTGCAGGGCGGGTCGAGCATCACCCAGCAGTACGTGAAGAACGTCCTCGTGCAGCAGTGCGAGGAGCTCACGGGCAAGGACGCCGCGGACACCGAGAAGAAGGTCGCCGCGTGCTACGAGGACGCCGCCGGGGTGACCCCGCAGCGCAAGCTCCAGGAGATGCGGTACGCGATCGCCGTGAACAAGAAGTACTCGAAGGACCAGATCCTCACGGGGTACCTGAACCTCGTCGGGCTCGGCGGCCGCGTGTACGGCGCCGAGGCCGGTGCCGAGTACTACTTCGGCGTGCACGCGAAGGACCTCTCGCTCGTCCAGTCGGCCACCCTCGTCGCGATCCTCAACAACCCGTCGAACCTGCGCATCGACCAGCCGTCGAACGCCGACAACGGCGCGAAGAACGGCTACGCCGCCACCAAGGAGCGCCGCGACTACGTGCTGCAGCGCATGTACGTCCACCACGACATCACGAAGGCCGAGCTCGAACAGGCGAAGGCGACACCGGTCACGCCGAAGATCACCGCCACGGCGAACGGCTGCTCCTCGGCCGCGACCGGGTACGACGCCGGGTACTTCTGCGACTACGTGCGCGACCAGGTGCTGCAGGACCCGGCGTTCGGCAAGACGGCCGCCGAGCGCATCGCGACGCTCGACACCAAGGGCCTCGAGATCCACACCTCGCTCGACCTCGACCTGCAGTCCCGGGCGCAGACCGCGCTGTCGACCTACGTCCCGTCGACGATGGCCGGCGTCGACGTCGGCGGCTCGAACGTCACCGTGGAGCCGGGCACCGGCCGGATCCTCTCGATGGTGCAGAACACGCAGTACACGCAGGGCGACACCTCGACGGCCGGGTCGACCGCGGTGAACTACAGCGCCGACAGCGGGTACGGCAACTCGGGCGGGTTCCAGACGGGCTCGACGTACAAGGTGTTCACGCTCGCCGAGTGGCTCGCCACCGGGCACACGCTCTCGCAGTCGGTGTCGACGACCGAGCACACGTTCCAGAACTCGGAGTTCACGAACACCTGCCAGAACGTCAGCGGCGGGACCTGGCCGGTGTCGAACGCCGAGAACGTGCCGTCGTCGATGACCGTGCAGGCCGCGACCTCGGAGTCGATCAACACCGCCTACGCCGCGATGGGCAAGCAGCTCGACCTGTGCAAGATCGCCCAGCTCGCCCAGTCGATGGGCATCCACCCGGCGGCCGGCGGCGCGCTCGGACAGACCCCGTCGTCGATCCTCGGCGTGAACAACCTGTCCCCGATCGACCTCGCCGAGGCCTACGCTGGCTTCGCGAACGGCGGCGTCGTCTGCACGCCGACCGCCATCGACTCCGTCACCGAGTCGGACGGCACGAAGATCACCCCGACGCCGTCGTCCTGCACGCAGGGTGTCGCTGCCGACGTGGCCGGGACGGTCGACTACGCGTTGCAGGGCGTCCTCACCGGGTCCGGCACCGCCGCGAGCGCCAACCCCGGCGACAGCACCCCGAAGTTCGCGAAGACCGGCACCACCGACGGTGACGTGCAGAACTGGCTCGTCGCGTCGAGCACGAAGTACACGAACGCGACCTGGATCGGCAACGTCCAGGGCAACGTGAGCCTGGCGAACTGGCCGTTCCTGCAGGGGACCACCGGGTACAGCGCGAAGTTCGGCGTCGGCAAGTCGATGATGTCGTACCTCGACCAGACCGTGGGCGGTGGCACGCTGCCGGCTGCGGACCCGGCGATGATCGGTCAGGCCAGCCACACGTCGTCGAGCGGATCGTCGGGCGGTTCCCAGGGTGACGCGGCGGCGACGCAGCAGCAGAGCCAGCAGCAGGGTCAGCAGACGGGAGCGCAGCAGCCGGCGCAGCAGTCTCCACAGAAGCCGCAGGGGAAGCAGAAGGGCCACTGAGGCACCAATAGACTGGTGCGCAATCCACGAACCGATCGACGGAGCACCATGCCTGACATCACGAGCGAGCAGGTCGCCCACCTGGCGAACCTCGCACGTATCGCACTCACGCCCGAAGAGATCGAGAAGCTCACGGGGGAGCTGTCGCACATCGTCGACAGCGTCGCCAAGGTCACCGAGGTCGCCACCCCGGACGTCCCGGCGACCAGCCACCCCGTGCCGCTCGGCAACGTCACCCGACCCGACGTGGTCGGTCCGACCCTCACGCAGGAACAGGCGCTCTCGGGCGCCCCCGACTCCGACGGCGAACGGTTCCGCGTGACGGCCATCCTGGGAGAAGAGCAGTGACCGACATCACGAAGCTGAGCGCCGCGGCGCTCGCCGACGCCCTCGTGGCGCGCGACGTCTCGAGCGTCGAGGCCACCCAGGCGCACCTCGACCGCATCCAGGCGGTGGACGGCGACGTCCACGCCTTCCTGCACGTCAACCAGAACGCGATCGCCGCGGCGAAGTCGATCGACTCCCGCCGTGCCGCCGGTGACGACCTCGGTCCGCTCGCCGGCGTGCCGATCGCGATCAAGGACGTCCTGTGCACACAGGACATGCCCACGACGTCGGGCTCGAAGATCCTCGAAGGCTGGGTGCCGCCGTACGACGCCACCCCGGTCGCGAAGCTCCGTGCCGCCGGCCTCGTGCCGCTCGGCAAGACGAACATGGACGAGTTCGCCATGGGCTCGACGACCGAGTTCTCGGCGTACGGCCCGACGCACAACCCGTGGGACCTCGACCGCATCCCCGGTGGCTCCGGTGGTGGTTCGGCGGCCGCGGTCGCCGCGCGCGAGGCACCGCTCGCCCTCGGCTCGGACACCGGTGGCTCGATCCGCCAGCCGGGCGCCGTCACCGGAACCGTCGGCGTGAAGCCGACCTACGGCGGGGTGAGCCGCTACGGCGCGATCGCCCTGGCCTCCAGCCTCGACCAGGTCGGCCCGGTGTCTCGCACCGTCCTCGACGCCGCGCTGCTGCACGACGTCATCGGCGGGCACGACCCGCGTGACTCCACGAGCATCCCCGACGCCTGGCCGTCGATGGCGGCCGCTGCGCGCGAGGGCCTGCAGGCGGACACGCTGCGCGGCCTGCGCGTCGGCGTGGTGAAGGAGCTCGCCGGTGGCGAGGGCTTCCAGGCGGGCGTCACCCAGCGCTTCCACGAGACCGTCGCCCTGCTCGAGTCGGCCGGTGCGGTCGTCGTCGAGATCGACGCTCCGTCGTTCGCCTACGCGATCAGCGCCTACTACCTGATCCTCCCGGCCGAGGCCTCGTCGAACCTCGCGAAGTTCGACTCCGTGCGCTTCGGGCTCCGCGTGACGCCCGAGAACGGTGCCACCGTCGAGGACGTCATGGCCGCCACGCGCGAGGCCGGTTTCGGTCCCGAGGTGAAGCGCCGCATCATCCTCGGCACGTACGCGCTGAGCGCCGGCTACTACGACGCCTACTACGGGTCGGCGCAGAAGGTCCGCACCCTCGTGCAGCGCGACTTCCAGGCCGCGTTCGAGCAGGTCGACCTGCTGGTCAGCCCGTCGGCCCCGACGACCGCGTTCCCGATCGGTGAGCGCATCGACGACCCGCTGGCGATGTACCTCAACGACCTGACGACGATCCCGGCGAACCTCGCCGGCGTCCCGGGCATGAGCATCCCGAACGGCCTCGCTCCCGAGGACTCGCTGCCCACGGGCGTGCAGCTCATGGCACCGCAGCGCGAGGACGCCCGGCTCTACCGGTACGGCGCCGCCCTCGAACGCCTGCTCGAGCAGCAGTGGGGCCGCCCGCTCATCGACAGCATCCCGGACCTCGACCAGAGTCAGCAGTCCGCTGCGCAGGAAGGTGTGATCTGATGGCGCAGAAGGACGCGCTGATGGACTTCGACGAGGCACTCCGGCTGTACGAGCCGGTCCTCGGGTTCGAGGTCCACGTCGAGCTCGCGACGAAGACCAAGATGTTCTCGGACGCGCCGAACTTCTTCGGCGGCGAGCCGAACACGAACGTGACGCCGGTCGACCTCGGGCTCCCCGGGTCGCTGCCGGTCGTCAACGCGCAGGCCGTGCGGTACTCGATCCAGCTCGGGCTCGCGCTCGGCTGCTCGATCGCCGAGTCCTCGCGGTTCGCCCGGAAGAACTACTACTACCCGGACAACCCGAAGAACTACCAGATCTCGCAGTACGACGAGCCGATCGCGTACGAGGGCGAGGTCGAGGTCGAGCTCGCCGACGGCACCATCTTCACCGTGCCGATCGAGCGCGCCCACATGGAAGAGGACGCCGGCAAGCTGACGCACGTCGGCGGCGCCACGGGCCGCATCCAGGGTGCCGAGTACTCGCTCGTCGACTACAACCGCGCCGGGGTCCCGCTCGTCGAGATCGTCACGAAGCCGATCTTCGGCGCCGAGGAGCGCGCACCCGAGCTCGGCGCGGCGTACGTGCAGGTCATCCGTGACCTCGTCCGGGCGCTCGGCGTCTCCGAGGCCCGCATGGAACGCGGCAACCTCCGCTGCGACGCGAACATCTCGCTGCGTCCCCGCGGGCAGGAGAAGCTCGGCACGCGCACGGAGACGAAGAACGTCAACTCGTTCCGGGCCGTCGAGCGGGCCATCCGCTACGAGATCCAGCGTCAGGCCGCGATCCTCGCCGCCGGTGGCTCGATCACGCAGGAGACCCGGCACTGGCACGAGGACACCGGTCGCACCTCGGCCGGTCGTCCGAAGTCCGACGCCGACGACTACCGCTACTTCCCGGAGCCCGACCTGCTCCCGGTCGTTCCGGACCCGGCCGTGATCGAGGAGCTCCGCGCCTCCCTGCCCGAGGCCCCGGTGGCACGTCGCCGTCGGCTCAAGGGCGACTGGGGCTTCACCGACCTCGAGTTCCAGGACGTCGTGAACGGCGGGCTGCTCGACGAGCTCGAGGGGACCGTCGCCGCCGGTGCCGCACCGCAGGCCGCCCGCAAGTGGTGGACGGGTGAGATCAGCCGTGTCGCGAACACGCGGGACGCCGCCCCCGGTGACCTCGTCTCGCCGCAGCACGTCGCCGAGCTCATCGCCCTCGTCGAGTCCGGTGACCTGACCGACCGCCTGGCGCGCCAGGTCCTCGAAGGCGTCATCGCCGGCGAAGGGTCGCCGTCGCAGGTCGTCGAGTCCCGTGGGCTCAAGGTCGTGTCGGACGACTCGGCGCTCACCGCCGCGGTCGACCAGGCGCTCGCCGCACAGCCCGACGTCCTCGCCAAGATCAAGGACGGCAAGGTCCAGGCCGCCGGCGCGATCATCGGCGCCGTCATGAAGGCCATGCAGGGCCAGGCGGACGCCGCCCGCGTCCGCGAGCTGGTGCTGGAGCGCGCGCAGCAGTCGTAGTCCGGACCGAACGATCGACGGGAGGCACGGTGCCAGC
>NZ_MJGQ01000018.1:2310-45245 GCF_001865095.1 Curtobacterium sp. MCBA15_013 | reverse complement strand
TGGCACCGCGCCTCCCGTCGATCCTGGGGACGCGTCAGCGACCCGGTGACAGGATGAGTCGTGTCCGCAACGATCCGCGCCATCGGTACCGCCGTCCCCGAGACGACACTCGAGCAGGCTGCGGTGCGCGACCTCTTCGCGTCGCAGCCCGACCTGGGCCGGCTCGGCAGGCGGCTCGTCCCCGCCGCGTTCGACGCCTCCGCCGTGGAGCACCGGCACACGGTGCTCGAGGAACTCGACAGCACGCGGCCGTCCGGTGCCTTCCGCGACGACCACGGCGTGCTGCGGTCCCCGTCGACCGGCACCCGGAACGACCGGTACCGCGAGCTCGCCCCGGCCCTGTTCGTGGCGGCCGCCCGCGACGCCGTGGACCGCGCGGGTGTGACACCCGAGTCGATCACCCACGTGGTGACCGTCTCGTGCACCGGGTTCACCCAGCCCGGCCCCGACCTCGACGTCGTCACCGAACTCGGCATCCCCCGCACGGTCTTCCGCCAGCACATCGGGTTCATGGGGTGCTGCGCGGCGTTCCCGGCGCTCCGCATCGCTGCGGCGTTCGCCGAGTCCGTGCCGTCCGCCGTGGTGCTCGTCGTCTGCGCCGAGCTCTGCACGCTGCACGTCCGGGCGAGCGACGACCCGGACCAGATCGTCGCCAACAGCGTCTTCGGGGACGGTGCGGCGGCGGCCGTGGTCACCGCCGACGGCGCCGGACTCCGCCTGGACGACTTCGCGACGACGGTCGTGCCCGAGGGTGCGTCCGAGATGGCGTGGAACATCGGCGACGAGGGCTTCGAGATGGTGCTCAGCACGGCCGTCCCGAAGCTCGTCGGTGCCACGGTCGCCGAGGCCGTCGCACCGCTGCTGTCCGCCGTGGGCTCCGCCGCCGTCGACGTTCCGACCTGGGCCGTGCACCCGGGCGGCCGCGCGATCCTCGACCGGACGCAGGTCGCCCTCGGGCTGCCGGACGCCGCCCTCTCGGCGAGCCGCGCCGTCCTCCGCGACCACGGGAACGTCTCGAGTGCCACCGTGCTCTTCGTGCTCCGCCAGGTGCTCGACGACGGCATCGACGACGGTGCCCCCGTCATCGCGCTCGCGTTCGGGCCGGGCCTGACGGTCGAGGCCGCCCGACTCACCGCCGTCGGCAGCACGCGACCGTCGATCCCGGCCCGCGAGCAGGACGAACCGGTCGAGGCGGCGGCGGCAGCAGCCCGCGACGACGCGGTCGAGACGGCGACCACGGGCGTCTCGTGAGCCGCACCGAGGGGATCGACCCGCGCCTCCCGGCCGTCGACCTGACCACGCGCGCACTGGACCTCCACGAACTCATGGACGACCCGGACTGCGACCCGCGCGCGCTCGCGCGGACGTTCCGGCGCTTCGCCGTGGTGAACGCACTCGTGAGCGGCTGGCGCTCCGCGTGGCGGACGCACGTCGCGCCGGCGCTCCCCGCGAACGGGCGGGGACGCGTGCTCGACCTCGGGTGCGGTGGCGGCGACCTCGCGCGGGCGCTCGTCCGGTGGGCCGCTGCCGACGGGTTCGACGTCGAGGTCGTCGGGGCCGACCCGGACGCGCGGGCGATCGACGCGGCGACCCGGTCCACCCCGCGCGGTGTCACCTTCCGGCAGCAGTCGAGCGCCGAGCTCATCGCCGCGGGGGAGCGGTTCGACGTCGTCGTGTCGAACCACGTGCTGCACCACCTCGGCGACGAGGAGCGGCGTGGGTTCCTCGCGGACTCCGAACAGCTGGCGACGAGCCGCAGCCTGCACTCGGACATCCGGCGGTCGCGCTCGGCCTACCGGGCGTACGCGGTCGGTTCGACGTTGGTCGCGGCCGGCACCTTCGTGCGGGTCGACGGGTTGCGCTCGATCCGGCGGAGCTTCACGCTGCCGGAACTCCAGGACGTCCTGCCCTCCGGGTGGCGGGCGGAGCGGGCAGCTCCGCACCGGGTCCTCGCGATCCGCGACGCCTGACGTCCCCGGAGGGCGCTAGCGTCGCTGCATGGCCACGCCCCACCTGCACCGCGTCGCGGTCCTCGTGCTCGACGGGGCGAAGCCGCTCGACGTCGGGATCCCGGCGCAGGTCTTCTCGAACCGCCCGAGCATGCCGTACGAGGTCCGGGTGTGCGGCCCCCGCGTGGGACGCATCGCCGGGGGAGACGGCCTCGCGTACGCGGTCGACCACGGGCTGGACGCCCTCGAGTGGGCCGAGACGGTCTTCGTGCCCGGGTACCGGTTCCCCGCGGACACACCACCCCCGGCCGACGTGGTGGCGGCGCTCGGGCAGGCGCACGAGCGGGGCGTCCGGATCGCGGCGATCTCCACCGGGGCGTTCGCCCTGGCCGCCGCCGGACTGCTCGACGGCCGCCGTGCGACCACGCACTGGCACTACACGCGGGTGCTCCGCGACCGGTACCCCGAGGTCGACGTGGACGAGGACGTGCTGTTCGTCGACGCCGGGTCCGTCCTGACGAGTGCGGGAGCGGCGAGCGGGATCGACCTGTGCCTGCACATCGTCCGGCAGGACCACGGGGTCGGGCTGTCGAACCACGTCGCACGGCGGCTCGTGAGTGCCCCGTACCGGAGCGGCGGGCAGGCGCAGTACGTCCCGCGGAGCATGCCCGAGCCCCTCGGGGACGTCTTCGCCGAGACGCGGGAGTGGGCGCTCCGGCACCTCGCCGACCCGCTGACGCTCGAGGTCCTCGCCCGGAACGCGACGGTCTCGCCTCGGACGTTCTCGCGGCGCTTCGTCGAGGACACCGGGTACACGCCGATGCAGTGGGTGCTCCGGGCTCGGGTCGACCTCGCACGGGAGCTGCTCGAGCGCTCGGACCTCGCCGTCGACCAGGTCGCCGAACGGGCGGGGCTCGGGTCGGACGCCAACCTGCGGACGCACTTCCGTCGGATCCTCGGGACCTCGCCGACCGAGTACCGGCGGACATTCCAGGACTGACCGCGTCGCCGCAGTGGTGGCGACATCCTTTCGAACGCTGGCTTCCCAGCCACTGGAGCCGCGCCTCCCGGGCCGTGAGCATGGACCGCGGAACGAAAGGAAGTCCACATGACCCGCATCGCGATCAACGGCTTCGGCCGCATCGGCCGCAACACCCTCCGAGCACTCCTCGCCCGGGGAGGCGACGACCTCGAAGTCGTCGCCGTCAACGACCTCACCGCACCCGAGACGCTCGCCCACCTGTTCCGGTACGACTCCGCGCTCGGCCCGTTCGCCGGGACCGTCGAGGTCGACGGGGACACCCTCGTCATCGACGGACGGCGCATCCGCGTCCTCGCGTCGCGCGAGCCGGCGGAGCTCCCGTGGGGCGACCTCGGCGTCGAGGTCGTGCTCGAGTCGACCGGCCGGTTCACCGCGCGCGACGCAGCGGCGGGACACCTGACCGCGGGAGCCCGCCGCGTCCTCATCAGCGCGCCCGCCACCGGTGCGGACGCCACCATCGCGTACGGCGTGAACTCCGACGTGTACGACCCGGCGGTGCACACCGTCGTCTCGAACGCCTCGTGCACGACGAACGCGCTCGCGCCGCTGGCGTCGGTGCTCGACGACCTCGCGGGCATCGAGCACGGGTTCATGACGACCGTGCACGCCTACACGCAGGAGCAGAACCTGCAGGACGGTCCGCACCGCGACCTGCGTCGGGCGCGCGCCGCCGGGGTGAACATCGTGCCGACGTCGACCGGGGCTGCCAAGGCCATCGGGCTCGTGCTGCCGCGGCTCGACGGCAAGCTGTCGGGTGACGCGATCCGGGTGCCGGTGCCGGTGGGGTCGATCGTCGAGCTGAACACCGTGGTGTCGCGGGACGTCACCGTCGAGGAGGTCAACGAGGCCTACCGCGCTGCCGCCGCCGGGCCGCTCGCGGGGGTGCTGGCGTTCACGGCGGACCCGCTCGTGTCGACGGACATCACGGGGCGGCCGGAGTCGAGCGTGTTCGACTCGCTGCTCACCCGTGTCGACGAGGGGCGGCACGTGAAGGTGGTCGCCTGGTACGACAACGAGTGGGGGTTCTCGAACCGGGTGGTCGACATGCTGGGGCTGCTGGCGCGCGCGTAGCGCGGCGCGGCGCGCGCGGCGCGCGCGGCGCGCGGCGCGCCCCGCGCGGCGGTCTCGCCGAGTCTCGGCTCGGCGGACAGTTTCGCGGCCCGGCGGCCCGCATCTCGTCCGCCCGGCCGAGTCTCGGGGCGCGCGACCACGGGATGGGCGCGAGCACGGTCGGACGGGAGGCGCGGTGCGGGCTGGCACCGCGCCTCCCGTCCGTGTGTGGGTGCGTTCCAGGCGCGGTGTGGGTCGTGCCGCGGAAGCGACAGCGCACAGGGTCCGCGCGATGATGCTGCCGCTGGAGCGACAGTGTGCCGCGATCGTCGTGCGGCACACTGTCGCTTTCGCGGGCGCGGCGCGGGCGCGGCGGCCGCGGGCGAGTGCGCGGGCGCGTGCGCGGGCGCGGCGGGCGCGCAGGCGCGCGGCCGCGTCAGCGGATCAGCGCCGTGGTGCTCGCGAAGGCGCGGGAGCGCACGGCCTGTCGGTAGCGGTCGAGCGCGGCGTCGTCGGCCCCGACGGACTCCAGCGCCGCCAACCCCGCCCCGAGCACGGGAGGATCGGTCACCCACGTCGGCACCGCTCCGGGCACCCGGGCAGCGAGGCCGTCGACGACGCCCTCGACGAGCAGGGCATCCCGCGCTGCGAGCACCCCGCCGCCGAGGACCACGGGCACCGGGCTCGCGGCCGAACCACCCAGACCGAGACGCTCGAGCGCGACCGCGGCGAGCAGGACGATCTCCTCGGCCTGCCGCGCGACGACGCCGGCGGCCACGGCGTCACCCGCGCCGGCGACCTCGAACAGCACCGGGCACAGCCGGTTGAACACCCGCTGGTCGAGGCGGCCGAAGTGGATCGCCTCGGTCACCTCGCGGACGCTGCGGAGGCCCAGTGCCGCCGGGACGGCCGTGACCAGGGCCGTCGCCGGTCCGCGACCGTCGTCTGCGCGGGCTGCGTGCCACAGCGCACGGTTGCCGAGGTACGCGCCGCCGCCCCAGTCGCCGGAGACGTCCCCGATGGCGGGGAACCGTGCGGTGGTGCCGTCGGCCCGGACCGCGAGCGCGTTGATGCCCGTGCCGCAGACGACCGCGGCGGCGTCCGGCGACAGCGTCCCCGCCCGCAGCAGTGCGAACAGGTCGTTGTCGAGGACGTGCGGCGCGCCGCCGTCGGCCTCCCAGTGCGCGAGCGCCTCGGTCGCCGCGACGAGTTCGTCGTGCAGGTCGAGCCCGGCCAGGTACACGTGCGTCGTCCGGATCCGACGGTCGCCGAGGTCGCCGACGACCCGCGCCCGGACGTCGTCGAGGATCGGCCCGGCGACGTCCCACCCGCGGGTCTGCGGGTTCGAGCCGGGGCCCCGTGCGTGCCCGACGATCGAACCGTCGAGTGCGATCGCGACGACGTCCGTCTTGCTGCCGCCGCCGTCGACGGCCAGGACGACGTCGCTCGGCGCCGGCGGGACGGGAGCGGGCGGACGGGTCGCTCGGGCGGTGCCGACGCCGCCCCCGGACGCTCCGGCTCCGTTCAGCCCGCCCACGTCAGCTGCTCCGATCGCGTCCACGGCAGGTGCTCCGCGTTCGCGGCCAGGAGCAGGTCGGTGAGCCGTTCGGCCTTGTCGACCTGCCCGACGAGCGGGTGCGCCCACATCGCGCGGAGCACGCGGTCGCGGCCTCCGTGCACGGCGGCGTCGAGGGCGAGGCGTTCGTACCCGGCGACGTGCGACACGAGTCCGACCATGTCGGCGTCGAGCGGCGCGACGGGCAACGGTGTGATCGCCGCGCGGGTGACCCGGGCCGGGACCTCGATCACGTGGTCGTCGGGGAGGAACGGGAACGTGCCGTCGTTGCGCACGTTGAGGACCTGCACGTCACCGCGGTCGCCGAGGATCGAGGAGAGCACGTCGATCGCCGCCTCGGAGTAGTAGGCGCCGCCGCGCTGCTCGAGCTCGGCGGGCTTCGTCACGACGGACTCGTCCGCGTACTTCGCGAGCAGGGCCCGCTCGGTCTCCATGACGGCCTCGGCACGGGTGGGCGCGTGCAGCTGTTCCTCGAGCACGACGTCGTGGCTGTAGAAGTAGCGCAGGTAGTACGAGGGCACGGCGTGCTGCAGTCGGATGAGGTCGGCCGGCATGTGCACGCTCTCCGCCATCCGGTCGAGGGCACCGGTGTCGGCACGGAGCAGGTCGGACAGGACGTCGCGCTCACCGGAGCCGTCCGTCACGTGGACGCCGCGCTCCCACGTCAGGTGGTTCAGACCGACGTGGTCGAGCCGGACGGCCGACGGAGCGACGTCGAACTCCTTCGCGAAGCGCCGCTGGAACCCGATCGCCACGTTGCAGAGCCCGACGGCCCGGTGCCCCGCTTCGAGCAGTGCTCGGGTGACGATGCCCACCGGGTTCGTGAAGTCGACGATCCACGCGTCCGGCTTGGCGTACCGCTTGACGAGCGACGCGTACTCGAGCACGACCGGCACGGTGCGGAGCGCCTTCGCGAACCCGCCGGGCCCGGTGGTCTCCTGCCCGATGCAGCAGGCCTCGTGCGGCCAGGTCTCGTCCTGGTGCCGGGCAGCCTGCCCGCCGATGCGGAGCTGGAACATGACGGCGTCGGCGTCCGAGACCCCGGCGACGACGTCGTCCGTGACGTGGATCGTGCCCGGATGGCCGGCGTGGGCGAACATCCGCTTCGCGACACCGCCGACGAGTTCGCGTCGGACGGGGTCGGGGTCGACGAGCCACAGCTCGTCGATGGGCAGCTGGTTGCGGAGCCGGGCGAAGCCGTCCACGAGTTCGGGGGTGTAGGTGGATCCGCCACCGATGACTGCGAGTTTCACTGTGGTGCTATCCCTTCACGCCGGTGAGCGCGATGCCCTCGACGAATGCCTTCTGTGCGAAGAAGAAGATGATGACGACGGGCACCATGACGACGACGGTCATCGCCATCGTCATCGACCAGTCGGTGCCGTGTTGGCCGCGGAACGTGGCCAGCCCGTACGCCACCGGCCAGGCGGCCTGGTTCTCGGAGGCGTACAGGAGCGGGCCGTAGTAGTCGTTCCACGAGTGGAAGAACATGAAGATCGCCGCCGACGCGATGCCCGGGCGGGCCATGGGGACGACCACGCGCCACAGCACGCCCCACTCGCTGCATCCGTCCATGCGAGCGGCGTCCCCGTACTCCTTCGGGATCGTCATGAAGAACTGACGGAGCAGGAAGATGCTGAACGCGTCGCCGAGCAGGTTCGGCAGGATGAGCGGCCAGAGCGTGCCGGTGAGGTGCAGCTCGGACCACATCACGTAGACCGGCACCGCGGTGACCTGCGGGGGCAGGAGCATCGCGACGATGATCACGGTGAAGATCAGGTTCGCGCCACGGAACTTGATCTGGGCGAGCGCGTACGCCGCCGGGACCGAGCTGACGAGCATGAACGCGGTGGCGAGCACGGCGTACATCGACGAGTTCCCGAACCACTGCACGAGCGGCAGTTCGGTGAACACCCGGCCGTAGTTCGAGAAGTCGAACGGGCGCGGCACGATCGACGCAGTGAGTGCCTGGTTGCTCGACATCAGCGACGTCAGGATGACGAACACGATCGGCGCGATGGTCAGGACGCCGAGCGCGACGAGTGCGGCGTGCTCGGCGATCCAGACCAGCAGGCTGCGGCGCGGACCGCGGGCGGAGCCGGACGCCGCACCGCGGGGAGCCCGGGCGAGCGGGGACTGGGACACGGCGGTCATCAGGACTCCTCGGGTCTGAAGACGGAGATGCGGCGCATCGTGAGGACGAGCACCACGGCGGTGACCACGAACAGCACCACGGCCATCGCGGACGCGTAGCCGAACTGGAAGTTCGCGAACCCGTGCTGGTAGAGCAGCTCGGTGTAGGTGAGCAGCGAGGTGCCCGGGTAGCCGAGCTGCGCCGCGGTGCCTCCGCCGATCGTGGCCTTGCCGCTGGCGACGCCCGACGCGACGGCGGCCTCGGTGAAGTACTGCAGGGCCGCGATCACCCCCGTGACGGCGGCGAACCCGATGACCGGCGCGATCGTCGGCAGCGTGATGTGCCGTACCTGCTGGACGCCGTTCGCCCCGTCGAGCGACGCGGCCTCGTACAGGTCGCGTGGCACGTCGAGGAGCGACGCCAGGAAGATGATCATGATGTCGCCCATCACCCAGACGCCCATGATCACGAGCGAGGGCTTCGACCACGCGGGGTCGTTGAACCAGAGCGGGCCGTCGATGCCGAACACCCGCAGGATCTGGTTCACGGGGCCGGTGCCGGGGTTGAAGAGGAACACGAACGCGACGACGCTCGCGACGGGCGGCACCAGGGCGGGCAGGTAGAACAGCGTCCGCCAGAACCCGGTCGCCGTCTTCGCGCGGCTGAGCAGTCCCGCCACGAGCAGCCCGCAGACGATCCGGACCGGCACGAGGATGACCACGAACCACAGCGTGTTCACGACCGCGGGGCCGATCTGCGGGTCCTGGGTGAAGAGGAACCGGTAGTTCAGCAACCCGACGAACTCGGGTTCCTGCAGCTGGTTGTAGCGCGTGAACGAGTAGAAGATCGACGCGACGAGCGGGTACGCGAAGAAGATCACGAGGCCCGCCAGGGCCGGGGCGAGCATCGTCAGCGCGACCAGGCGACGGCGGGACTCGGCGGAGCGGCGCCGACGTGGCCGGCTCCCGGGGGCCGTCGAACGCGACCCGGCGCTGGCCGGCGGCCGGGAGGCGCGGGTGGGCCGCGCCTCCAGGCTGCCGGTCTCAGGGGTGGTGACGTCGGTCATGGTCACGGACCAGCCAGCTGGTTGGCGTTGTCGATGTCCGAGTCGAGCTTCTTGAGCTTCGCGTCGAGGTCGCCGCCGTTCTGCTGGTACGCCTGCCAGAACTTCGTGAAGGTGCCGATGTAGGCGGCGCCGTCCGCGGTGCCCGGCGAGGTCATCGTGTCCTTGTCGCCCGCGACGTCGACGAAGGTCTTGTAGTTCTCGTCGACCTCGAGCTTCGGCGACTCGAGGGCCGAGGTGAGCGTCGGGATGTTCTTGAGCCCGTTGCCCATCGTGACCTGCGCGTCGGTGTTCGTGGAGAGGTACTTCAGCAGCGCCCAGGCCAGCTCGGGGTGCTTCGACCCCTTCGCGATGCCCGCCACGTTGCCCGCGATGTAGGTCGAACCGTAGTTGCCGAGGCCGTCCATCACCGGGGTCGGTGCGGTGCCGTAGTCGAGGTCCGGCTTCTGGTCCTTGATGAAGGCGGTCCGGTACTCGCCGTCGATCTGCATCGCGACCTGACCGGTCTGGAACGCGTTGTCGGCGGCGAACTCCTGGCCGAGCCCCGAGGTGAAGGCCTTCAGCTTGTCGTAGCCGATCTCGTCGACGAAGCCCTTCTGCCAGGTGATGAGCTTCTTCCAGGCGTCGGACGTGCCGATCACGCTGTTGCCCTTCGCGTCGAGCCACGATCCGTCGACCATCGGGGCCCAGTGCTCGGGGGAGTTCTCGTAGAAGTCGATGAGCGGGTTGAAGCCGAGCTGCTTGATCGACCCGTCGGCGTTGTACGTGGTGAGTTTCAGGGCGTCGGCCTTGAGCTCGTCGAGCGTCTTCGGCGGGGTCGTGATGCCCGCCTTCGCGAGCAGCGGCTTGTTGTACATCAGCGCACTGACGTCGGCGAGGGCCGGCAGGGTGCAGCGCGTGCCCTTGTACTGCGTGTACGACTGCACGGCCTTCGGGATGTCCGACAGGTCGACCTTGTCACGCTTGATGTAGGGCGACAGGTCGCGGAAGGCGCCCGAGGAGCAGAAGCTGCCCACGATGGCGGTCGAGTACGACAGGCCCACGTCGATGTTCTGGCCGGACGAGATCGCCTTCTGGAGCTTCTCGTCGTCCTGGCCGGCGTGGATGTCGACCGTGACGCCGGGGTTCTCCTTCTCGAAGCCGGCGACGGCGCTCTTCACGACGCCGGCTTCGCGCCCGGTGAAGAAGTGCCACAGGGACACGGTGCCCTTGAGCTCCTTCGGTGCGCTCTTCTCGATCGAGTCGGCGCTGCTGCCGGAGCTGCAGCCCGCGACGACGAGGGCGCCCACGGCGGCGACGGCCGTGGCGGTGACGATGCGGCGGAACGTCCGGCGGTGCGGGACGTTCGGTTGGGGGAGGGACACTGCGGTACTCGCTCTCTGGTCTCGCTCCGACGCGGTGCGGTCGCGGTGCCGCACGCCGGACGGATCCGGGCGTGCGACGTCGTTTCCGGGCGCGCCGAAGAGCCCTGGGACAGGGCCGGGTGATGGTGCCTCGAGTGGTGCGGGTGGGGTGGTGCTGGTCAGGGGCGCTCGGCCGGGTCCGGTGCGGGCACATCGTCGCTGATGCGCTCGAGCCGGTCCGCGAGCGCGGTGCGGACGACGTCGATGAGGACGTGCCGCGCACCGTGCAGGACGGGGGTGTCGGGGACGCCGGGGGCCTCGACGGCGGTGGACCAGCGCGTGCGGGTCCGGAGCCAGGCGGTCACGGCGGCGGCCAGGGCGGGTCCGCCCGCGATCCCGGTCGGGCCGTGCAGCACGACCGTCTCGGGATCGGCGACGGCGAGGGCGGGGAGCACGTTGTGCCCGACGCGCTCGCCGAGGGCGGTGGTGAACGGGTGCTGCTCGGGGAGCCCGGGCAGCTGCGGGAGCACCTGGCGCCAGTCGGCAGCGGTGCCGTCCGGTGCCGTGATCCCGTGTTCGGCGGCGAGTGCGATGATCGCGGACTCGGAGATGAGGTCCGCGACGATCGTGGCCGTCGGGTCGATGGAGCGTGCGTCTGCGGGCACGCCGAGGTAGCCGATCTCGCCGGCGGCACCGGACGCGCCGGTGTGCAGGTGGCCGCCGAGGTCGAGCGCCATGCCGAGGCCCTCGGCCATCCAGAACAGGGCGAACGACCCGGGGGTCCGTCCGGCGCCCATGTTCCGTTCGGCGATCGCCGCGAGGTTGGCGTCGTTCTCGATGACGACGCGGACCCCGAGTGCGGCGGAGAGCGTCGCGGCGACCCGGTCACGGGGCCAGCCGGGCAGGCCGTCGGTGAAGATGAGGGTGTCGGTCGCGTGGTCGACGCTCGCCTGGACCCCGATGCCCACCGCGGTGACGAGGTCCGGGTCGACGCCCGCGGCCGCTGCGGCCCGGGAGATCGCGGCGGCGACGATGTCGGCACCGGGCGCGCGCATCTCGGCCGGGGACATCGTGTGGGTCGCGACCGGGAAGGTGCGGCCGGCGGCGTCCACCACGGTGCTGCGGACGTCGACGAGCTGGACGTCGACCGCCACGCCGAGGTCGCGGTCGGTGATCGCTTCGTACACCACCGCGCTCGGGCCCCGGCGACCGGCCTGTGATGCGGTGCCGGCTTCGCGGATGAGGGCCGCCGCCTCGAGCCGCCGGATGATCTCGGCCGCGGTCGGCTTGCTGAGCCCGGTGCGCTGGGCGATCTCGTTGCGGGTGAGCGGCCCGTCGTCGAGCAGGAGCTCGAGTGCGGCCCGGTCGTTGAGGACACGCAGGAGGCCGGGCTGGCCGGGGGTGCGTCCTCGAGTGGTCATGTCGAGGACTGTAACGGACAACCTTCTTTACTGAAAGGTTTGTTTACCGATTCGAAACACGCGTTCCGCTCCGCGAAACGTGCGGAGCGGAACGAGCGGAGCGAAACGTGCGGCGCGGGACGTCTGACGTCGCGGCTGAGCGCTACGGGCGCAGCAGCACCTTGATCGCGCGACGCTCGTCCATCGCGCGGTACGCCTCCGCCGCCTCGTCGAGCGGGAGCTCGAGGTCGAAGACGCGGCCCGGCTCGATCGCACCCGAGAGCACGTCCGGCAGCAGCTCGGGGATGTACGTGCGCGCCGGGGCCATGCCGCCCGCGACGGTGATGTTCGTGTCGAAGAGGTACCGCGTGCCGATCGTCGGCACCCCGTGCGGGACCCCGACGAAGCCGAGGTTGCCGCCCGGGCGGACCGAGTGCAGTGCCTGGTCCATGCTCTCCTCGGTGCCGACGGCCTCGACCGCGCAGTCGGCCAGGTCGCCGTCGAGCAGCTCGCGGATCGCCGCGACGCCCTCCTCGCCACGCGCCTCGACGACGTCCATCGCGCCGAACTCGCGCGCGAGCGCCTGTCGGTCGGCGTGCCGGCTCATCGCGATGATCCGCTCGGCACCGAGCCGCTTCGAGGCGAGGACGGCGGACAGCCCGACCGCGCCGTCGCCCACCACGACGACCGTCTTGCCGGGGCCGACGGCTGCGGACACCGCGGCGTGGTGCCCGGTGGAGAAGACGTCCGACAGGGTGAGGAGCGAGGGGACGAGCGCCGGGTCGACCGGGCCCGGCACCGCGACGAGGGTCGCGGAGGCGTCCGGGATGCGGACGTACTCGGCCTGGGCGCCGCCGACCGGGTCGCCGTACGCGTCCTTCCCGCCGAAGCCGGACAGGTGGTCGCAACCGGTCGTCATGCCGTGGCGGCAGGCCTGGCACGTGCCGTCGTTCATGGTGAAGGGGGAGATGACGAAGTCGCCGACGTGCAGGTCCGTGACGGCGTCGCCCACCGCGACGACCTCGCCGACGAGCTCGTGGCCGATCGGACGCGGCTGCTTCGTCGGCGTGACGCCCCGGTACGGCCAGAGGTCCGACCCGCACACGCACGCCGCGACGACCTTGACCACGACGTCCTTCGGCGTGATGAGGTCGGGCTGGTCGCGGTCCTCGACACGGATGTCGTTCGGAGCGTGGATGATCGCAGCGCGCAAGGGTGTGCCTTCCGTCGAGATGGTGGGGTGTGCGGCCGGTCGACGTCGTCCGGGCCCGGGACGACAGTACCCTCGTGCGGGTGGACGACGACCGGTACGGCAGTGACGTGCTCTCGGGCGACTGGCGCTCGCGCGGGGTGCAGAAGGTGCGGCAGGTGCCGCTCGAGCGGGACATGGTCCTCGAGGACCCGACGACCGGCTGGGCCGGCGCCGTAGTGCGGCTCGAGGCCGGCAACGTGGAGCTCGAGGACTGGAAGGGGCGCACGCGGTCCTTCCCCTTCACCGGGCAGTTCCTGCTCGAGGGCGAGCTCGTCACGCTCGGCCGCCCGCAGGCACCGGTGGGGCGGTCTGCCGCCGCTGCACCGCCGGTCGGGAGGCGCGGCTCGGCCCCGGCGGTCCGGCACGCGTCCGACGGCGGTCGCCTCCGCACCGCGTCCGGATCGTTCGCCGTGGAGTCGCAGCGCGCCCGGGTGGCACTGCCCTCCCGGATCATGGTGGAGGGCAAGCACGACGCCGAACTCGTCGAGAAGGTCTGGGGAGCCGACCTCCGGGTCGAGGGCGTCGTCGTCGAGGAGCTCTCCGGCGTCGACAACCTGGCCGACGTGCTCGACGACTTCCGGCCCTCGCGCGACCGTCGTGTCGGCGTGCTCGTGGACCACCTCGTGCCGGGCTCGAAGGAGTCCCGCTTCGCCGACGCCGTGATGCGCGGGAAGTGGGGCGCGCACGTGCTCGTCGTCGGGCACCCGTTCGTCGACGTCTGGCAGTCGGTGAAGCCCGCCCGCGTCGGACTCCAGGCGTGGCCGACGATCCCGCGCTCGATCGAGTGGAAGAAGGGCATCTGCCAGGCGCTCGGGTGGCCCGCCGCCGAGCAGGCCGACATCGCCCGGGCCTGGCAGCGGATCCTCGGGCAGGTGCGGACGTTCGCCGACCTCGAGCCGCAGTTGCTCGGTCGTGTCGAGGAGCTCATCGACTTCGTGACCGAGCCGAAGGACTGACGACCCGGCGTCGCCCGGCGCCGCGCCGCCGTTCCGCAGTGTGCGAGGTTCCCCGCACGGTGGCACGCCCGTGGCCACGCACGCTGCGCGGAACCTCGCACAGTGCGGCGCGCACCTCGCACGGTGCGAGCCGCGCGATCTGCCCCGGCCCGGAAATCCGCGGCGATCCCGGGCGCGGCGCATACGCTTGGAGCATGGACGGCATCGACGGACGCGTGCGCAGCGCTGTCGAGGTCTGGCTGCGCTGGCTGCCCCGCTGGCAGATCGGCACCGCGCGGCCCCGGACACGCATCTGCCGCAAGTGCACCGGTTCGCCGATCGCCACCGCCGCGGGCTTCGGACCGGACGTGCCGCACGCCGTCCAGCACGCGTTGATCGGCCGCATCTCGACGATCATCGAGGACGCCGTCGACGACTACACCGCCAAGAACCTGCCCCTGCTGCAGCGCGAACTCGAGCGGGCCGCGGCACGCAAGCGTCACGCCGGGTACCAGCCGACCGAGGGCCTGCAGCCGGAGTTCCAGGGCCTCGACGTCGACCCGGAGCCGTCACCGGGGGAGCCGTTCCTCTTCACGCTCGGCGAGCTGACCGGCACGGGCGCGCACGAGCAGGCGCCACGCGAACCCTTGTCGGACGAGGCGAAGTCGGCGCTCCGTCACGAGATCGCCCTCTCCGACGAGTGCGCCCGTTCCACCGGCACGGCGGTCTGCCTGGCGCTCATCGACCACCGGCCGCGGATCGCCGAGGCGGTCGAACGACTCGTCGAGCCGCAGATCGAGGCCCTGGTGTCGGACATGTTCCGCGGGTTCGACGGGCCGGAGGCACCGCGCGCCGGGCTGTTCTGACCGGTGTGCGGTCGAGGCGGGCGCACCTGACGGTCAGCGCTCGGCCGACACCGCCCCGCGCTGCCGGCGTCGGTCGACGGCACCGATGACGAGTCGAGCGAGCCCGCGCCACCCGAGCAGGAACACCCCGAGCACGATCGTCGCGACGATCACGAACGAGATCGGTAGCGGGTTGCCGTCCACGTCGCCCTGGCCCGTCGCCACCCGGATCGCCAACCCGACGAAGACCGTGAGGACCCACACGACGACACCCGTGGGCCAGAAGCGCAGCGGGCGAGCCCACGCTCCGCTCGTCACGTAGGCGATCGCCCACCCGGCGAGGAACGGGTAGGCGGTGGTCCACAGCGCGAGTGCGGAGTTCGCCTCACCGTGCGAGGAGCGCCCGATCAGGGCGAACAGGACGATGAGCACGACGTCGATCACGGCTGCGAGCCAGCCCCAGGTGCGTTCGGTCACACCCCATTCTCGCAGTCGGCGATGGCCGGTGGTGGCCGTCGCCGGGCCTGTGGACAGGACACGTCGTCCACAGGTCTCCGCCATCTCACCGCACCGTGCGAGCGCACCGACACGATCGACCGATGACCGGGTCACCTTCATTCCCTGCCGTCCCAGACTGTCCCTGGACCGTGGTCAACGACGGCCACCCCGACACGGCCAGGGTCATCCGTGCGCGAGCCCGCGCCGGTGAGCTCCGACGGATCGCGCACGGTCGGTACGTCCCCGCCGACACGTGGGATCTGCTCCGACCGGAGCAGCGGCACCACGTCCTGGTCCGATCGCTGGTCGACCGCATCCGACCGCACTTCGTGGTGTCGCACCTGTCCGCCGCCGCCGTGCTCGGCGTACCGTTCCTCGGACCCTGGCCCGGACGCGTCCATCTCATCCGGCCGGGGACGGATGCACGCACGACCAGCGCCACCTTCGTCGTGCACGCCGACTTCGACCCCGAGATGCTCGGCACTTGGCAGTTCCGGAGGGACGACCTCCGAGTGACGGACCACGATCGGACCGCTGTCGACCTCGCCGGGTCCCTGCCGTTCCTCGACGGTGTGGTGGCGCTCGACCGGCTCCTGCGACTCGGCGCCGATGCGCGGACGGTGCAGGACGGCATCGAGCGCCGTTCCGTCCGAGGACGTCGGCGTGCACTGCGCTCGCTGGAGTTCGCTGACACGGGAGCGGACACACCGGGGGAGTCCGTCGCGCGGGTCCGGCTCGACGAGTACGGAGCGCCCACTCCGGTCACGCAGCACCGTTTCCGGGAGCGCGGGCACCCCGACATCGTCGTCGACCTCTGGTTGCCGGACATCGGGGTCGTGATCGAGTTCGACGGGGAGGTCAAGTACCGGGACCGCGGCATGCGCGCCGGGGCCTCCGCCGAGGACGTCGTGATCGCGGAGAAGTACCGCGAGGACCGCCTGCGTGCGTTCGACGAGGTCCGCCAGGTCATCCGGCTGGACTGGCGTGACCTCTGGAACGAGGCGTCGTTCCGTGGCAAGCTCCGTCGGGCGCACGTCCCGATGCGCCACTGACACGCACCGTGCGAGGGTGTCGGACGGACGGCGCGAGGTTCCGTGCAGTGTGCGAGGGCGCGCGCATCCCACAGTGCGCGGAACCTCGCACACTGCGGCCAGCGCGCGCGCCGCCCACGCGCACGCCGCGTTCACGCGCACGTCACCTCCGGTTCGCCGGCGTCCGGCACGATCGGCGGATGACGTCGACCGCGCAGGCACCGACGGGCCGGATGGTCGCCACCGATGCAGCCCCGGACGCCCGGCGCACCGTGCGCGCACCACGCCTCGTCGCCCACCGGGGTGCGCCGCGCGTCCGGCGCGAGAACACCCTGCCCGCCATCGCCGTCGCCGAGGCCCTCGGCGCGGACACCATCGAGGTCGACGTCCGCCGCACCGCCGACGGCGTCGCCGTGCTGCTCCACGACGAGACCCTCGGCCGGATGTGGGGCGACGCCCGACGCGTGTCCGAGGTGGACTGGTGCGACGTCGCCCGGCTCGGGAACGGCCTCGACCGGATCCCGCGACTCGACGCCGCACTCGAACGGCTCGATGGCTGCCGGACCTCGCTGCTCGTCGACCTGACCGACCCGGAGGACGCCCTCGTCGCCGCGCGGACCGTCGCGGCGCACCGGGGGAGCACCGGCGTCGCGTGGTGCGGCGCGCCTGAGGCGATGGCGGCGGTCCGCGAGGTCCTCCCGGACGCCGACGTCTGGCTCGCGTGGGAGTCGCTCGAGGCGCCGACCGCGGAGGACCTGGCGCCGCTCGCGCCCTCGACGCTGAACCTCGACGTCGCGTTCCTCACCCCGCGCACCGTCCGGGCCGCGCACGACCTCGGCCTCGTCGTGTCGGTGTGGACCGTGGACGACCCCGAGCCGGCCGTGTGGGCAGCGATGTCGGGCGTCGACTCGATCACCACGAACGACGTCGCGGCCGTCCGGGCAGCGCTCGCCGCGGCGGAACGGGACGGCTGGCCGGAGCGGGACCGCGAGCCGACCGAGACCGAGGTGGCCTCCCGCGCCGAGGCACTGGCGCACCGGATCGCCCACGAGGTGATCGCCTTCACCCGCGAGCACCCCGTCGGCGAGGTCACCACGAAGGCGCACCCCGCCGACCTCGTCACCGACGTCGACCGACTCGTCGAACAGCACGTGCGCTCCCGGGTACGGACGGCGTTCCCCACGCACGGGTTCACCGGCGAGGAGTACGGCGAGGCCCCCGGCGACCGGCACCGCTGGTACCTCGACCCGGTCGACGGGACGACGAACCTCGCGAACGGGGTGCCGTGGACCTCGATGTCGCTCTGCCTCACCCGCGGCGGTCGTCCGCTCGTCGGCGTCGTCGCCGATCCGTGGCGTGGTGAGGTGCTCGAGGCCCGGAGCGGTCGCGGCGCCACCCTCCGTGACCGGACGCTGCGCCTCGACGACGCCCCACGCGCCCTCGCCGGAGCCGTCGTCGGCACCGAGCTCGACGGACACCGGCCGTGGCCTGGGTTCGGCGCGTTCCTCGACGCCCTCGCGGCCCGCTCGTGCACGCTGCGGGTGCAGGGGTCCGGCACGCTGACGATCGCGCAGGTCGCGGCCGGGCGGGGGATCGGCGGGTGCGTGTCGGCGTTCGACCCGATCGACCACGGTGCTGCGGTGTTGCTCGTGCACGAGGCCGGCGGCGTCGTGCTCACCCGGGAGGGCCCCGTCGACGGGTTCCCGCCGGCGGGTGAGCCGTTCCTGGTGGCGCACCCGGGTGCGGCTGACGAACTGCACGCCGTGTGGACGGCAGCGCTCGCCGCCGTCTGAGCGTCACCCCTGTGGGCCTGGAGGCGCGGTGCGGGCCCGACCCGCGCCTCCAGGCCCACAGGTGGGCGCGTGACGGGCCGTCAGGCCTGCGCGATCCGCACCATGTTGCCCGCGGGGTCGCGGACGGCCGCGTCGCGGACGCCCCAGAACTGGTCGGTGGGCTCCTGCAGGACTTCGGCGTCGGGACTCGCCGTGATCCGGTCGAACGTGGCGTCGAGGTCGGACACACGGAGCTGCAGCATGGCGAGGCCGCCCTTGGCGAGGAGCGCGGCGATCGCGTCGCCGTCCTCCTGCGACCGACCGGCGTGCGGCTCGGACAGGACGAGCTCGAGGTCGGCGTGGTCGTCGCTCGCGAGGGTCACCCACCGGAACCCGCCGTTCTCGACGGTGTTGCGGACGGTGAAGCCGAGGACGTCGCCGTAGAAGGCGACGGCGGCGTCGATGTCGTCGGCGAGCACGTGCACGCCGCTGATCTGGATGCTCATGGCAGCGAGACTAGGACCGCCCGGTCGCCCCGCGCTTCTCGGATCCTGCTCGAACGGGTCGGGTGACGACCATGGCGTGACAGCTCCACACGCCGGCGAGGGCATCGTGATCGGCGGCACGGTACTGCGACGGGGTCATCCCGACGAGCTCGGTGAAGCGCGACGAGAACGATCCGAGGCTCGTCGCGCCGACGGCGAGGCAGACCTCGGTCACGCTGAGCCCGGTGCTCCGGAAGAGCGCCTGTGCCCGTTCGATGCGCCGGGTCATCAGGTACGCGTACGGGGTCTCGCCGTAGGCGGCGCGGAACCGGCGGCCGAAGTGGGCGGGCGACATGAAGGCGCCGGCGGCGAGCGACGGGACGTCGAGGGGTTCGGCGTAGGCGCGGTCCATCCGGCTGCGGGCGCGCCGGAGCCGTCGGAGTTCGTCGAGGTCCGCGGTCACGCAGGCCATCCTGCACCGCCGGCTCTCGGGTGACTCTGTGCGGGCGTTCAGTCAGTGGTCGCCGGCGCTCCCTAGGGTGGCAGTCCACGGCACCGCTCCACGGCGGTCCGCACTGCTCCGCCGACGGCGGGGCGCACCCGAAGGAGCATCGACCATGGGATTCCTCGACCGCCTGCTCGGACGTCCGGAGCGCGACCAGAACGGCGCCGCGCAGCAGAACCAGTGGGGACAGCCGCTGCAGCCGCAGCAGCAGGGGTACCGCTACGGCCAGCAGTCATACCACCAGCCCGCGCCCACAGGAGCGCCGGCGGCCGGCGGCCAGTACGGCACGCCGCAGTGGGGCGGCGGCGGCCCGACCGGTGGCCAGCAGGCGTCGACCGACGACGAGCGTGCGGTCGAGCGCTACCGCTACCTGCTCCGCACGGCCCCGCCGGAGCGCATCGAGGAGGTCCACGCCGAGGCCTTCGCGAAGCTCACGGACGAGCAGCGCCGGATGGTCTACGACGAGTTCACCCGGTCCGCGCCGGACGGCGAGGCCCCGCGCGGCGACGACCCGCGCTCCCTGGCCCAGGCCGCGACGCGCTCGGAGATCCGGCAGCCCGGGTTCATGGAGCGCTCGCTCGGCGGTGTCGGGAACGGTCGCGGCGGGATGTTCGGCGGTGCCGGGCAGCGCTCCGGTCCCTCGTTCGGCAGCATGATCGGCGCCTCGATCCTCGGGACGGTCGCCGGCTACGTGATCGGTTCGGCCATCATGAGCGCCTTCCTGCCGGACCCCGGATCGTTCGACGGCGGTACCGATGCTGCGGGTGACGGTGGTTCGGAGGACACTGGTGCCGACTCCGGTGACGGAGGCGCGTCCGACAGCGGCGCGTCCGACGGCGGCGGGTTCGAGAGTGCGGGCTGGGGCGACAGCGGATCCGACTTCGGCGGTGGCTTCAGCGACTTCGGTGGTGACTTCGACGTGTAGCGCGTCACGGTCGGCACCGACCGTCTGATATGTTCCATGCTCGACAAGGGAGCGACATGGCCATCATCGAAGCCTCCGGGCTGACCAAGACGTACCGATCGAAGTCCGGTCCCGTGCACGCACTGGCCGGGCTCGACCTGGTGGTGCCGCAGGGCACCGTCAAGGCGCTGCTCGGGCCGAACGGTGCCGGCAAGACCACCACGGTGAAGGTGCTGACCACGCTCATCACGCCGGACAGCGGCACGGCGACGATCGACGGCATCGACGTCATCGCCGACCCGCAGGCCACCCGGCGTTCCATCGGGGTCTCGGGCCAGTACGCCGCGGTCGACGAGAACCTGACCGGGTTCGAGAACCTCGAGATGATCGGGCGGCTGTACCACCTCGGTCGTCGGACGGCGCGGGAACGGGCGCGCGAGCTCATCGACGTCTTCGACCTGGCCGAGGCCGGGGACCGCCCCGTGAAGGGCTTCTCCGGCGGCATGCGGCGGCGGATCGACCTCGCCGGCGCGCTCGTGATGAACCCCCGCGTGCTGTTCCTCGACGAACCGACCACCGGGCTCGACCCGCGCAGCCGGCTCGCGCTCTGGGGCATCATCGAGGGGCTCGTGGCCGAGGGCACGACGGTGCTGCTCACCACGCAGTACCTCGAAGAAGCCGACCAGTTGGCCGACGACATCGCGGTGATCGACGGTGGGACCGTCATCGCCGAGGGCACCTCCGACCACCTCAAGGCCCAGGTCGGCGGCCACCGGGTCGTCGTCACGCTGGTGGACCAGGCCGATGCGGACGCCGCCACGACCGTCCTCCGTCGCTACGGCGTCGGCGAGGTCGAGGCCTCCGGCGACGGCCGGACCCACGCCATCGCGGTCGAGGCCGGACCCTCGGCCCTCCAGCGGGTGCTCGCCGACCTCGGTGACGCCGGCATCGAGCTGCACGACGCCGGCATGCGACGCCCCACCCTCGACGACGTGTTCCTCCGGCTCACCGGCCACGCGGCGTCGGACGACGATGCGGTCGACCCGGCCGCCACGAAGCAGAAGGAGGCGGCACGATGACCGCCACCACACCCGCCACGGCACTCGGCCGGCAGCTGCCCGTCGTCGTCACGGCGCCCGCGGCGGTCTGGTTCGAGGACGGCTGGACGGTCACGAAGCGGAACCTCATCAAGATCAAGCGGTCGCCGGACATGCTCGTGTTCGCGGTGCTGCAGCCGATCATGTTCGTCCTGCTCTTCAGCCAGGTCTACGGCGGCGCGATCCAGGTGCAGGGGACCGACTACACGCAGTTCCTGATGGCGGGGATCTTCGCCCAGACGGTCGTGTTCGGCGCGACGTTCTCCGGCTCGGCGATGGCGCAGGACCTCAAGGAAGGGCTGATCGACCGGTTCCGCACGCTCCCGATGTCGGCGTCCGCGGTGCTCGTCGGCCGGACGAACTCCGACCTGGTGCTGAACGGGATCTCGATGGCGATCATGATGCTCACCGGGCTCGCGGTCGGGTGGCGGGTGAACTCGTCGCCGCTGGAGTTCCTCGCCGGCATCGCACTGCTGCTGCTCTTCAGCTACGCGTTCAGCTGGGTGATGGCGCTGCTCGGCATGAGCGTCAAGACGCCCGAGGTCATCAACAACGCCTCGTTCATGATCCTGTTCCCGCTGACGTTCATCTCCAACGCCTTCGTCCCGAGCGACACGCTGCCGCTCGTGCTGCGGGTCTTCGCGGAGTGGAACCCGGTGTCGTCGCTCGTGCAGGCCGCCCGCGAGCTGTTCGGCAACGTCGGCTCTGCACCGGTGCCGGACATCTGGACGATGCAGCACCCGATCGTGACGGTGCTGATCGGGATCGCGGTGATGCTGGTGGTGTTCGTGCCGTGGTCGGTGAACAAGTACACGCGCATCAGCTCGAAGTAGTGCTCAGAGGAGCTTCCGCTGGAGCGCCCACGCCGTGAGCTCGTGCCGGTTCGACAGCTGCAGCTTCCGCAGGACCTTCGACACGTGCGTCTCGACGGTCTTCACCGAGATGAACAGGTCCGCGGCGACCTCCTTGTAGGCGTACCCGCGGGCGATGAGCCGCATCACCTCCTGCTCGCGCGCCGACAGGCGGTCGAGTTCCGTGTCGACCTGCGCGGTCTCGCCGCTCACGGCGCCGAACGCGTCCAGCACGAAACCGGCCAGCCGCGGCGAGAACACCGCGTCCCCCTCGGCCACGCGGTCGATCGCCTCGGCGACGTCGGCCTCCGACGAGCTCTTGGTGATGTACCCGCGCGCTCCCGCCCGGATCACCCGCACCACGTCGTCCGCCGCGTCCGAGACGCTCAGCGCGAGGAACCGTGTGTCCGGGTGGCCCGGGGCGGCGCGTGCGATCACCTCGGCGCCACCACCGCCCGCACCGCCGGGCAGGTGGACGTCGAGCAGGACGACGCGCGGTCGGGTCGCGGCGACGAGGTCGACGGCCTCGTCGACGGTCGCGGCCTCACCGACGACCAGGAGGCGCGGCGGCAGCCCGGCGCGCACGCCGGCCCGGAAGATGGAGTGGTCGTCCACGATGGCGACGGTGAGCGGTGCGGCCTGCGGCTGCGCGGTGGGGTCGTCGGTCACGGGTGCTCCTCGGTCGGCCGGTCGGGGGCGGTCAGGGGGAGGACCAGACGGACCTCGGTGCCGGTGCGTCCCGGCCCCGGCGCGATCGTCGCGGTGCCACCGATGCGCTGCATCCGGCCGACGATCGATTCGCGGACGCCGTAGCGGCCCTCCGGGACGGCCGCGGGGTCGAAGCCCGGCCCGCGGTCGCCGATGGTGACCTCCACGCGGTCGTGGGCGGTCTCGGCGTACACCCGGACGGTCCCACCGGCGTGCCGAGCGGCGTTGAGCATCGCCTCGCGGGCGGCCGCGACGATGCCCTCGGGCAGGTCGGCCCGCGCCGGACCGATCGCGATCACCTCGACCTGCGCCGGGTACTCGGTCTCGATCTCGACCGCGGTCGCCCGGAGCTGGGCCCCGAGGTCGGCGGTCGGCTCGGCCTGCTCGGCGAACAGCCACGACCGGAGTTCGCGCTCCTGGGCCCGCGCGAGCCGTGCGGCGTCGGAGCCCGGCTCGGCCCGCTGCTGGATGAGCGCCAGGGTCTGCAGGACGGAGTCGTGCAGGTGCGCCGCGATCTCGGCCCGCTCGACGTCCCGCACACGGGCGGCGCGCTCCTCGGCGAGGTCGCGGACGAGCCGGACCACCCAGGGCGCGACCACGACGGCGACGCCGAGCAGCACCGCGGTCGCGGCGGTGAGGACCGTCCAGACGTTCGGGTGCGTGCTCGAGGTGAAGAAGAGCAGGATGCCGAGCACGACGAGCACGAGCGCGCCGAGGGCCCGGACGACGAGGGCGGAGGACCCCGCGGCGCGGACGTTCCGGAGGGCGTCGAGTTGCCGCCACGCGAGTGCCGCTCCGGTGGCGACGACGATCGCCGGCACGATGAACGCGAGCGGGACGTCGGCGCCCAGGCGTGAGGCGACCATCGCGCCGCCCGCCGTCAGCAGCGCGATGCCGAGCAGGATCTCCACGACCGGCGCCCGGCGCGCGTGCTCGTCCGGCGCGGCCTCGGCCTCCGCTGCGGGACGGGTCAGCACCGCCCGCAGGGACGTCGGCATCGCCGGACCCTGGCTCGGCGTCGTCGCCCAGAGCCAGGCGTAGAGCAGGACACCGGCCCCGCCGCACACCGCCAGCACCGCGGTCGCGAGCCGCACCGCGCCGACGGGCAGCCCGGTGTGGGCAGCGAACCCACCGCACACGCCACCGACGACCCGGAGGGCCGGGCGGGACATCGTGGCGGTCGGCATGGGCCAATCCTGGCACCCCGGGTCCGCCGACCGCGGGCTCCGGGGCGGGGATCAGGGGACGATCAGGGTGAACCCCGATGGTGCCGACCGTCGGCGGCCACGATGCTGGTGGCCATGACACAACAGGACACCGGCGGCCCCGCGTCGGCGACACGGTTCTTCGACTGGATCCGGGGCATCCACGTCACCCGGTCCGACGACCGCTGGCTCGCCGGCGTGTGCGGCGCCGTCGCCGAGCGCACCGGGCTCGACCCGCTCGTGGTGCGGGGCGTCGCGATCGTCGTGGCGCTCCTCGGCGGCCCGGTGTTCCTCGCCTACGCGGCGGGGTGGGCGCTGCTGCCGGACTCGTCCGGACGCATCCACGTCGAGCGGATGGTCCGCGGGGTGCTCGACCCGGCGCTCATCGCCATCGGCGTCCTCGTGGTCCTGACCTTCGTCCCCGCCGTCCAGGGCATCTGGTGGCAGGGTGTCCCGGTGGCGTGGGGGATGCCCGGCTGGCTCTCGGCCACGCTCGGGACCGCGTGGACGATCGCCCTCGTGGGGTGCGCGGTGTGGCTCGTGGTGGTCCTGGCGCGCCGGGGCTCGCAGCCGGCGGCCGGTGAGCCGGCGGCGGCCGGTGAGCAGGCGGCGCACGGCGAGCCGGCGGAGCCGGGCACGCGCCGCGACTTCTGGACGAGTGCCGACGACCCCGCGCCGACGACGTGGGCGGCGACGGGCGCGACGACGGTGGGTGGACCCGACCACGTCGCTCCCGGCGGGTCCGCGGCGGGGGCGAGCAGCGCCTCCTGGCAGTGGGACACGACCTCCGCGGCGGACCGACACCGTCAGCACACCGAGCGGATGCGCGCGGAACGGCAGCGGCAGGCGGAACGGCGAGCGGAGCGAGCCGAACGGCTCCCCGGCGCCGGGTACGTCGCCGTGAGTCTGGGCCTCGCCCTCGTCGTCGGAGCCGGCGTCGCGGTGTGGGCGCAGCAGACCGACCTGCCCGTGCCGGTGCTCGGGATCGCCGCCGCGGTCGCCGTGCTCGCCGTGGCGACCGTCGTGGCCGGCGTGCGCGGACGGGAGAGCGGTGGCCTCGGGCTGTTCTCGACCATCGGGGTCGTCGCGCTCGTCGTGACGGGGGTGCTGCCGACCGGCACGCAGGTCACGGTCGTCGGCGGGACCACCTGGCGGGTGGACGACGTGCGGCCGGGCACCGAGCGGAACTACGCGATGGTGGTCGGTGGGCCGACGCTGGACCTCCGCGGGCTCGACGAGACCGACGGCGGCGGGACGGTGAACCTCTGGCTCGGAGCCGGGGGAGCCGAGGTCCAGCTGCCGACCGACGCTCCCGTCCGGGTCCGGGTGAGCGGCGTCGGGTACGGCGTCGAGCTCCGTCCGGACGACGACGCGGACGACAGCCTCGGTGGCGCGCTCGGCACGACGACCGTCGAGAACCGGGCAGCGCGATCGGCGGACGCCGCCGAGACCACGACCGTGCACGTGTGGGTCATCGGCGGTGGCGTCGACGTGCCGCGCGCCGTGACCGTCGACCAGTGAGGAACGAGACGATGACGAACGACGAGACCACCCCGTACGACCGGACCACCCCGGACGACCCGACCACCTCGACCACCCCGTTCGACGGGGCCCCGGCACCCGCTCGCCGCCCGCGCCGAGCACCCCGTTTCGGCACGGTCTTCTGGGGGGTCGTCCTCCTCGTGTTCGCCGCCGCGATGGCCGTGAGCGCCCTGCCGTGGTTCACCGTCGACCCGATGACGCTCCTGCTCGGGGCCTGCCTGACCGCCGGGGTCCTGCTCGTGGTGGCCGGTGTCGCGGCGGTGATCGCGAGACCACGGCGCTAGGACGGCCTACGATCGTGTCCGTGACCGCGACAGACGCCGAGCGGGCCGCGGAACGCGACGCGACCGAGCCTCCCCTCGACCGAAGCACCCGTGTGCGTCGCTGGATGCTGCACGGGGCCGACCAGGGCGCCTCGCACCAGGGCCCGCACCAGGTCGAGGTGGAGAAGACCCACTCGTGGTGGCGCGTCATGTGCCTCACGGGCGTCGACTACTTCTCGACGCTCGGGTACCAGCCCGCGATCGCCGCGCTCGCCGCCGGGCTCCTGTCGCCGATCGCGACGATCGTGCTCGTGCTCGTCACGCTGTTCGGCGCCCTGCCGGTGTACCGCCGGGTCGCGCAGGACAGCTTCCGGGGTGCCGGCTCGATCATGATGCTCGAGAAGCTCCTGCCCTGGTGGGCCGGCAAGCTCTTCGTGCTCGTGCTCCTCGGGTTCGCGGTGACGGACTTCATGATCACGATGACGCTGTCCGCGGCGGACGCGACGGCGCACATCGCCGAGAACCCCTTCACGCCGCACTGGTTCACCGAGATCCCGGTGCCGCTCACGCTCGCACTGCTGCTCCTGCTCGGGGTGGTGTTCCTCCGCGGCTTCAAGGAGGCGATCGGCATCGCGGTCGCCCTCGTCGCGGTGTACCTGCTGCTCAACGCGGTCGTCGTCGGGGTGTCCCTGTGGCACGTGTTCGAGAACCCGATGGTCGCGAGCGACTGGTGGAGCGGCCTCACGGCGCAGCACAGCAACCCCCTCGTGATGATCGGCATCGCCCTCATCGTCTTCCCGAAGCTCGCGCTGGGCCTGTCCGGCTTCGAGACCGGCGTCGCGGTGATGCCGCAGGTGCGCGGCGACGCGTCCGACGACACGAGCGCCCGACCCGAGGGCCGGATCCGCGGGACGAAGCGCCTGCTCACCGTCGCCGCGGTCATCATGAGCTCGTTCCTCATCACCTCGTCGATCGTCACCACCTTCCTCATCCCGCAGCAGGAGTTCCAGCCGGGCGGCGGCGCGAACGGCCGGGCGCTGGCGTACCTGGCGCACGAGTACCTCGGTGGCGTGTTCGGCTCCGTGTACGACTTCTCGACGGTCGCGATCCTGTGGTTCGCCGGTGCGAGTGCGATGGCGGGTCTGCTCAACCTCGTGCCCCGGTTCCTGCCCCGCTACGGCATGGCACCGCAGTGGGCGCGGGCGACCCGGCCGCTCGTCATCATCTTCACGCTCATCGCCTTCGTGATCACGATCATCTTCCAGGCGAACGTCGACGCGCAGGGCGGCGCCTACGCCACGGGCGTGCTCGTCCTCATCACGAGCGCCGCGGTCGCGGTGACCCTGTCGGCCCGACGGAAGCAGCAGAAGAAGCGCACGATCGGGTTCGGCATCATCGCCGTGGTGTTCGTCTACACGACGGTCGCGAACGTCATCGAGCGGCCGGACGGCGTCCGGATCGCCGCGATCTTCATCATCGCGATCGTGGTGGTCTCGCTGGTCTCCCGCGTCCGCCGGTCGTTCGAGCTCCGTGCGTCGTCGATCGAGCTCGACGCCACCGCCCGGCAGTTCATCGAGGCCGACGCCGACCAGTTCAGCTCGGTCTGCATCATCGCGAACGAACCGGGTGCCGGCACGGCCGAGGCGTACCGGTCGAAGGGGCGCGAGGAACGCCGCGACTCCGGCATCCCCGCCCGTGTGCCGACGATGTTCCTCGAGGTCCTGCCCGCCGATTCCTCCGACTTCGAGGAGGACCTCGTCGTCGAGGGCCACGTCATCCACGGGCACCGCGTGCTCAAGGTCCGGTCGGGCAACGTGCCGAACACGATCGCGTCGACGCTCCTCGCGATCCGGGACATCGCCGGCGTCGTCCCGAGCATCTACTTCGAGTGGAACGAGGGCAGCCCGATCCGCAACGCCATCCGCTTCGTGTTCACCGGCGTCGGTGACGTCGCGCCCGTGACGCGCGAGGTGCTGCGCGAGGCGGAGCCCGACGTGAACCGCCGACCGAGCGTCCACGTGTCGTGACGGGCGGGGCGGACGCGAGCCGCGCCTCCGGGCCCGTCGGCGGACTCGCGGCGGTCCTCGTCGCCGCGGCCGTGTGGGGGACCACCGGCACCGCGACGCACTTCGCGCCCGGGGTCCCCGCGTTCGTGTTCGGGGCCGTGACGTTCGGCCTCGGCGGGATCGTCCTCGCCCTCGGCGCCGGTCGCGGCACGCTCCGCGCGGTCGCCGAGCCGTCGCTGGGCGCTGCTCGGCGCGGCGTCGCTCGTCGTCTACGCGGTCGCGTTCTACGCGGCTCTCGCCGACGCGGGCGTCGCGCTGGGCACGACGGTGGCCATCGGGTCGTCGCCCGTGTTCGCGGGGCTCGTCGAGTGGGTGGCGGACGGGAGGCGCGTCACGCGCAAGTGGGTCGTCGCCACCCTGGTGAGCGTGGTCGGGATGGTCGTCGTGACGCTCGCGCGGTCCTCCGAGCATGCGGGCGCGTCGGGTGGTTCCGATCGGGGCGGGACGCTCGTGCTCGGGCTCGGGAGTGCGCTGCTCGCCGGTCTGACGTACGCGCTGTACTCGTGGGCGGTCGCGCGGGGCATGCGTGCGGTGTCCGTTCCCGTCGCGCTGCCCGGCGGTGTGTCCGTGGCGGATCGTGCCTCGCTGCTGGCTCGCGGGTCCCTGCCGGCTCGTGCGTCCATGCCGGCTCGTGCGTCGCTGCCGGGTCGCGCTTCCCCGCCGGCTCGCGCGTCCCTGCCGGGTGAGCGCGGACTCGTCGGTGCGGTGTTCGGGCTTGCGGCGGTCCCGCTCGTGGTGCTCGCCGTCGTGGGCGGGCAGGCGTCGCTCGGGGTCGCGGCGAACTGGCCGGTGTTCCTGTACCTGGCACTCGTGCCGACGGTGCTCGGGCACTCGCTGTACGCCGTCGGGCTGCGGTCCGTGAGCGCCTCGGTCGCGACGCTGTTGTCGCTGTTCGAGCCCGTCGTGGCCGCGGTGCTCGCCGTGCTCGTGGTGGGGGAGCACCTCGGTGCCGGAGGCTGGGTCGGCATCGGGCTGGTGGTCGTCGGGCTGGCGGTCCTGGCCGTGCCGGAGCGGACGCGCGCCTAGCGGTGCGGGTGCGCCGCCAGGGGCGCGCCGCCAGGGGTTCGCCGCTACTCGCCGAGGATCTGGTCGCGCACCTTCCGCCGCAGCACCTTGCCGATCATCGAGCGCGGCAGGTCCTCGACCACGACCACCCGGCGGGGCACCTTGTACGCGGCGAGGTGCTCGCGCGACCACGCCCGCAGGGCATCGGCGTCGAACGTCGCGGGGTCCTTCGGCACGACGGCCGCGACGACCTGCTCGTTGCCGCCCTGGGTGATCCCGACGACCGCGACCTCGCGCACGCTCGGGTGCTTGAGCAGGGCGTCCTCGACCTCGGTCGGGGAGACGTTGAACCCGCCGGTGATGATGAGCTCCTTGAGGCGGTCCACGATCCGGACGTACCCGTCGGCGTCGATCGCCACGATGTCACCGGTCCGGAACCAGCCGTCCGGCGTGAAGACCTCGTCGGTGGCCTCGGCCTTGCCCCAGTACCCGCGGAACACCTGGGGCCCGCGGACCTGGAGCTCGCCCGGCTCGTCGGTCCCGAGGACCTTCGTCGGGTCGTCCGGGTCGGCAACCCGCGCCTCGGTCGAGGACAGCGGCAGGCCGATCGACCCGAGGCGCCGGGCCGGGGACACCGGGTTCGCGAGCAGGACGGGGGAGCACTCGGACAGGCCGTAGCCCTCGACGAGGTAGCCGCCGGTGCGGGCCTCCCACGGCTCGACGACCTCCTTCGAGAGCGCCATCGCCCCGGAGATGCCGATCTCGATCCCCTCGAGCGAGACCTTCGCGGAGTCCGCCGCGTGCTGCAGCCGCGCGTAGATCGGGGGCACGGCCGGCAGGAACGTCGGCGGGTGCTTCTTCATCGCGGCGAGCACGAGTGCCGGGTCGAACGTCGGGAACAGCACGAGCCGCGAGGCCATGCTCATCGCGAAGGTCAGGCAGAGCGTCAGGCCGTAGGCGTGGAACATCGGCAGGACCGCGTAGACCACGCTGCCGTCACCGGGCTGGATCTGCGGGACCCACGCCCGGGCCTGTGCGGCGTTCGCGATGAGGTTGCCGTGCGACAGCACCGCACCCTTCGGCACGCCCGTCGTGCCGGACGTGTACTGGATCAGGGCGACGTCGTCGGTGGCGGGGCGGGGGTGGCGCTTCGACAGCTTCCGGTTCGACACGAGGTCGTCCCACGGCGTCGTGCCGCGCACCGTGGTGGTCAGCTTCGCCCGGGACTCGCGGGCCTTCGCGACCGGCAGCGACAGCGCGATCCGGGTCCCGCGCGGCATCGCGCGGGTGAGGTCGACCGAGACGATCGCGTCGAGCTTCACGTCCGAGGGGAAGTCCTGCAGCGTCGCCACCGACTTGTCCCACGCGATCGCGACCTTCGCGCCGTGGTCCTCGAACTGGTGGCGGAGCTCGCGCGGCGTGTACAGCGGGTTGTGTTCGACGACGACGGCGCCGAGGCGGAGCACGGCGTAGAAGGCCACGATGTGCTGCGGGCAGTTCGGCAGCACGATCGCCACCCGGTCGCCCGCGGTCACCCCGAGCTTGCGGAGGCCGTTCGCCGCCCGGAGGATCTGCTCCTCGAGCTCGGCGTACGTCGTCGTCCGCTTGAAGAACTCGAGTGCGACCTTCTTCGGGAAGCGCCTGGCGGACCCCTCCACGATGTCGTACAGGGAGCCGGTCGGCTCGTCGATGTCGTGCGGGACCCCCGGGGCGTACGAGGCAAGCCAGGGACGAGGCGTGTCGATGCTCACGCCGACCAACCTAGCGGGCCACCCGAGCGCGTTGTCAGGGGCACGACGGACAATGGCGTCATGCCCTCTGTCGCCGATGCCTTCCGATCCCGTCTCAACGACACGTTCACCGGTGGTGCGACGGAGCGCCCGGCCTGGATCGACGAGCTCGAACAGGGCACCGACGCCGGGTTCTTCGGGCCCGGCTCCGCCACCTGGTCGGTGCACGGTGGGAAGCAGACGATCCTCGCGGGTGTCCGCGCCCTGCTCGTCCAGGCGCTCCACCCCGGGGCGCTCGCCGGCGTCGCCGACCACTCCCGCTACCGCGAGGACCCGTTCGGCCGCCTCGCCGGCACCATCCGCTGGATCTACACGGTCTCGCACGGCGACACCACGGCGGCCCGGTCCGCGAGCGCCTGGGTCCGGAAGCTCCACGAGCGCGTCCGTGGCGAGTACGTCGACGGCCACGGGGTCACGAAGCCGTACGCCGCGAACGACCCGGACCTCGCCCGGTGGGTGCACCTCGCGTTCACCGACGCCTTCCTCCGCAGCGCGCAGCTGTGGGGCGAACCCATCCCCGGCGGCGCCGACGCCTACGTCCGCGAGTGGGCGATCGCCGGCCGGTTGATGGGCGTCGAGGACGCCCCCGAGTCCGACGCCGAGCTCCGCGCCCAGATGAACGGGTACCTCGACCGCGGGGAACTCGTCGCGACCGCACGGACGCTCGACGTCGTTCGGTTCATCAAGGACCCGCCGCTCGCACGCCTGCTGCGCCCCGGGTACCGGGCGCTCTTCGACGGCGCGGTCGTCTCCCTCGATCCGCGGCACCGCTCGATGCTCGGGCTGCGGACGCCTGCGGTCGGGCCGGTGGAGTTCCCGGTCCGGCGGACGGCGGGCGTGGTGCTCGACGGGATCGGTGCCGTGCTCGGGCACCAGCCGGGGACGGAGCGCGCGGCGCTCGTGCGGATCGCGCGGCTGGGCGGCGAGCGGCGGATTCCGGACGCGACCGTCTGACGGCCAGGAGGCGCGGTGCCAGCTGGCACCGCGCCTCCCGTCCGTCTGGTGGGTGCGTCAGAAACCGGACGGCACCCGGGGCGTGTACGCGGATTCGAAACGGGTGACCTCGTCGTCCGTGAGCTCGATCGTCGTCGCAGCGACCGCGTCGTCGATGTGGTGCTCCTTCGTCGCGCCGACGATCGGGGCGGAGACCGCCGGCTGTCGCATCACCCACGCGAGGGCGATCTGCGCCATGCTCGCGTCGTGCGCCTCGGCGACCTGCTGCACCGTGTCGACGATCGCGCGGTTGGCGTCCTCGTCCTGGCGGTACAGGGTCTTGCCGAACTCGTCGGTGTCGGCCCTGCTGCCGGACCCCTGCGCGTCCCAGGGGCGGGTGAGCTTGCCGCGGGCGAGCGGGCTCCACGGGATCACACCGACGCCGGTGTGGGCGCAGAAGGGGTGCATCTCGCGCTCCTCCTCGCGTTCGAGGAGGTTGTACTGGTCCTGCATGCTGACGAACCGCGTCCAGCCGTTCCGTTCCGCGATGTGCTGCATCTCGGCGAACTGCCACGCCCACATGCTGCTCGCGCCGATGTAGCGCGCCTTGCCCGACTTCACGACGTCGTGGAGGGCCTCCATCGTCTCCTCGACCGGGGTGTGCGGGTCGAAACGGTGGATCTGGTACAGGTCGACGTAGTCCGTGCCGAGGCGGGTCAGCGAGGCGTCGATCTCGTGCATGATCGCCGCCCGCGAGAGCCCTGCGCCGTTGGGGCCCGGGCGCATGCGGTTGAAGACCTTGGTGAAGACCTGGACCTCCTCGCGCGGGGCGAGTTCCTTGAGGAGGGTGCCGGTGATCTCCTCGGAGCTGCCCGCGGAGTAGACGTTCGCGGTGTCGAACGTGGTGATGCCCTGGTCGTAGGCGCGGCGGACGAAGGGGCGGGCCTCGTCGATGCCGACGCTCCACTCGTGGGCGCCCTTGTCGGGGTCGCCGTAGGACATCATGCCGAGGATGACGGAGCTGATCTGGAGGCCGGAGGCGCCGAGGCGGGTGGTCGGGGTTACCGGGCGGGTGGTTTCGGGGGTTGCCGGGCTTGTCGAGCGGGCGGTTTCGGTCATGCTGCCACCCTGGCATCGCGCCCTGTGACCGCGAGGAGGCGGACCTGCAGCGGCGCGTCCTCGTCGACGTCGACCGGTGCGGCGTAGAGCCCGGTCGCGGCGAGGTCCTCGATCTGCGGCTCGAAGTGCTCCCACACGGCCTGCACGAGTTCGTCCGGGAGGGTCTCGTCGCTGCCGGTCGCCCGCGCGAGGTCCCACGTGTGGATCGTGATGTCGCTGGTCTGCTCGGTGAGGTACTGCCCCGCCGGGACGACGTCCGTGGCGAGGTGCACCGGCGTGTCAGCGGGCGTTCTCTGCCACGCCTCGATGGCTTCGGCCGCGAACTTCGCCCACTCGGCCGCGAGGTCGGAGCCGACCGCTTCGAGATCCGCTTCGGCCTGGGCGTAGTCGCACCCCGTCAGGAGCTTCGGGATCCACCGCTGCTCCTCGACGACGTGTCGGACGAGGTCTCGGGTGGTCCATTCGGAGTCGGGGGTCGACGCGTCCCAGTCCGTGACGGCGGCGACGCGGCGGCCGAACTCGGCTGCCGCGAGCGCCTGCAGCGCGATCCAGTCGGTGGCCATGGTGGTGCTCCTGTTCGTGGGTCCTGCGGGTGCGGGGTGCGGGGTGCGGGGTGCTGCGTGTTGGTGGGTGTTCGACGATCGGCCCGGAGGCGGGTTCCCGTGTGTTCCCCTGCAACCTTCCAGCTCGGGTTCCGATTCCCCGCGGCGGTCGCCCGGTGCCGGTCGGCGGACGCTGCGGTCTCACGCTACTGCGCGCAGTCGCCGGGCGAGCGGGCGAAATGTGCGGGGGTGCCACGTCCGTCGGTGCCGAATCCGCCCGATCGGCGCGGGTGGCGCGCGCGACCAGAGACGCCGGCGCGCGCCACGGAGCCGATCGCATGGCGGTCGCGGCGAGCGGGCGGAAGCTGGCGGGCGCTTGCCGCGAACCGCGCGTACTTCGCCCGCTCGACGGCGGGACGCGCGAGCGACCGGCCCAGCGAGAAGACCACGCGCGCCCAAGCCCCCCCCCAAGCCCCCCGCCCCCCCCGCAACGACGAACGGCCCGACTCCGTGGGGGAGGAGCCGGGCCGTTCGCTTCGGGTACTGCAGTGTGCTGCGGTTCGATGTCCCTCAGGTCACGCGCAACGCGACGACCTTCGGGTCAGGAGGGACGAGGTGTCAGGCCGCCTGGAGGACGAACTGCACGTCGAGGTTGATCGTCACGTCGTTGCCGAGCGTGAAGCCACCGGCCTCGAGCGCAGCGTTCCAGTTCACGCCGAACTCGGTGCGGTCGATCTTGGTCGTGGCCTCGGCGCCGAACTTGACCTGGCCGTAGCCGTCGGTCGTGAAGCCGCCGAGCTCGGCCTTGAGGACGACCGGCTTGGTGACGCCACGCAGGGTCAGGTCGCCGGCGATGTGCAGGTCGTCGCCCTTCGCCTCGATGCTCGTCGAGCGGAAGGTGAGCTGCGGGTGCTCCTCGGTGAGGAAGAAGTCGCTCGTCTTGAGGTGCTGGTCGCGCTGCTCCTGGCCGGTGTTGATCGACGCGACGTCGATGTTCGCCTCGACGGTCGACTCGAGCGGGTTCTCGGCGGTGACGACGGTGGCGTCGAAGGTCTCGAACTTGCCCTTGACCTTGCTGATCGCGAGGTGGCGGACCGAGAACGTGACCTCGGAGTGGGTGGGGTCGATCTTCCAGGTACCGGTCTGGTAGCCGGGGATGGTCGAGGCGGTGAGCGTCATGGTGACTCCTTCGAAGCGTGTGGACTGCGTTCCCGAGCAGGCGTCGGGCGGAACCACGATTCCATGCGCCTGCATCGAAGTTGATGCTAGCCCATTCTGCACGTGTTTGGTTGAAGCGTCAACCAATGTTCATCTCGGTGACGCTGGACGGCGTGTCGGACGTGGGTCGTGCCTCCCGGTCGAGACGCCGTCGAGGAGGCGACGGACGCGCGCCACGAGCGCCTCGATCGCCGGTCCCACGTCGTCCGCGGTGGCGCGCAGCAGCCACCAGCCGGCGTCCTTCAGGTGTTCACCCCGCGTGATGTCCTTGCGGAACGTGCGATCGTCGGTGCGGTGGAGGTCGCTCTCGTACTCGATCGCGACACGGGCGCCCGGGTACGCGAGATCGACGCACGCGATCCACCGACCGTCCACCACGACGTCGTGGTTCAGGACGGGTTGCGGCAGACCACGCCTCGTGAGGGCGAGCCGGAGCCGGGTCTCGCCGGGCGAACGTGATCCTTGGCGCATCTCGGCGAGGGCTGCTCGGACGCGACGGATGCCCCTCGCTCCGCGGTAGCGACGAGCTGCGGCGACCAGTTCGGCGTGGTCGCACCACCCGAGCCAGCCGATGATCGCGTCGCCGACCACGATGAGTTCGTCGCGGCTCAGGAGGGTCGCGAGCGCGACGAACGTGTCGGCTGGGTGGGTCAGCGACGCGGTGCCCGAGTGGACCACCTGGAGTCTGCCGCGGCGGGCGCGGTGCCCGATCGTCCCGCGGACACGGAGCGCCTGGTCCGTCCCGATCGTCGTCACGTGGACGCGGGGATCGCGCTCGAGCCGGCGCGGGAGCGGGAAGCCGAGGATCGCTGCGGCGGTCGTGTGGCTGAACGCCTGGTCCGGGCGCAGGCGCGGCTGCACCGCTCGTGCGCGCTCGTCGTGCGTCTGCGGACGGGTCCAGGCGCGGATGCCGTGGAACGGGCGGAGGAACGCTCGTGATCGGAGTCGGCCGACGCTGACGCCGCGGTGCAGGGCTTCGCGCACGCGGAACGGTCGGCCGCGGAGGGCCATCGGGAAGGTCGCGTCGACGTGCATGCGGCCAGCGTGGCCGCCGGTGGCACCGTGCGAGTGGCGTCCGCTCTGATCTGTGGACGGCTGGCGCAAGCGACCATCTGTGGACGGATGGCCGGCTCGAGGGCGGCTCGGGAGGCGCGGCGCGAGCGGGTGAAATGGCCCCGGTCCCAGCGCGGTCCCGTGGGTATTCCGCCCGCTCGCGCATCCCCGCCGCCGGCGCATCCGAAGGGCTCGGGAGGCGCGGCGCGAGCGGGCGAAATGGCCCCGGTCCCAGCGTGGTCCCGTGGGTATACCGCCCGCTCGCGCATCCCCTCCCGCTCGCCCACCCCGCACCCCACCCCCACGCGCGCAGCGCCGCGCGCGCAGCGCAGCCCCCCGCACCCAGGTACTCGCACGGCCCCTCACGGGGCGGGGAAGCCCGCTAGCGTCGGGAGCATGGAATTCAGGTACCTGGGCAACTCCGGACTCAAGATCTCCGAGATCACCTACGGCAACTGGCTGACGCACGGCTCGCAGGTCGAGAACGACGTCGCCACCCAGTGCGTGCGGGCAGCGCTCGACGCCGGCATCACCACGTTCGACACCGCGGACACGTACGCGAACACTGCCGCCGAGACCGTCCTCGGCGAGGCGCTGCAGGCCGAGCGCCGTCAGTCGCTGGAGATCTTCACGAAGGTCTACTGGCCGACCGGGCCGAAGGGGCACAACGACGTCGGCCTCAGCCGCAAGCACATCATGGAGTCGATCGACGGGTCGCTCGAGCGCCTCCAGACCGACTACGTCGACCTCTACCAGGCACACCGGTTCGATTACGAGACGCCGCTCGAGGAGACGATGATGGCGTTCGCCGACGTCGTCCGGCAGGGCAAGGCGCTCTACATCGGCGTGAGCGAGTGGAACGCCGAGCAGATCCGCGCCGGTGCCGCGCTCGCGAAGGAGCTGGGCTTCCAGCTCATCTCGAACCAGCCGCAGTACTCGGCGCTCTGGCGGGTCATCGAGGGCGAGGTCGTCCCGACGTCCGAGGAGCTCGGCATCTCGCAGATCGTCTGGTCCCCGATCGCGCAGGGTGTGCTGACGGGGAAGTACCAGCCCGGTCAGCCGCTGCCCGAGGGCTCCCGCGCCACCGACGAGAAGGGCGGCGCCGACATGATCAAGCGGTTCATGCGCGACGAGGTCCTCGAAGCCGTCCAGCGCCTTCAGCCCGTCGCCGACCAGGCCGGCCTGACCCTGGCGCAGCTCGCCATCGCGTGGACGCTCCAGAACGAGAACGTCGCGAGTGCGATCGTCGGCGCGTCCCGTCCGGAGCAGGTCACCGACAACGTGCAGGCCGCGGGCGTGCGCCTGGACGCCGACGCCCTCGCGGCGATCGACGCAGCCCTGGGGGACATCCCGGAGCGCGACGCGTCGAAGACCGTCAGCCCGGCGTCGCGCCCCGCGTAGACGCGACCACCCTTCCGACCTGGAGGCGCGGTGCCAGCTGGCACCGCGCCTCCAGTCCGTCGTGGGGGCGCGTCCACCGCGACCCGCATGTGAACAGCGGGTGTCGCGAAACTGGCAGACCCCTCCGTAAGCCTGTACCCCACCCAAACCGCCTCGAGAAGCCCCCCGAATCGGGGGCATGACCCGAACCGATACCCCCGTTGTGGTGCCATCCGCAACCGGCGCGGTACCCGTCCCTCCGCGCGCGGCCGTCGCGCGTCTGGTGGTGCTCGCGCGGCAACTCGTCTCCTTCGGCAGCATCGGCGCCGTCTGCTTCGTCATCGACCTCGGCGTCTACAACCTCCTCCGCGCGACCGTGATGCCCGACGGGCCCATCGCCGCGAAGATCGTCTCCGCCGTCGTGTCCACGGCCGTCGCCTGGATCGGCAACCGGTTCATCACGTTCCGGGCCGAGCGGCAGACCGGCCGCCGCGAGACCCTCCGGGAGGGCCTCCTGTTCGCGGTCACCAACCTCATCGGCCTCGGCATCGCCGCCGCGTGCCTCTTCGTCTCGCACTACGTCCTCGGTTTCACCTCCACCCTCGCCGACAACGTCGCCGGCAACGGGGTGGGTCTCGTGCTCGGCACCGCGTTCCGGTTCGCCGCGTACAAGGCCCTCGTCTTCCGTTCCACCGACGCTCACGCGAAGGAGCTCGCCGAATGACCATCTCCGCCACGCTGTGGACGGCCGCAGGGCCGCTGCTCCAGCCGAACGAGGGGACGGCTCCGTCGAGCGTCCCGAACCGCGGCACGACCGACGTCCCGACAGGAGGCTCGGGGCAGCTCCCGCAGGCCGCCTGGTCGGTCGGCGAGTGGGTCGGGTACTCGGCCCTCATCGCGATCTCCGTGCTGCTCACGATCATCGCGCTCACCACGCTGTGGTGGATGCTGCACGCCTGGCGCTCGCGCGACGCGCTCAAGTCGACGAGCTTCAGCCAGACCCCGCGCCCGGCGGCGCACCGGTTCACGCTGCTGGTCCCCGGCCGCCACGAGCAGGACGTCATGGGGGAGACGCTCGACATGCTCGCGAAGCAGGACCACCCGGACTTCGAGATCATCGCGATCGTCGGCGAGGACGACCCCGAGACGGACGCCGTCGTGCGTGCCGCCGCGGCCCGGCACCCCGGGCTCATCACGGTCGTCGTCGACGACACCGCGCCGAAGAACAAGCCGAAGGCGATGAACCTCGCGCTCCAGTACGCGACGGGCGACATCGTCGGGGTGTTCGACGCCGAGGACGAGGTCTACCCGCGGCTGCTCTCCCTGGTCGACTCGCGCTTCCAGGAGACCGACGCCGACGTCGTGCAGGGCGGCGTGCAGCTGATGAACTTCAAGTCGAGCTGGTGGTCGCTCCGGAACGTGCTCGAGTACTACTTCTGGTTCCGCTCGCGCCTGCACTTCCACGCCGGGTCGAAGTTCATCCCGCTCGGCGGCAACACCGTCTTCGTGACGAAGGAACGCCTGGACTGGTCGAACGGCTGGGACGCGCACTGCCTCGCCGAGGACTGCGAGCTCGGCGTCCGACTGTCCGCCGACGGTGCCAAGGTCGTCGTCGCCTACAGCCCCGAGGCCGTCACCCGCGAGGAGACCCCGCCCACCTTCGCCTCCCTGCTCAAGCAGCGGACCCGGTGGAACCAGGGCTTCCTGCAGGTGCTCGGCAAGGGGGAGTGGAAGAAGCTCCCGTCGTTCCGCCAGCGGTTCTTCGCCCGCTACATGCTGACGATGCCGTTCATCCAGGCGGCCACCGGGCTGCTCATCCCGCTCAGCGTCCTGATGATCCTGTTCGTCAAGGTGCCGACGGCGATCGCCCTCGTGTCGTTCGTGCCCGTCGCCCCGACGCTCATGCTGCTCGCCGTCGAGGTCGTCGGCCTCAACGAGTTCGGTCGGCTCTACAAGGAGAAGGTCCGGATCCGCGACTACGTGAAGCTCGTGCTCGGTCTCGTGCCGTACCAGATCTTCCTCGCCGCAGCGGCGGTCCGGGCCGTGGTCCGGCACGCCAAGGGGCAGAACGGGTGGGAGAAGACCGAGCACACCGGGCAGCACCGCACGGCCGGGCAGTCGGCCGAGGTCGTCGGCTTCGCGAACGCCGTGACCACCGATCGGGCGGACGACCGCTCGGACGACCGTGAACTCGTCGCGTCGACCACCGGAGGCACCCGATGACCGCCAGCATCACCGACACCACCGGCATCCCGATCCGGGGCGCCGTCGCCCGCCAGCGCTCCGGCGTCGGCGCCTGGTTCCGCCGGCACGCCGCGAGCCTCGGCTGGCTCCTCCCCGTCCTCGCCGTGACCGTCGTCGTGCAGTCGTGGAACATGTCCGGCACGCCCCAGCGGATCGACGACGAGGGCACGTACACCGCCCAGGCCTGGGCGATCACGCACCTCGGCGAGATCACCCACTACACGTACTGGTACGACCACCCGCCGCTGGGCTGGATCCAGATCGCCGGGTACACCTCGCTGACCGCGGCGTTCGCGCGCTACCCGTTCGCCGTCGGGGCCGGGCGCGAGGCGATGGTGTTCTTCGCCGCCGTGTCGAGCATCCTGCTGTTCGTCCTCGCCCGCCGACTCGGCGCCGGCCGTGCCACCGCGGCGGTCGCGGGCCTCGTGTTCGCCCTGTCGCCCCTGGCCCTGCAGTACCACCGCACGGTCTACATCGACAACGTCGCGACGCCGTGGCTCCTCGCCGCGTTCGTCCTCGTGCTCAGCCGTCGCCAGCAGCTCGCCGGCTTCGCGGGTGCCGCTGCGTGCCTCGGCATCGCGGTGCTCTCGAAGGAGACGTACCTGCTCGCCCTGCCGTTCCTCATCTGGATCGCGGTGCGCCGGGCCGACCGGAGCACCCGCCGGTACACGCTCAGCGTCGCCGGGGCCGTGCTCGCCGTGATCGGTGGCGGCTACCTGCTGCTCGCCGCGGTGAAGGGCGAGCTCCTGCCCGGCACCGGTCGGGTCAGCCTCTTCGAGGGCATCACCTACCAGCTCGGTTCCCGGGCGGCCAGCGGATCGGTGTTCGACGCGGGGAGCCTCGCGAACGAGGCCGCCGCGCAGTGGTGGGCGCTCGACCCGGTGTTCATCGTGCTCGGCTCGGCCGCAGCGTTCGTCGGGCTGTTCCTCCGCCGGGTGCGCCCGATCGCGGCGATGCTCGTGTTCCTGCTGCTCATGATGTTCCGCCCGAACGGGTACCTGCCCGTGCCGTACGTGATCATGCTCATCCCGTTCGCCGCGCTCCTCGTCGCCTCCACCGCCGAACGTGCCGTCCTCACCGTGCTCGGCCGCCTGCGCGGGACCTCGGGGACCGATGCGCGGGCCGTCGTCCGCCGGGGCCTCGGCACCACGTGGGCGGTCGTGACGTCCGCGGCACTCCTCGTCGCCCTCCCGCTCTGGGGCACGCAGCTGCGCGGCTTCGTGCTCGGCAACCTCGACCTGCCGATGCAGCAGGCCGAGCAGTGGGTCGGCGACAACGTCCCGAAGTCCTCGCGGCTGCTCGTGGACGACGCCATGTGGGTCGACCTCGTGCAGGACGGCTTCGCCCGGAACAACGTCATCTGGTACTACAAGCTCGACACCGACGCCGCGGTCGAACGCCAGTCGCCGAACGGCTGGAAGGACTCGGACTACGTCGTCACGACTGACTCCATGCGCACCGGCGGCAACTCGTCGTCGGACATCCGCCAGGCGATCGAGAACTCGACGACCGTCGCCGCGTTCGGCACCGGGAACCAGCGGGTCGACGTCCGACGCATCCACGCCGAGGGGTCGACGGCCGCCGAGGCCGCCATCACCCGCGCGACCGACCTCCGGAAGACGATGGGGACCGAGCTCGCCTCGAACCCGGCGCTCTTCGCCGACGAGGGCACCAAGTCGCAGTTCCGCGCCGGACAGGTGGACTCGCGGGCGATGATCGCGCTCGGGCAGGTCCTCGCCGACGGGTTCGTCGAGGTCGACCGGTTCACGCCGGTGTCCGGCGAGACCGGGCAGCCCTTCCGGCGGGTCGTCCTGGAGGCCCCCGGCAACGCCGAGGCGTCCCGCGTCGAGGCCACCCTCGACGCCATGGCCAGCGGGTTCCGACCCGACTCGGTCGAGCGGGACGGGTCGCGCCTGACCGTCGTCTACGCCCCCGCCGACCCGACCACGACCGCGACGAGCGCCTCGTGACCGCCGCCGCACACACGCACCAGACCCGAACCACGACCAGAAGGAGCACCACCATGCCCGCACCTCGTCGCACCCTCCTCGTCGGCGCCCTCGCCACGAGCCTCGTCGCCGCAGCCGTCGGCCTCGCGCCGCAAGCAGCGACCGCCGCCACACCCGCCGCCACCTCGAGCGACCAGGGCTGGCTCCGCGTCGGCCACCTCTCCCCGGACACGAAGGGCGTCGACGTCGAGCTGTCGAGCCTGGCCGGCGGCAAGACGGTCTTCGAGCTCGACGACGTCACCTACGGCCAGGTCAGCCCGTACCAGGAGCTCCCGGTCGGCACCTACGTCCTGTCGATGCGCGCCGCCGACGCCCCCGACTCGACCCCCGTGATCTCCACCGACGTCACGGTCGACAAGGGCGACGCGAGCACCGTCGTCGCCTACGGAAAGAACTCCGGGCTCAAGACGACCGCGTTCACCGACGACCTCCAGCAGCCCGGTGACGGCAAGGCGAAGCTCCGGCTCGTGCAGGCCGCGACCACCGCGAAGTCGGTCGACGTGAGCACCTCCGAGGGGACCGCCGTCGCCGAGGACGCCGCGTTCGGCACCGCCACGAAGTACGCCACCGTCGACGCCGGCAAGTGGACGCTCGACGTCTCGGGCAGCGGGCAGCGGGGCACGGCGAAGGTCGACCTCGCGGGCAACACCGTCTCGACGCTGTTCGTGCTCGACGACAGCAAGGGCGACCTCACGGTCGTGCCCGTCACGGACGCGGCAGCCACGGCGTCCACGCCGTCCGGCGGGGTGCAGACCGGCGGTGGCGGCGCGGCCGCCGACCCGGTCGAGCAGGCCACCCACGAGCTGATCGCGACGCTCCGCTCGCTGTTCCGCTGACGCCGGAGCGGAGGCGCGGATCGCCGCAGCGGATCCGCCCGCGTGATCCGCGCCTCCCGTCCCACACCGCACCCAGTCAGGAAGGCAGGCCGCATGACCCGCAGGACCTGGATCCCCGTGACCGCCGCAGCCGCGGTGCTCGTCGCGCTCGGCATCGCGCTCGTCGCGGTGCGCCCGTGGGGCGCCCCGCAGCCCGAGGCCGGAGGTGCGTCGACCCCGACGTCCTCGGCGGCGCCGGACGCAGCGCGCTCGCCGGAGCAGCTGCGGACGGACTTCCTCGACCGGTACGTGCAGGACGGCCGCGTCGTCCGCACCGACCAGGGCGGCGACACCGTCAGCGAGGGGCAGGCCTACGGGCTCCTGATCGCCTACGCGAACGGCGACCGTGACCGCTTCGGCGAGATCTGGACGTGGACGAAGCGGCACCTGCTCACCGACGACCACCTGCTCGCGTGGCGGTGGACGCCGGACGACGGCATCGCCGACGGGCAATCCGCGAGCGACGCCGACCTCGACGCCGCCAGGGCACTCGTGCTCGCCGGGTCCTCGTGGGACGAGTCCCGGTACACCACGGCGGGGAAGACCATGGCGTCCGCGATCCTCGAGCACGAGACCGCCACGACCGAGCTCGGGACGATCCTGCTGCCCGGGCCGTGGGCCGACTCCGAGCCGTACCGGTACGACGCCTCGTACGCGTCGCCGGCGGCGTACGACGTGCTGGCGAAGGCGACCGGCGACGACCGCTGGGAGGCGCTCGGCTCCGGGTCGCGAGCGGTCACGCGGGCCGTGCTCGCCGGGTCCGACCTGCCGAGTGACTGGTCCCAGGTGCACGCCGACGGCACGGTCGACCCGATGCCCGCGACCGGTGGCGACGACCGGGTGCTGTACGGGTACGACGCGATGCGGCTGCCGCTCCGGTACGCCGAGGCCTGCGCCGCGCAGGACCGGTCCCTGGCCGGGTCGATCGCGCCGACGCTCCGGCGGCAGACGCAGTTGGCGGCACAGCTCGACCTCGGCGGGACGGCCGTGACGGGTGACACGAACGCGCTGGCGTACGTGGCGCGGGCTGCGGCGGAGCAGGCCTCCGGGCAGTCTGCAGCGGCGGCGACGGACCTGCGCCGGGCGGACCGGACGGCTGCGACGACGCCGACGTACTACGGGGACGCGTGGGCGGCGCTCGGCGCGACGATGCTCACGTCCGACGTGCTCGGTGGGTGCGCGACGCGTGCCGGGGGTGCGTCGTGAGCGGGCGGCGGCGGGCCGGAGCGCGCGGGGACGCGCCCGAGACTC
>NZ_MJGQ01000018.1:0-1631 GCF_001865095.1 Curtobacterium sp. MCBA15_013 | reverse complement strand
GCCCGAGACTCGGCGGGGCGGACGAGTTCGCGCTGCCGGAGGCCGCGGTGTGTCCGGCGAGCCGAGACTCGGCGGTGGCGGACCGCGGCGGCGCGGCGTCCTCGTCGGGGCAGTCGTGGCCGGGGTGCTCGTGGTGGGCGGGGTCACCGGCGTCGCGGTCGCGGCCACCAACGGGACCGGGGGACCGACGGTGGCCGGGTCGGCCTCGCCGACCGCCGGATCGTCGGGCACTGCGGCACCCGCGGCCGGCAGCGCGACCGACGGCTTCCAGGACCCGGCAGCCCCCGCCGCCCGGTCCGACGCCACCCCGGTCCGCGTGACCATCCCCGCCATCGGGGTGTCCTCGTCGCTCGAGGACCTCCACCGCGGCGCCGCCGGCGAACTCGACCCGCCGAAGGACTGGGACAGTGCCGGGTGGTTCAGCGACGGCATCGTCCCGGGTGAGGTCGGCCCGGCCGTCATCGCCGGGCACGTCGACAGCCCCACCGCCGCAGCCGTCTTCTTCCGGCTCGACGAACTGGTCCCCGGTGACGAGGTCCACGTCGCCATGTCCGACGGCTCCACCCGCACCTTCACGGTGGACCGGTCCGAACGGGCGGCGAAGTCGGCGTTCCCCACGAGCGACGTCTACGGCACCGCCCCCACACCCCAGCTGCGCCTCATCACGTGTGACGGCACGTTCGACACGGCCACAGGTCATTACACGGACAATCTGATCGTGTTCGCAGACCTCTCGTCGGACTGACGCAGCGACCGGCCGATATCTTCGATGTCAAGCGCAAGGAGCACCATGAGTACGACACTGGTCATCATCCCGACCTACGACGAGGCGGAGAACGTCCGCCCCATCGTCGAGCGCACCCTGGCGGCCACCGACGCCGACGTGCACGTGCTCGTGGTGGACGACAACTCCCCGGACGGCACCGGCGACATCGCCGACCAGATCGCGCGTGAGACCGACCGGGTGCACGTGATGCACCGCACCGTGAAGGACGGCCTCGGCGGTGCGTACCTCGCCGGGTTCGCCTGGGGCCTCGAGCACGGGTACGACAAGCTCGTCGAGATGGACGCGGACGGCTCGCACCACCCCGAGTACCTGCCCTGGATGATCGAGCTCGCCGACACGAACGACCTCGTCCTCGGCTCGCGCTGGATCAAGGGCGGCGCCGTGGAGAACTGGCCCTGGTACCGCGAGCTCCTCTCCCGCGGCGGCAACCTCTACACGCGCCTCGCGCTCGGCATCGCGGTGCGTGACGCGACCGGCGGGTTCCGGGTGTTCACCTCGCGGGCGTTCGAGCGCATCGACCTCGCCGGCGTGGCCTCGAAGGGCTACTGCTTCCAGGTGGACCTCTGCTGGCGCGCGCTCGAGGCCGGTCTGCGCGTCGTCGAGACCCCGATCACGTTCACCGAGCGGGAGTTCGGCGTCTCGAAGATGAGCGGCAACATCGTCCGCGAGAGCCTCACCCTCGTCACGAAGTGGGGCATCGACCGTCGCATCCGTGAGGCCCGGTCCCTCGTCAAGGACCACCGCCGACTCCCGTCGGTGCGGGCGAACGCGCACGCGGTCGCCGACCACGCGGCCTGACGGGCTGCTGACGGGCTTCCCGGAGGCGCGGTGCCGGCTGGCACCG
>NZ_MJGQ01000017.1:4878-5097 GCF_001865095.1 Curtobacterium sp. MCBA15_013 | reverse complement strand
GTGATGGCCGAGGTCCCCTCGCTCGCGCTGATGGCCGAGCAGGTGTTCACCTCCGCCGACTTCGTGTCGATCGGCACGAACGACCTGACCCAGTACACGATGGCCGCCGACCGCATGCTCGGTACCGTCGCGTCCTACCAGGACCCGTGGCACCCCGCCGTGCTCCGACTCGTCGCGCAGCTCGGCGCAGCGGGTGCGGACGCCGGCAAGCCCGTCGGC
>NZ_MJGQ01000017.1:1731-4201 GCF_001865095.1 Curtobacterium sp. MCBA15_013 | reverse complement strand
GACGCCGGCAAGCCCGTCGGCATCTGCGGTGAGGCAGCGGCCGACCCGCTGCTCGCCGTCGTGCTCGTCGGTCTCGGCGCCACGACCCTCTCCATGACCCCCGCGGCCCTGGCCGACGTGCGCGCCGAACTCGGCAAGCACACCCTCGACCAGGCCCGCGAGATGGCCCAGGCGGCACTCGCCGCGAGCACGGCGGCGGCCGCCAAGTCCGCCGCGGCCGCGACGCACGCCGCCTGATCCGACCCCCCAGCACCACCTCCCCTCCACACGCAGCAGCAGCACCTCACAGAAAGTCACCGCACATGACAACGTCGTCCGTTGCAGCGCCCGACGCTCCCGCGAAGTCGCGGGGCGGCGCACGCGTCGCCGTTCAGAAGTTCGGCACGTTCCTCTCCGGCATGGTCATGCCCAACATCGCGATCTTCATCGCGTGGGGCATCATCACCGCCTTCTTCATCGAGACCGGTTGGACGCCCGTGGGCATCCTCGGCGGCTTCGGTGAGACGGGCGGCGTCGCGAACGTCGGCCTCGTCGGCCCGATCCTGACCTACCTCATCCCGCTCGCGATCGCGATCCAGGGTGGCCGGATGGTCTACGAGACCCGTGGTGCGGTGGTCGGTTCGATCATGACCATGGGTGTCATCATCGGCGCCAACGGCACGACGATGATCCTCGGCGCGATGATCTGCGGGCCGCTCGGCGCGTACCTCATCAAGCAGATCGACAAGCTCTGGGACGGCAAGATCAAGCCGGGCTTCGAGATGCTCGTGAACAACTACGCGGCCGGCATCCTCGGCTTCGGGTTGGCCATGGCCGGGTTCTTCTGGCTCGCGCCGCTGTTCAAGCTCATCGCCGAGGGCCTCGGCGACGCGGTGAACTTCCTCGTCCAGCACTCGCTGCTCCCGCTCGCCAGCGTGATCATCGAGCCGGCCAAGGTGTTCTTCCTCAACAACGCCATCAACCACGGTGTGCTCGACCAGCTCGGCGCGCAGCAGGTCCAGGAGTCCGGCAAGAGCATCCTCTTCCTGCTCGAGGCGAACCCCGGCCCGGGTCTCGGCATCCTGCTCGCCTTCACCTTCTTCGGTGTCGGCATCGCCCGCTCGACCGCTCCCGGCGCGATCATCATCCAGTTCCTCGGCGGCATCCACGAGATCTACTTCCCGTACGTGCTGCAGAAGCCGGTCCTGTTCATCGCCGTCATCCTCGGTGGTGCCACGGGCGTCGCGACCAACGTCGCATTCCACTCCGGTCTCGTCGCCCCGGCGTCGCCCGGGTCGATCTTCGCGGTGCTCGGTGCGACGGCGAAGGACAGCTTCCTCGGCGTCATCCTCTCGGTCATCCTGTCCGCAGCGGTGTCGTTCGCGGTCGCGTCGTTCTTCCTCATCGCGACCCGCAAGCGTGACCTCGCGAACGGTGGCGGCGACATGAGCGCCGCGATGGCGAAGCTCCAGGCGAACAAGGGCCGCGACGTCAACGCCGCGACCTCGGGCCTGCTCGGCAACAACTCCCCGGCGAACGAGGAGGAGGCCGAAGCCTCGCTCGGTGGCGTCGGTTCGGCGACCACCGCGACCGCCACCCGCGTCCAGAACCTCGTGTTCGCCTGCGACGCCGGCATGGGCTCCAGCGCGATGGGCGCCAGCGTCCTCCGCAACAAGATCAAGAAGGCGGGCATCGAAGGGGTCACGGTCTCCAACAAGGCGATCGCGAACCTCTCCGGTGACGAGGACCTGATCATCACGCAGGAGGAGCTGACGGAGCGCGCGAAGCAGAAGAACCCGAACGCACAGCACGTGTCGGTCGGCAACTTCATGAACGCGCCGCAGTACGACCAGGTCGTCGAACAGCTCAAGAACCAGTAACGAAGTGCAGTATCGGAGGGGACGGGCCACGGCTCGTCCCCTCCACACGTCCACGACGCCACGTCACGAAGCAAGGAGAACCCCGATGCCCGTCCTGCAGGAGAGCCAGATCCGGATCCACACCGAGGACACCGCACCGACCAAGTCGGAGGCGATGAAGGAGGCTGCCGAGATCCTCGAGGCTGCAGGCGCGGTCACGGCGGACTACTACCCGGCGATGCTCGAGCGCGAGAAGAGCGTCTCGACCTACATGGGGAACTTCCTCGCCATCCCGCACGGCACGAACGACGCGAAGGACGCCATCAAGTCCTCGGCGCTGTCGTTCATCCGCTACGCGACCCCGATCGACTGGGACGGCAACCCCGTCCGCTTCGTCGTCGGCATCGCCGGCGTCAACAACGAGCACCTCGACATCCTGTCCAAGATCGCGATCGTGTTCAGCGACGAGGACGAGGTCCAGAAGCTGACCGACGCACCGGACACCGCCGCGATCCTGTCGATCCTCGGTGAGGTCAACGAGTGAGCACCCCCACCGCCGTCCACTTCGGCGCGGGCAACATCGGCCGCGGCTTCGTCGGACTGCTCCTGCACGAGGCCGGCTACGAGGTCGT
>NZ_MJGQ01000017.1:0-1122 GCF_001865095.1 Curtobacterium sp. MCBA15_013 | reverse complement strand
CGAGGCCGGCTACGAGGTCGTCTTCGCCGACGTCGCCGCGCCCCTCATCGACGCTCTCGCCGCTGCCGACTCGTACACCGTGCACGAGGTCGGTCAGAACGCGCGCGACCACGAGGTCACGAACTTCCGTGCCCTGAACAGCGCCCAGGACGAATCGGCCGTCGTCGCCGAGATCGCCACGGCGTCCATCGTCACCTGCGCCGTCGGACCGAACGTCCTGAAGTTCATCGCGCCGGTCATCGCGAAGGCGCTCCAGCAGCGCGACGCGGACGCCGCGCCGATCGCCGTGATGGCGTGCGAGAACGCCCTCAACGCCACCGACCGCCTGCGCGAGTTCATCGTCGAGGCGCTCCCCGCCGACGTCCGCGACCAGGCCCTCGCCAAGGCCGTCTTCGCGAACACCGCGGTCGACCGCATCGTCCCGGCGCAGCCCGAGGGCGCGGGCCTGGACGTCACCGTCGAGACCTACTTCGAGTGGGCCATCGACCGCACGCCGTTCGGCGGGAACGAGCCGGAGATCCCCGGCGCCCACTACGTCGACGGCCTCGCCGCGTCGATCGAGCGCAAGCTCTTCACGGTGAACACCGGGCACGCGACCGTCGCGTACCACGGCTTCCTCGCCGGGGCGGACAAGATCTCGGACGCCATCGCGATCCCCGCGGTCCGGTCCGAGCTCGAGTCCGTGCTCGCCGAGACGAGCGACCTGCTCGTCCGCCGCCACGAGCTCGACCCCGAGGTGCACCGTGCGTACGTGCAGGCCATCATCGGGCGCTTCGAGAACCCGCACCTGCCCGACACCGTGACTCGCGTCGGCCGACAGCCGCTGCGCAAGCTCTCCCGCGACGAGCGCTTCGTGTCGCCCGCCGCCGCCCTCGCCGAGGACGGCACGGAGCCGACGGCGCTGCTCGACGCCATGGGCGCCGCGCTGCGTTTCGACGTGCCGGACGACGAGCAGAGCGTCGAACTCCAGGCGCTGCTGCGCTCGGACCGGAGCGACGCCGAGGTCGTGACCGAGATCACCGGGCTCGACGAGCAGCACCCGTTGCACGCCGCGTTCGCGGACCGGGTGCGGTCCGCGCGCGCCTAGCGTCCTCGACGCATCCACCTGACGGACTGGAGGCG
>NZ_MJGQ01000016.1:31807-52943 GCF_001865095.1 Curtobacterium sp. MCBA15_013 | reverse complement strand
GCGGTGCCTTCCGTTGTGCGCAAGCACCCCGCACCGCGGGGCGCCGCCGCGCGCGACCGCCGCCGCGGCCGCGCCGCGCCCCGCGCTACCGCTTCAGGTTCGTCAGCTCCTGCAGCACCTCGTCCGAGGTCGTGATGATGCGCGCGTTCGCCTGGAACCCGCGCTGCGCCACGATGAGGTTCGTGAACTCCTGCGACAGATCGACGTTCGACATCTCGAGCGTGCCCGACGCGAGCTGCCCGACACCGGGCGACCCCGGTGCGCCGACCGTGGCGTTGCCGGAGTTGGCCGTGGCGCGGTAGCCCGACGCACCGGTCTTCTCGAGGCCGGCCGGGTTCGCGAACGTCGCGAGGGCGATCCGACCGATGGCGAGCGACGCACCGTTCGAGAACGTCCCGACGACCGTGCCGTCCTTCGAGATCGAGTAGCCCTGGAGCGACCCGGCCTCGTGGCCGTTCTGCGACGAGATGGACGCGGTGTTGAGCGAGGCGAAGCCCGTGAGCTGCCGCATGTCGACGGCGATGCCCCCGACGGCGAGCGTGCCACCGGCCGTGAGCTTGCCGTCGGTCCCGAACGTGAGCGACGTCGTCGCCTGGGTGCCCTGGCCGTCGGTCGCGGTGACGTCCCAGCCGGCAGCAGTGCGCTCGTAGGCGATCGACATGGTGTGCTTCGCACCGGACGCGTCGTAGACGGTGGCGTCGCGCGTGATGACCGCGCCCACGGCGGTCTCGGACGGCAGGTTGCCGGTCACACCAGCGGTGGAGGTGCGGACGGCGGGCGCGGCGGCGTCGAGCGGTAGGACGATGTCCGACAGGGCGCCGTTCTCGTTCACGACGCCGTTCGTGGCCGGGTAGCCCTGCACGATCTTCCCGTCGGCGCTGACGAGGCGGCCGTCGGCGTCGAAGTCGAACGCACCGGCGCGGCTGTACACGGTGTCGTTGCCGAGGCGCGTGACGAAGAAGCCGTCGCCCGAGATCATCAGGTCGGTGGCCTTGCCGGTGGCCTGGGCGGAGCCCTGCGCGAAGTTCGTGGAGACGCCGGCGACCTGCACGCCGAGGCCGATCTGGGCGGGGTTCGTGCCGCCGATGCCGGTCTGCGGTCCGCCGGCACCCTGGGTCATCTGCGACAGGGTGTCCTGGAAGACCGTCGACGACGACTTGAAGCCGACCGTGTTGACGTTGGCGATGTTGTTGCCCGTGACGTCCAGCATCTGCTGGTGCGAACGGAGGCCGGAGATCCCGGAGTAGAGCGAGCGGAGCATGGTGCGTCCTTTCGTGGAGGTACCGAAGAAGAAGATGAGGAGGTCAGGAGGTCGTCTTGATGCCGGAGATCACGTCGAGGTTGACCTCCTTCCCGTTCACCGTCACGGTCGGCACGCTCTGGGCGTACGACACCGCGGTCGCCGTCCCCGTGATCGATGTGCCGGACGTGGCGTCGGTGTAGCTGACCTGCTTCCCGACGAGGTTGGCGGCGGCGATCCGCATCTGCAGCGAGAAGTTCTCGTTCGCCGTCGTGGTCTGGTTGGTGATCTGCTCCATCATCGCGAGCTGCGTCTGCTGGCTGATCATCTGGTTCGTGTCCATCGGCGAGGACGGGTCCTGGTTCTGCAGCTGCGTGACGAGGAGCTTCATGAACACCTCGGAGTCCATCGTCTGCGACCGCGAGCCGGTCTGGTTCGCGGCGAGGGCCGCGGCCTGGGCGGCCTGGTCCACGGTGCCGGTGATGCCGTCGATCGGCATGGTCGTTCCCTTCGGTTCTGCCTGTGCTGGCGGTCGTCGCTCAGGCGAGGACGTCGAGTCCGACGGTGCGGACGGTGGGCGTGTGGGCGGTGCCGGGTGCGCGCGGGGTGCGCCGCGCCTCCTGGCCGGTGTCGACGCGTGGACCCGTCTGGGCGGGCCGTTCGTCGTGCCCGGAGCGGGTGTCCGGGTGGTTCTGCGAGGACAGGTCGAGCGTGGTCGACAGTCCGGAGCCGGCGGCGTCGCGGCGGAGGTCCGGCATGACCTGCCGGACCGCGTCGCGCCCCGCGTCGGAGGCGGCGAAGAGCTCGACGTGCATCCCGTGCGCGGTGACGTGCGCGCGGACGGTGACCGGGCCGAGCGTGTCCGGCGACACCTGGACGGTGACGACGTGCTCCCCCGGGCCGGCCTGTGCGAGCGTGAACACCGGGCGGGCCAGCTGCTGGGCGAGCGGGGCCGGGGCGTTCGCGGTGGCTGCGCCGGACGTCGGTGTGGCCGGCGCGGCGGGCGCCGTCGGCGAGGTGGTCGGGACCGCGACGGCGCTCTCGCCGCCGCGGGGCGTGGTGACGGCCTGGAGGCGCGGATCGCCCTGGTCGGGCGCGCCGCTGTCCGCCTCGTGGCCGGTCTGGGCACTGCTGCCCGGTGCTCCGGCGGCCGGGGTGGTGGCGGTGGCCGTTGCCGTTGCCGTTGCCGTGGCGACGACGGGTTGCCCGGGGTCGGCGGGGTCGGCGCCGGTGCCGGTCATGGCGGCCCGGGCGCCCTGGGTGCTCTGGCTGGCCTGGGTGCTCTGGGCGACCGGCGTGCTCGCTGGTGCCGGAGCCGTCGGTGCGGCCGCTGCCCCCGGGACGGCGGACGGCTGCGTCGCTGCCGTCCCGTCGAATTCGTGCGGGGACACCGCAGGGAGGGCCGGGCCAGGCGCGCCGAGCGGGGCGGCCGGGGTCGTCGCCGCGGCAGCTGTCGTTCCGGCGGCGGTCGTCGCTGGGGTGCCGCCGAGCGACCCGGCCGCGGGGGTCGCGGCAGCGGTCGCCGCGGTCGGGTGCGCGGTGCTCACGGCGTCGGCGTGCGGCGTCGGGCCGGCGGGGTCGGGCGTCGGGGTCGCCCCGCTGCCCGGCACGGGTGCGTCGAGCGACGCCACGGACGAGCCGGCTGCTGCGGGAGTCGCGAGCGGCTGGGCGGCGGCGGTCGGCGCGGCGGGGACCGGCTGGACCAGGGCAGCGACGACGGACGCGGTGTCGACGGTCGGCGCCGTCCCCGTCGCGGCGGGACCGGCGGCGGTGCCGTCGCTGGAGGTGCCGTCGGCGGCGGTGTCGTCGGCGGAGCGAGCCGCGGCGGCACGGGTCGCACCGTCCGTCGTGCCGTCCGTCGTCGTCGCGTCCGTCGCCGAGCGGCGGTCCCGTCCTGCTGCCGAGGCGGTGGACTGCGCATCGCGGTCCGCTCCGGGCGCCGGGGTGCGGCGGTCGTGGGACGGCCCCGTCGGCGTGCGGCGCTCCCGGGCGTCGGCAGCCGAGGCAGCGGACGTGGAGGACCCGGTGGCCGCGGCCGAACCCGCGTTCCCCGCGGCGGCCATCGCGGCGCCGAACGAGTCCGCGGACGCCGGCGCACCCGACGAGGACGCAGCCCGCGCCGGTGCCGGGGTGGCGGCGGACGTGGTGATGGTCAGGCTCATGCTGCGCTCCCCGCGTTCATGAGGGACAGCAGCGCCGCCGTCTGCAGGTCCGTCGCACCCGAGGCCGCGGTCGTCGCCGTCGTGGCGGACGCCTGCGCGGGCACGATGCGTCGGATCGTGGCGATGTCCGAGTCCTTGTACCAGTTGTCGACGATCCGGACGTCCTTGCCCGGTCGCGGCGCGTGCAGGACCTTGCCGTCGCCGACGTAGATGACGACGTGCCCCTCGCCCTTCGGGATGATGAGGTCGCCGGGCTGCGCGTCCTTGAGGGACCCCACCTCGACGCCCATCTTCGCCTGGTCCGGCACGACCCGGGGCATGGTCACCCCGAGGTCCTTGAACACCGTCTGCACCAGCCCCGAGCAGTCCATGCCGCTCGTGGTGGTGCCGCCGAAGACGTACGGCACGCCGAGGTACTTCTTCGCGTCCGCGACGACGTCGGCACCCGTGGCACCGCTGCCCGTCGCGAGCGTTCCGGCCCCGGCGTCGACCGACGTGGCGGCGGCGGTCGCGGGCGTCGCAGCCGAGGTCGTGCCGGTACCGGTCGTGCCGGTCCCGGTCCCGCTCCCGGTCGCGGTCGCCAGGGCGTCGGCGAACGCGGTCGACGTGGCGACGCCCGACGCGGCCGAGGTGGCCGCCGTCGCGGTGGTCCCGCTGCGCAGGGCATCGATCTGGGTCCGGATCTCGGAGATCCGGGAGAGCACGGCGTCCACGCTCATCGGGCACCACCTTCCGCGCGGCTGCGTGCCGCGATCTCGTCGAGGGCGTTCTGTTCGGTGCGGAGGTCCTCGGCGGCCTGCTGCTCGTCGTGCTGGACCTCGAGCTTCTCGAGCCCGAGGGCGGACCGGCGGGCGGCGTTGTAGTCGTCCTGTGCCCGGTCGGCGTCGGCGCGGCGGGTCCGGGCGACGGCGTCGAGCTCCTCGAGCATCCCGCGGGTGGCGGCACGGGCTGCGGCGACCGCGCTGAGGGTCGCGGCGTCCTGGATCGGCTGCGGGCCCTCGGTGTCGGCGAGGTTCCGACGCGCTGCGATCCGGGCGTCGGCGGCGTCGCGCACCCGCTCGTTGGCGGTCGCGAGGGCGGCGGCGGCACGGTCCTGTTCGGCGTGCCGGAGACGGAGGAGCCCGGCGAGCGGGAACCGGCGGGCCATCAGGCACCACCCCCGGTGCCGAGCGTGCCGACGAGTGCGTCGAGGGAGCGCCACGACGCAGCCGCGGTCGCACGCTCGTCCATGCCCTGCCGCAGGAAGCCGTCGATCGCGTCCCGGTGGTCGACGGCGGCGTCCACGAGGGGGTTCGTTCCGCGCTGGTACGCCCCGACGTCGAGCAGGTCCTGCGCCGCCTTGCGTGCGGCCATGACCTTCCGCAGGGCCGTCGCCGCACCGCGCTGCCCGGGCGTGGTGACCTTCGAGGCCACGCGCGACACCGAGCCGAGCGCGTCGACCGACGGGAAGTGCCCGGTGATCGCAAGCTTCCGGTCGAGCACGACGTGCCCGTCGAGGATGCTCCGGGCGGCGTCGGCGATCGGTTCGTTGTGGTCGTCGCCGTCGACGAGGACCGTGTACAGCCCCGTGACGCTGCCGACCCGGTCGGTCCCGGCGCGTTCGAGCAGTCCGGCGAGGACGGAGAACGTCGACGGCGGGTAGCCCCGGGTGGCCGGCGGCTCCCCCACGGACAGCCCGATCTCGCGCTGCGCCATCGCGACGCGGGTGAGCGAGTCCATCATCAGCACGACGTCCTGGCCGGCGTCGCGGAAGGACTCGGCGATGCGGGTGGCGACGAACGCGGCCCGCAGGCGCATGAGCGCCGGCTCGTCCGAGGTCGACACGACGACGATCGAGCGGGCGAGGCCCTCCGGACCGAGGTCGTCCTCGAGGAACTCGCGCACCTCGCGGCCGCGCTCACCGACGAGGGCGATGACGTTGACGGCGGCGTCGCTCCCCCGGGCGATCATCGACAGCAGCGAGGACTTGCCGACGCCGGAGCCCGCGAACAGGCCCATGCGCTGCCCGCGTCCGACCGTGGTGAGGGTGTCGAGCACGCGGACGCCGAGCTGCATCGGGGTGTCGATGCGCGTCCGGGCCATGGCGTTCGGCGTCTCGTGGTCGAGCGGCACCCACGCGACCGGCTCGCCACCGACGCCGACGAGCGGACCGCGGTCGTCGATCGGGCGTCCGAGTCCGTCGAGCACGCGCCCGAAGAGCCCCGCCCCGGTGGGCACGAGCACCGGTCGCCCGGTGGGCCGTGCGGGCGTGCCGGCGGTGACACCGGTCAGGCGCCCGAGCGGCATGCAGCGGACGCCGGTGACGTCGGTCGCGACGACCTCGACGAGGGTCTGCGGCGCACCCTCGGCACCGACGGCGACGACCTCGCCGACGTGCGCGTCGAGTCCGGCGACCGTGAGGCCGAGTCCGACCGCGCTCGTGACGACACCGACCCGCTGCGGAGCGGCCTGTCGGAGCGCTTCGTCGAGCCCACGGGGGCGGAGGAGCGTCGTGGTCACGGGGTCACCCCCAGCGCCGTGCGGGCACGGTCCAGGGCGGTGGCGATCCGCGCGTCGAGCAGCCCGTCGGGCAGGTCGACGACGGCGTCCCCGTCGCGCAGCGACGGGTCGGCGACGACCGGGACCGGCAGGTCGAGGTCGGCGACGCGCGCGGCGTCCGCGACGCTCAGCCGGACGGCCACGGCGACGGTGCGGTCGATGGACGCGAGCGCCCGCTCGACGGTCGCCTGCGCACCGGGGACGACCCGCGCCTCCCGTCCGTCATCGGCGGTGTCCGCGGTTCGGGAGGCGCGGATCGCGTACCCGACGACGGCTTCGGCCAGGTCGACGGCCGCGACCGCGACCGACTGCTCGGCCTGGTCGAGGACCGGTGCGACGTGCGACAGCATCGCGTTCGTCGCGGCGTCGAGGACCGCGATGCGGCGCGCGGTGTCGGCCTGCATCGAGGCGGTGCGGGCCGCGTGCTCGGACTCGAGCCGGGCGCGCAGCGCGTCGGTCTCGGCCTGCGCCTGCCGGAGCCCCGCGGCGTACCCGGCGGCGTGCCCGCGCACGTCGGCGCTGGCGGCGCGCGCGTTCCCGGACGGGTCCCCGATGACGGGGAACGCGACGCGCTGGACCACGGACTCAGTCAACGAGCTCGTCCTCCTCGGCGCGGTGGACCGTGATGACGCCCTGCGCCTCGAGTTCGCGGACGGAGCGGACCACCTCGGCGCGGGCCTCCTCGACCTGCGAGACCCGGACCGGGCCCATGGCCTGCAGCTCGTCGTCGAGGAGCTCGCGGTTGCGCTCGGAGACGTTCGCCCGGATCGTCTCGACGACCGGCGCGGCGGCACCCTTCATGGCGGTCGCGAGGAGCTTCGAGTCGATCCCGCGCAGGACCTGCTGGATGTCGCGGGACTCGAGCTTGACGATGTCCTCGAACGTGAGCATCCGGGAGCGGATGTCCTCGGCGAGCTCGGGGTCGCGCGCCTCGAGCCCGTCGAGCACGGCCTTCTCGGTGGCGACGTCCGAGCGGTTGATGATGTCGACGAGCGGGGCGATGCCGCCGACGACCTCGACGCTCTCGCGCGGCGACACGACGGCACCGGCGCGCTGGCGGAGGACGCCGGCGACGATCCCGACGGCTTCCGGGGTCGCGCTCCCCATGGTCGCGAACGCCTGGGCGACGTCGGTGCGGGCGCGCTCGTCCACCCCGGCGAGCACGGCGCTGGCCTGCGCCGGCTTCAGGTGTGCGAGCACGAGGGCGATGGTCTGCGGCAGCTCGCCCTCGAGGAGCGTGACGACCTGGCCGGGCTCGGCGTCGTCGAGGAAGTCGAACGACTGCCCGGCGAGGTTCGAGGCCAGGCGGTCCATGACGCCGGCGGCGCGCTCGGCACCGAAGGACGCCTCGAGCAGCCCGAGCGCGGTCTCCTTGCCGCCGCGCTTCTGCGTGCGGCCGCTCAGCGTCATCCGGTGGAACTCGGTCAGGGTCTTGTCGACGACGGTGTCCTCGACGCGGCGCATCCGGACGATCTCGGCGGAGATCTCCTCGGCCTCGATCTCGGTGAACTGCTTCATCACCTCGGCGGCGCGCTCGGTCTCCATCTGCATGAGGATGAGCGCGACCTTCTGCGCACCGGTCAGCGCACGGTCGCCAGCGCCGGTCCCGCCGGCGCTCGGCACCAGGGCGCTCACACCGGTGCCCGGTCGTCGAGGAGCCCGCGGAGGAGCTCGGCCGTGCGCTTCGGGTCCCGCTCGGCGAGGGCGGAGATGTCCTGGCGACGACGCTCCGCGGTGATCTCCTCGGTGGTGAGGACCTCGGTGGGGGCGTCGTCGTGCGGGACGGTGGGCAGCGCGACGGTCGGGGCGTCCCCGGCCTGCAGGGTGCTCCGGTCCGCGGCGCCGTCGACGGCGAGCGGGAGCTGGAAGGTCTCGCCGGAGAAGGCGTCGAGCTCGCCGAGGTCGACCGCCTCGCGCTCCTGCTTCCGGCTGCGGCGGGCGAGGAAGACGATGATCGCGATGAGGGCCAGCAGCGCACCGACGACGATCCCGGCGGTGCGGATCGACGACCACAGCGCCTCCTGCTGGTCGGCCTTCTGCTGGGCCTCGAGCGCCTTCGTCGCCTTGTCGGCGGCGCTGGTGTCGAAGTCCATCATCGCCACGCGGACCTGGTCGCCACGGGTCTGGTCGACACCGGCGGCCGCGGCCACGAGGTCGTTGATGCTCTGCAGGTTCGCGTTCTGCACCGCGGCGGCCTTGGAGTTCAGCGCGACCGAGATCGTCTGGCGGGAGAGCCCACCGGCCGGCAGCTGCGTGGTCTCGGTGGTGTGGTCGACGGCGTTGTTCTTCGTCGCGGACTCGTTCTTGTACCCGTCGTCGGCGCCGCTCGTGGCGGTGCCGTTCGGCACGGCGATGTTGTCCGGGCCGAGGACGCCGGTCGCCCCGGCCCCGCCGGCACCGGACCCCGCGCCGTACTGCTCGGTGGTGGACGACTCGTTGAGCGCGACCGGGCCGGTCGTCGGCGTCGTGTAGGACTCCGACGTGCGGGTGCCCGAGTTCTGGTTCATCGTGGCGGACACCACGACGCTGGCGTTCCCGGTGCCGAGGGTCGTGTCGAGCAGGTCCTGGATCTTCTTGCTCGTCGAGGCGTCGTAGTCGGCCGCCTGGTCCGCCCCGCTGCCGGTCGCGCCGGTGCCGACGGCGGAGAGCGTCTGGCCCTTCGCGTCGACGACGGAGACGTCGGTCGGCTGCATGCCCTCGACGGCGGCGCTCGTCAGGTGCACGATCGCCTGGACCTGGTCGGTGCTCAGCTCGCTGCCGTTCTTCGTGGCGATGAACACCGACGCGGTCGGGTCCTTCTCCTCGGAGACGAACACGGTCTTCTCGGGGATCGCGAGCTGCACGGTGGCGGTCTGCACGCCGTCCATCGCGCCGATGGTCTTCGCGAGCTCGCCCTCCATCGCGCGCTTGTACGTGACGTCCTGCTGGAACTCGGAGCTCGTCACGCCCATCTTGTCGAGCAGCGAGTAGCCGCCCTCGTTCGATGCGGGGAGCCCGTTCGACGCGGCCTTGAGCCGCTCGGAGTACACCGACCCCTGCGGGACGAGGATCGTGGCACCGCCGTCGGTGAGCTGGTACGGCACACCGCCGGTGGTGAGCTGGTCGGTGACGCTCGCCGCGTCGGCCGCCGCCAGTCCGGTGAACAGCGGGGCGTAGGACGCCTTGCCGAGCCAGCTCGCGAGCGCGATGCCGCCGAGCACGAGCGCGGCGATGACGAGGATCGCGATGGTCCGCTGGGCAGCGCTGAAGCCCTTGACGTAGGCGGCGAGACGACCGAAGAGGTCCTTGACGGCGACGGGCATCAGGCCTGCATCCTCATGATCTCGTTGAAGGCGTCGACGCCCTTGTTGCGGACGGCGGAGACGAGCTCGAGCGTGACCTGGGCGCGGGTGGCGGCGATGGTCGCGTCGTGGATGTCGTCGAGTTTGCCGGTGACGGCCTTGAGCGCGAGGGTCTTCGAGTCGCTCTGCAGCTGCTGGAGCCCGTCGACCGCGTTGCCGAGCGACGCGGCGAACCCGCTGCCGTCGGACGTCGCGCCGGCGGCCGCGACTCCGCTCGTCGCGCTCGTGCCGACGTCGCTGGACGTGCCGCTCAGGCTCGTCATCGCGTTCGTCATCGCGTTGGTGGTCACACCGTTCACGGCGTCGATGGGCATCAGTTCTTCCCGATCTGCAGGGCCGCCTCGTAGGCGGTCTTCGCGCGGTCGACCACGGCGGCGTTCGCCTGGTAGCCCCGCTGGGCCATGATGAGGTCCGCCATCTGCGTGCCGAGGTCGATGTCCGGCATGCGGACGTAGCCCTCCGCGTTCGCGAGCGGGTTGTCCGGGTCGTACGTGACCCGGCCGGCGGCGCTGCCGAACGCGGCACCCTTGACGTAGGCGCCGGAGACGCCGTTGCCCTCCTGGACCTCGACGTAGCGGGCCTGGAAGGCGGAGTCGTCCATCGACTTCACCGTGTTGACGTTCGCGATGTTGTCCGACACGGCGTCGAGCCACTTGCGGTGCACCGTCATGCCGGTGCTCGCGATGCCGATCGCGTCGAACGTGGTCACGAGGTGGTCCGCATCGCCGCGCGGACACTGGTGAGCTCGGAGTTCATCGCCTGCGTGGCGAACTGGTACCGGAGCACGGTGTCGATGTTCGAGAGCGTCTCCTCGTCGAGGTTGACGTTGTTGCCGTTCGTGTTCGTCGGCTCGAGGCTCCGCGCGACGGTCGGGGTCGTGCCGCCGTCCCCGTCGACGATCGACTTCGCCAGGGCGTCCTCGAACTGGACCTTCTCGGCGTGGTAGTTCGGCGTGTTGATGTTCGCGATGTTGTTCGCGATGACCTTCTGTCGCATCGACAGGCCGTCGAGCGCACTCTGCAGTGCGACGCTCGTCACGGAATCGAACACTGGTGGACCGTCCCCTCGCTGGCGACGTCCCCTGGTGACGTCGCCTGATGGCGGTGGCCGATCCGTGGCCGAACTGGTGAGCGATCCGTGCTCAGGGGGCGCTGTCGGCCGGGCCGTGGGGCGCGTTAGGCGTCGCCCCGAACGGGGGGGCGGGGGCTCACGTGTACATGCTTCGACATTCCGCCGGTCGATCGACGCGTGCTTCGTCGCACGATGCACACGCATCCGGTGCGTGTGCATGCTCCGACGTTCCGCCAGTCGATCGACGCGTGCTTCGTCGCACGATGCACACGCATCCGCGCGGCCGCCGCCCGCGCCGCGGCGCCCGCGCCCGGCCCCGCGTCAGGCGGACGCGTCGAGGTACACCGAACCGCGCGGCTCCCGCGTCGCGTCCACCGCCCGGAGCGCCCCGAGGTGGTCGAGCGTCGCCCGACGGTCCCCCTCGAGCGCAGCGATCCGGTCCCGCTGCGCGGCGAGCAGCCGGGAGGCACGCCCCACCAGCTCCCGCGGCACCGGCCCCAGCCCGGTCGGCTCGGACCACCGCACGTCGCCGCCCGCCGTCAGGTCGGCTTCGAGCGCCTCGAGCACGGCCTCCCACGCGGCACGGCGTTCCGCGTCAGGCGACACCGAGTGCCCCGCCGGTCGGGTGCTGCACCGCGGTCGCTGCCGGGATCGACGCGGCGGCCTCGTGCCACGACTGCCGCAGCGGCTCGAGGATCCGGATGCAGTCTCGGGTGGCCTGGACGTCCCGGTGCACGTTCGCGGTGATGAGCGACGTCGACGCGTAGTTGTAGATCGCCAGCAGTCCCTCGCCGCCGTCCCACACGTCGATCTTCAGCGTCGAGGACAGCTCGCCGACGATGGCCTGCGCGTGCAGGAGCTGCTCGCGGGCCGCGTCCCAGTCGGCGGTCGTCTGTGCGGCCTCGGCGCGGTGCAGGTCGAGGAGCAGCCGGTCGTAGAGCATCGTGACGAGCTGCGCCGGCGTCGCCGAGAGCACGGCTTCGTTCGTGTACTGGGCACGGCGCTGGTCCGTGACGGTGCGGGGCTGCGCGGCCTGTCGGAAGGCGGCGGACTGGAGGTCGAAGGCGTTCATCGGTGTTCCTGTCAGCTCGTCGTCGACGCCAGCTGGCTCGCCAGCCAGCTGGACTGGGACTGGAGCTTGCTGAGGCTGGTCTCGAGGCTCGCGTACATCGTCTGCAACGCTGCGCGACGCGAGGTGAGCCGGTCGGTCCAGCTGTCGATCTGGGTGTTGAGGTCCTTCGCGACGGCCTGCTGTCCGGTGATCGCGGTGGTGATGGAGCCGTCGTACTTGTCGGAGGCCGCGGTGGCGGCGGCGCCGACGTTCGCCGCGACGCCCGAGAGCATCGCCTGCGTGCCCTCCGGATCGGTCGCGAGGGCCTTCTGGAAGACGTCGGCGTCGAAGGTGAAGTCGCCGTCCTTCGTGATCGAGATCCCGATCGACGACGGGGACCTCCCGCCCACCGGCGCGGACATCGTGCTCGCGAGCCGCTGGACGACGTCACGCGTGGTGCCGTCGCCCGAGAGCACGCCGGCCGTCGTCGTGGTGGTGCCGGTCGTCGGGCTGGTCGTGCTCGTGACGGCGGTGTTCGAGCTGTAGTACGCGGCCACGGCGTTCATCGCGTCGACGAGGCCGGACGCGACGGTCTGCGCCTTCGTGGTGTCCTGCGCGACGGTCAGCGTCACCGGGTCGGTCGTGGGCTGCGTCACCGTGACACTGACCCCGGGGACGAGGTCGGTGAAGGTGTTCGTCGTGCTCGTCACCGTCTGCGCCGCCGCGGTACCGGCCCACAGGGTCACGCTGGCGTCCTTCGCCTGCGTGACGACCGCGGCACCGACCTCGGTGAGGACGTTCGTCGCGGTGCCGGCGGTGACCTCGTCGGCCGTGCCGCGGTACACCTCGAACGCTCCGGCTGCCCCGGTCTTCGCCGAGGTGAGCTGCAGGCGGTAGAGCTTCGTGCCGTCGGCGTCGGTCCCGGCGGCGACCCGCGTCGCCGTGACACCGGCGCCCGACTTGTTGATCGCGGACACGGTGTCGTCGAGGGACCCGGAGGCCGGTGTGACGGTCGTCTTCGTGCCGTCGGCACCGACGAGCGTGATCGGCTCGGCCGCGGAGGACCACGTCGCCATCGCCGCGGTGACGCCGACCTGCGCCGACGCGGTGGACCCGACCGTGAAGCTCAGCGACCCGGCGCTGGCGTTCGCCCCGGTGACCGCGGTGACGCCCGGCGACGAACTCGTGGCCGTGAAGAGGTCGAGCGAGGTCGCCTTCGCCGCGTCCTTCGCCTTCGTCGCAAGGGTCTGCACGAGCCCGTTGATCGTCTGCAGTGACGAGATGAACGAGTTGGTGCTGGTGAGCTTGTTCTTGAGGAGCGTCTGCGGGACCCCCTCGACGCTCATCAGCGAGTTGATGAGGTCGGTGGTCTTGAGACCGCTGACGAGACCGTCGATCGCGAGACTGCTCGCCGATGACACGGACGACATCGATGGCTCCTGCCGCTACGAGGGGAAAGGGTGCGGGCGACGCCGCCGCCCGGGGTACCTGAACGATCCCGGACGACGGCGTCAGCGCTGCTAGCGCAGGAGCGAGAGCACACCCTGCGTGCTCTGGTTCGCCTGCGCGAGCATCGAGGTGCCGGCCTGGCTGAGGATGTTGTCGCGCGTGTACTTGACCATCTCCTCCGCCATGTCGACGTCGGTGATGCGCGAACCGGCAGCGGTGAGGTTCTCCTTGGCCACGTTCGTCACGTTGATGGCGTGGTCGAAGCGGTTCTGGATGGCACCGATGTTCGAACGTGCCGTCGACACGCTCTTGATCTGCGCGTCGATCGTGGTGATCGCGGTCTGCGCACCGGTGGCGGTCGTGAAGTCGAGACCGGTGACGGCGGTCGCCACGGTCGAGACGTTCGCGCCCGACAGGTCGACGTCGATCTGGCTCGCCGCGTCGCCGTTGGCGCCGACCTGGAACTTCAGGACGCCTGCGGTGCCGGCGGAGCCGTCGAGCAGGTTGATGCCGTTGAAGTTGGTCGACTGGGAGATGCGGGTGAGCTCCTTGGACAGCTCGCCGACCTCGGTGGAGATCGCCGTGCGGGAGTCCGCGTTGTTCGAGTCGTTGCCGGCCTGCACGGCGAGGTCACGCATGCGCTGGAGGATCGAGTGGGTCTCGGTGAGGCCACCTTCAGCGGTCTGCACGACGGAGATGCCGTCCTGTGCGTTGCGGGCGGCGACCGTGAGGCCACCGACCTGGGACTTCAGCCCCTCGGAGATCGACAGACCGGCCGCGTCGTCGGCAGCACGGTTGATGCGGAGACCCGACGAGAGCTTCTCGAGGGACTTCGACAGGTCGTTCTGCGTCGAGTTCAGGTTCCGGTACGTGTTGAGTGCCGAGAGGTTGGTGTTGATGGACATACCCATGGTGGTTTCCTCCGTGAAATCTGGGTCGTACGTCTGCCCGTCCGTGGGCTGACAGGGGTGACTCTCGACCGGTTGGCCGGAGCCGTTAGGGAATCGGCGGAATTCGTCGTGCGACGAGACCGCCGAGGGCTAGCTCACCGCGACGACGGGGGCGGTCGTGACCGTCGTGGCGTCCTGCACGGCCCGCGCCACGCCGGCTGCGGCGTTCGCGGCGACCCGTGCCAGGTACGCACTGCGGCGCGCGGCGGTGGTCTTCGAGGCCGGCTCCACGGTGACGCCGTCGTCCCCGTAGTGCGCGGCGAGTCCGTCGCGGAGCAGGCGCATCGCCTCGGAGCGCTGCTGCGACACGGCGGAGTGGGTGATCCCGAGCTCGGCGGCGACCTCGGTCACCGACCGGTCGCCGAAGTACACGTTCTCGACCACGAAGCGCATCCGCTCCGGCAGCGCCTCGACGGCGGCACGGAGGTAGCGGCGCTTCTCCGCTTCGAGCAGGTCCTCACCCGGCAGCGGCAGGTCCGCGGCGAGGGTGTCGTGCACGGTCTCGTCGATCGGCGAGACGGTGCGGGCCGCGTCGCTCATGGCGTCGGCGGCGGTCTGGCGGTCGACGCCCATCGCGTCCGCGATCTCCTGCACGCCGACGCTCCGCCCGAGCCGGGCCGACAGCGCCTCCTGCGTGGCGAGGGTCTCGCGGATCCGCTTCCGGGTGCCGCGGGACGCCCAGTCAGCGGAGCGCATGTCGTCGGCGATCGCGCCGGTGATGCGGGTGCGGGCGTACGCGCCGAAGGGGACGCCGAGGTCGGGGTCGAAGGCCTCGGCCGCGGCGACGAGGGCCAGCGACCCGACGGCGGCGAGGTCGTCACGGTCGAGGTGCGTGGCACGCGCCCGCACGTCGGCGACGATGTAGCCCACGAGCGGGAGGTGCTCCACGATCATCGCGTTGCGGTCGTTCCGGTCCATGCTGATCCCCTGGTCGCCTGACATGCCTGACCCGTCCGTGGGCGCGGCAGACGCCGGCCTCGGATGGCCGGTGCGTACGCCGAAGACCCACCCGGGTCCCTCCGGGTGGTGCACCGTGCGTCCCTGCGACGCGGTGCGGGGTGTCCCCCGCGGTGCGCTTCGAATGTATCGGCTGGCAAAGCCCTGAGTGGGTGCACAACCGTCCCCAAAGCGGGGGTGAGGGGGCGTTTTCCCGGTCGGCATTTGGGGGGACCCCGGCCTGGGAACGCGCGTTCTTGTCCCCCGATGTGGGTGATTCCCTGGAGGCGCGGCTCGTGTCCGGCAGGCGCACTCGCCCGGTCGGTGCTTACGCCCGGCATCCGCGACCCGATAGGTCCCGGTGTCCGCAGGATGACCGACACACCCCACCGGGAGGAGCTGATGAGCGTGAACGAACTGTCCGCCGTGCTCTGGCGCGAACGCGAACTGCTCGAGCTGCTCACCTTCAAGCTCGAGGAGGAACAGCTGCTCCTCGCGGCCGGTCGCTCCCGCTGGGTCTCGCACGCCAGCCGCGAGGTCGAGCAGGTCCTCGAGCGTCTCCGCAGCACCGGTCTCGAGCGCGCCGCGTCGAGTGCCGAGGTCGCCGAGGAGTGGGGCGTCGCCGCCGACGCTCCCCTGCGCGAGGTCGTCGCCGCTGCGCCGAACGGCCCCTGGGGCGAGATCCTCGCCGCCCACCTCACCGCGATGGTGGAGCTCACCACCCAGATCGGGGCGCTCCGCGACGAGAACGACCGCTTCCTCCGTGCCGCCGCGCAGGCGACCGAGGAGACGCTCGCCGGGTCCGTCACCGGTGCCGCCACCTACGACGCCAGTGGTACCTCGGGTACGGGCACGGACGGCGCACGACTCTTCGAGGGGACCCTGTAGCACCGTGGTCAGCACCTTCGGCTCCCTCGCCACCGCCTACTCCGGCCTCGCCGCGGCCCGCGCCGGCATCGACGTCACCGGGCAGAACATCGCCAACGCCGGCACCGCCGGGTACACCCGCCAGCGCGTCTCGCAGTCCTCGATCCCCGCCGCCCAGACCGGGTTCATGCGCGGGACCGCAGCGCTCGCGGGCCAGGGCGTGTCCGTCGACGGCATCGCCCGCCTGGCGTCCCTCACGCTCGACGCCGGAGTGCGGGTGGCCTCCGGCTCCTCGGCCTACGCCGACGCCCGCGCCACCGCACTCGCCGCGCTCGAGAACGGGCTGAACGAACCCGGTGACGACGGGCTCGCCAGCAAGCTCGACGCCTTCTGGTCCTCGTGGAGCGAGCTCTCCAGCCACCCGGACGACCCCGGTGCCGCCAGCGCCGTCATCGGCGCCGCGAAGACCGTCGCCAGCGCGCTCGCCAGCGGCTCGAAGGCGGTCGACGCACAGTGGACGAGCGTCCGCGGCACCGTCGACGGCCAGGTGCAGCAGCTCAACGACGCCGCGTCGCAGGTCGCCGACCTGAACGGTCGGATCCGCACCGCGCTGGCGTCCGGCGGGAACGCGAACGAGCTGCTGGACCAGCGCGACCAGCTCACCCAGCAGATCGCCTCGCTGGCCGGCGGCACGGTCCGACAGAACACCGACGGCACCGTCGACGTCCTCATCGGCGGCAACGCCATCGTGCAGGGCACCGATGCCCGCTCCGTGGCGCTCGGCGGCGGGCAGCGCATGGCCGACGGTGCCGCGGTCACCCTCACCTGGACCTCGGGCACGGCCGGCGCGGTCGCCCTGTCCGGCGGCTCGATCGGCGGGAACCTCTCACTGCTCGCCCCCGCGACGGCGAACGGCACCGGCGGAGCACTCGCCGAGGCGTCCGCGTCGTACGACCAGGTCGCGACGAAGCTCGCCAGCGCGGTCAACGCCGTGCACGCCACGGGGACGACACCGACCGGTGCCACCGGGACCCCGTTCTTCTCCCTCGCGGCCGGCGTCCCGGCTGCCCAGGGACTCTCGGTCGTCCCGACCGACGGCAGCGGCCTGGCGACGCGGAACGCGGCGGGGGAACTCGACGACTCGTTCACCGACGCGCTCTCGCGACTCGGTGCGGCCTCCGACGGTGCCGACCGCTCCTGGGCGACGTTCGTGGCGGGGGTGGGCAGCGCCTCCAGGTCCGCCGCGTCGGAATCGACGCTCACCGGTCTCGCGCTGACCAACGCGCGCACGCAGCAGCAGTCGAGTGCCGGTGTGGACCTCGACGAGGAGAACGTCAACCTGCTCAGCTACCAGCACGCGTACCAGGGCGCCGCGCGGGTCCTGACCGCCGTCGACGAGATGCTCGACACCATCATCAACCGCGTCGGACTCGTCGGGAGGGGCTGACCGTGATCACCCGTGTGACCACCCAGATGTCGATGACGGCCGCGAGCGCCAGGCTGCAGGCCGGCGCCGCGAAGCTCGCGCAGCTCACCGACCAGGCGACGACGCTGAAGAACATCCAGCGGCCGTCCGACGACCCCGTCGGGACCGCCTCGTCGATGCAGGTGCGCAAGGAGCAGGCGGCCGCCGCGCAGTACACGCGCAACGCGAACGACGCAGCAGGCTGGCTCGCCACGACCGACAGCGCCCTGTCGAGCGTGTACTCCGTGCTCAACAACGTGCGCGACCTCACCGTGCAGGCGGCGAACAGCGGCACCATGAGCGACACCGACCGCGACGCGTTCATCACGCAGTTCCAGTCCCTCAAGTCCGAGCTCGAGTCCCGGGCGAACACGACCTACGGCACGCGATCCGTGTTCGCCGGATCGTCCACCGCCGCCACCGCGTACGACCCGGCGACCGGGTGGGCGTCCTCCGGCACCGACGTCACCCGACGCATCGGCGACGGCACCACCGTGCGGGTCGACACCGCCGGCACCGCGGTTTTCGGCTCGGGGAACTCGTCCGTCTTCGCCATGATCGACTCGATCGTCGGCGACCTGCAGAACGGCGTGAACGTGAACCCCCGCATCAACGACGTCGACGCCGCGATCAGCACCGTCCGCGGCATCCAGGCCGACGTCGGCGTCCGGCACGCCGCGGCCCTCTCCGCGCAGGACTCCCTGAAGAGCGCGACCGTGTCGCTCGAGAACCGGCGCGCCGGCATCGAGGACAAGGACCTCGCGAAGGCCGTCCTCGACCTGCAGGTGCAGCAGACCAACTACCAGGCAGCCCTCGCCGTCACCGCGAAGGTCCTGCAGCCGACCCTGATGGACTACCTCCGATGAGCATCGACCTGACCTTCGCCGTCCCGCCGTTCGGCCTGGCGCCCGCCCCCGTCTTCACGCTGACGCCCGTGGACGGCGCCGAAGGCCTGTTCACCCTCGTCGGGGGTTCCTCGCGCTTGTTCGTGCTCGACGCCGCGGTGCACCTGCCGTCGTACGCGCCGGAGCTCACGGACGAGCAGGCGGCCGGGCTCGGGCTGACCGCACCAGAGGACGCGATGCTGCTCGTCGTCGCGAACCCGGGCGGCGCCGACGGCGGGACCACGGTGAACCTGCTCGCGCCGATCGTCGTGAACGCCCGGACGTCGGTCGGGGCGCAGCTCATCCTCGAGGAGCAGGACCTGCCGCTGCGCGCGGAGCTCGCCGCGCGCTGAGCGCTGGCGGCGGCGCCCGCGCCCCGGGTTCCGCGCGTGTTTCGACATCGCGCGAGTCGATCGACGCGTGCTTCGTCGGAACCTGCACACGCATGAGATGCACGTGCATGGAGCGACATCACGCCTGACGATCGACGGGTGTCTTGTCGGTCGATGTACCCGCACGGATCACCCTCGGTCCTCCACAGGCGGGTCGATGACCGGAGGTGTCCACGGATCCGGCGGCACGGACGCCCGGGGACCGACGCGGGCGCGACCCTGGGGCGGTGAGCAGAGCAGACGACATCGAGATCATCCGCACGACCGGGCTCCCGAGTGCGGAACGGCGGCACCTCGAACGAGCCGTCCTCCGTGGGCAGCTGGTCCGGATCCGGCCCGGAGTGCTCGTGCAGCAGGGTGCGCTGGACGATCTCCTGCCCGAGCATCGGCACCACGTGCTCGTGCGGGCCTCGATCCACCGCGCACGCCCGAGCGACCTGGTCTCGCACGAGTCCGCGTGCGCCGTGCTCGGACTGCCGTTCGTGGGGCCGTGGCCACCGAAGGTGCACGTGTGCGATCCGACCTCACCGAACACCCGCGTCACGGCGTGGTTCGTCAGACACGGTTCCGAACACCGACCGCCGTTGGGTCACACCCGCGCGGACGAGATCGCCGCGACCGATGCGGCACGGACGGCGGTGGACCTGGCAGCGTCACGACCGCTGATCCACTCGCTCCCCGTCATCGACCACGTGCTCGGCCGCGGCCTCGCCACCTCGACGGAGCTCGAGCGCGCGGCGGGTTCGCTGCGCAAGGGGCGGACGAAGGCGGCGGTCGCGATCGCGATGGGGTCGGGCCTGTCGGGGTCGCCGGCGGAGTCGGTGTGCCGGGTCCGGTTCCGGCAGCTCGGCGTCCCGCAGCCCGTACAGCAGCACACGTTCCGACGGCCCGGGGAACGCACGGCGATCGTCGACTTCTGGTTCCCCGAGGCCGGCGTCGTGGTCGAGGTGGACGGCCGGGGGAAGTACGAGGACCCGGCGATGCTGGGCGGCTCCACCACCGCCGACGCCCACTGGCAGGAGAAGCAGCGCGAGGACTTCGTGCGGTCCTTCCCCGAGGTCCGCGCCGTCGTCCGGCTGACCTGGGCGGACCTGATGGATCCCGAGCGGGTCCGGGCGAAGCTCCGACGGGCGGGGATCACGTGCCGGTGAACCGCGGAGCGTCCGGGTGGTGGGCCCGTTGGCGCTCGACATCGGAGACCGCGGCACGGCCGACGACCACGTCGCCCGCTCCGAGTCGGACGCCGTGGACCCGCCCCGTGCCCTTGACGACGGCACCGCGCCGGTCCGGGTCCGGGTCGTGGCGGTCGGCCCCGGCGCCGAGGACGACGTCACGGACCGCAACCGTCCCGATCACCTGCGCACCGGCCCCGATCGTCGCCGGTCCCTCGACGAGACAGCCACCCGACAGCCGTGCACCCGCGCCGATCTCCACGTCGGCACTCCCGGAACCGGACGAGGCCGCACCGACCGCGACGACCGTGACAGGACCTGGCCCGAGCTCCGCCCGACCGATCTCGACGCGCGCCCCGTCGGCGAGGACCGTCACCGGCCCCGGCCCCAACCGCGCCCCCGCGCGGACGACGACCGCCCCGGTCCCCCGGCTCTCGAGGACGGCACCCGGGTACACCACGACGCCCGGCTCGATGACCACCGAACGACCGACCAGCACGGACGCCGGGTCCAGGACCAGCACGTCCGGTGCCAGTGCCGCGACCTCGTCCGGCGTCAGGAATCCGGCAGCGCGCCGTGCTGCATCGAGTGCGTGTGCAGGGGTCATCCGACGAGCCTCCCATGCGTCCGGCGTACCGTCGTCCCCATGGCCCGAGAGCAGAAGGACCAGGCGATCGTGCCCTTGCTGGCAGCGCCTGTGGCCTCCACCCCCACCGACCCGAACGCGCGCACCCCCGAGCAGACCCAGCCGGCCGGCTGGGTCAAGATGCTCGACCGGGTGCTGAGCGTGCAACGCCCCGTCGTGGTGGCCCACGTGCGGGCACTCCGCCGTCGGCACCCCGACTCGACCCCGGCCGAGATCATCCAGATCCTCGAGCGGCAGTACCTCGCGGCGGTGACCACGGGCGGTGCAGCCGTCGGCGCGAGCGCGGTGATCCCGGGCGTCGGCATGGCGGCGGCCCTCGGGTTGAGCGGCGCCGAGACCGTCGGCTTCCTCGAGACCACGGCCCTGTTCGCGCAGTCCGTGACCGAGGTGCACGGTATCGCGCTCGACGACCCCGAGCGCGCACGCATGCTCGTGATGGCGATGATCCTCGGTTCGCCGGGCACCCAGCTCATCAACCAGCTCGCGGGCCAGATCGCCGGTGGACAGGTCCGCACCGCGTTCTGGGGCGAGATGGTGACGTCGTCCCTCCCGAAGCAGGTCGTGAACGGCATCGGCGGACAGGTGCGTGACCAGTTCATCAAGCGCTTCGCCGCGCGGCAGGGCACGACGATCGTCGGTCGGGCCCTCCCGTTCGGGATCGGTGCGGCGGTCGGTGGCCTCGGGAACCACGCGCTCGGGCGGAAGGTGATCCAGGCCTCGCGGACGGGGTTCGGGCTGCCCCCGGCGCAGTTCCCGATCGTGCTGGAACCGACGTCGGGCAAGGAACCGAAGCCGGCCAAGGAACCCAAGCAGGCCAAGGCGCCGAAGGAACGGCGGGCGATCGGTCGTCGGAAGGGCCGCGAGGACCTCTGGGCCGACACCCCGGACCGCACCGGCGACTGACGGTCACACCCACCGCCCGGGCGCGAACCACCGACCGGACGCAAACCACCGACCAGACGCGAACCACCA
>NZ_MJGQ01000016.1:23684-31089 GCF_001865095.1 Curtobacterium sp. MCBA15_013 | reverse complement strand
CGCAACCGCCGATCGGCCGGACGCAACCCACAGACGGACGGGAGGCGCGGTGCCAGCCGGCACCGCGCCTCCCGTCCGTCACAGCGCAAGCCCGCCTCAGCGCCCCCGCACCGGCGTCGTCACCACCTGCCCAGCGTGCGCGAACCCACCGCCGAACCCGAAGAGCAGCGCCGGCACCCCCTCGGGGAGGTCCCCTCGGGCCCACGCCTTCGACAGCCCGAGCGGCACGCTCGCCGCCGACGTGTTCCCCGACTCGACGACGTCCCGCACCACGAACTTCGACTCCCCGCCGAGGGCGTGCACGAGCGGCTCGATGATCCGCAGGTTCGCCTGGTGGAACGCGAACACCCCGATGTCGTCCATCGTGAGCCCCGCAGCGGCAACGGCTGCCCGGGCGTGGTCGGCGGCCTCGGTGATGGCCCAACGGTAGATGGAGCGACCCTCCTGGCTGAAGCGCTCGGGGTCGCCGGAGACGAGCACGGCCTCCTCGAGGTGCGGCACGCTCCCCCACGACACCGGGCCGATCTGGGCCTCGTCGGACACACCGAGCACGGCGGCGCCAGCTCCGTCCCCGACGAGCACGCACGTGGATCGGTCGGTCCAGTCGACGATGCCGGACAGCACCTCCGAGCCGACGACGACCGCGATGTCCGTCGACCCGACCCGGATCGCCTGGTCGGCCAGCGCGACGCCGTACTCGAAGCCGCTGCAGGCGGTGTTGATGTCGATGGGTGCGGCGGCGGGCGACAGGCCGAGCGCCGCGGCGACCCGACCGGCGGTGTAGGGCGCCCGGTCGCGGTGGGTGGTGGACGCGACGATGACCAGTCCCACGTCGGAGGGCGCGACGCCGGCGTCGGCGAGGGCGTTCCGCGCTGCCTCGATCGCCATGGAAGTCACGGTGTCCGATGGTCCGGCGATGTGCCGGGTCTCGATCCCGGTCCTCGTGCGGATCCACTCGTCGTTCGTGTCGACCATGGTCGAGAGCTCGTCGTTGGTGAGGACGCGTGCTGGCTGGTGGTGGCCGAACCCGAGGATCCGGCTGCCACGGAGTGCTGGGGTGTTCACGAGACCGCACGCTACTCCCCTGCCCGACCCGCTCATGCCCGGCGCGGCATGGAGCGCACCCTCCGAGGCGGGTACCCACAGGGCCTGCCTGCGGAGACCGGGACCGCGTAGACCTGGACCATGGACTACACACACCTCGGCCGCACAGGGTTGTCGGTCTCACGAGCCGTGCTCGGGACCATGAACTTCGGCCCGGAGACCAGCGAGGACGACTCGCACGCCATCATGGACCGGGCCCACGAGCTCGGCGTCAACTTCTTCGACACCGCCAACGGCTACGGCGGCTCGGTGGGCAAGGGCGCCACCGAGGAGATCATCGGCCGCTGGTTCGCCAAGGGGGGCGGGCGGCGCGAGAAGACCGTCCTCGCGACGAAGGTCTACGGCGACATGATCGACTGGCCGAACGGCGGGAAGCTCAGCGCGTACAACATCCGCCAGGCCCTCGACGCGAGCCTGCAGCGCCTCCAGACGGACCACATCGACCTCTACCAGTTCCACCACGTCGACCGCGCGACCCCGTGGGACGAGATCTGGCAGGCGATCGACGTCGCCGTGCAGCAGGGCAAGGTGCTCTACGTCGGCTCGTCGAACTTCGCCGGGTGGCACATCGCCCAGGCCCAGGAGGCCGCCGCGCGCCGGAACACCCTCGGCCTCGTCAGCGAGCAGTCGATCTACAACCTCGTCGTGCGCGACATCGAGCGCGAGGTCCTCCCGGCCGCCCGCGAGTACGGCCTCGGCGTGATCCCGTGGTCGCCGCTGCAGGGCGGCCTCCTCGGTGGCGTCATCGAGAAGACCGAGAACGGCTCACGTCGCCTCTCGGGCCGCAGTGCCGAGTACGTCGAGGGCCACCGCGACCAGCTCACCGCCTACGAGTCCTTCGCGAAGGAGCTCGGGCACACCCCGGGCGAGCTCGCCCTGGCGTGGCTCCTGCACCAGCCCGGCGTCACGGCACCGATCACCGGCCCGCGCACCATGGAGCAGTGGGAGTCCGCGGTCCGCGCCGTCGACATCCGCCTCGACCAGCGTGCGCTCGACCGGCTCGACGAGATCTTCCCGGGGCACAAGACCTCGCCGGAGGACTACGCCTGGTGACGCGCTGACGCCACCAGGTCGCTGACGCGACCCATGACGGGAGGCGCGGTGCGGGTCCGACCCGCACCGCGCCTCCCGTCCGTCCGCACGTCCAGAGCCGGACCCGCGTCGCGCGCGCAGCCACCGGTCAGAGCGCGGCTATCTCCTCGTCCCGCAGCCCGATGCTGCGGAGGTACCCGTCCACCGAGCCCCACCGCCGCTCGACGCGCTCGATGACCGTCGTCATGATCTCCGGCACGCAGCGGTGGCCGATCGCCGTCGCCACGGGGTCCGTGCTGGCGGCGCGCTCGGCGGCGAACCGCTCGACGAGCCCGGCGGCGCTGGCCGCGTAGTCGGCACCGACGGCGTCGAGGTCGGCGCCCCAGTGCCGGGCGAGCAGCGCGCTCACGATGCCGGTCCGGTCCTTGCCCGCGGCGCAGCACACGAGCACGTCGCCGTCCGCGGTGGCGATCGTCCGCAGCGCCGCGGCGATACCGGAGCGGTGCCGGTCGAGCCAGTCGGTGTACTGGTCCTCGAGGTGGACGGCCTCGGCGGCGGACTCGATCGCCGAGGCCGGGTCGAAGAGCGGCACGGAGCGGTAGGCGGGCGTGGCGGCGAGCGGGTGCGGCACCGCGTCCGTCTCGTCCACGCGGCGCAGGTCGACCACGGCGGCGAGGCCCGCCGGGTACGCGGCGGGAGCGACCGGGTCGGTGTTCGCCCGGTACACCGTGCGTCGGCGGCCGTGCTGGAGGCCGGGTCCCCCGACCTCGCGGAGGTTCGTGAGCGTGTTCGACGTCGTCGTCATGGCTCCACTCTGCCGGACGCGCGGCGTCGGGCGCGCCCGCCGGCCGCGCGCTCGCCGCCGCGCCGCGGGCCCGGGCGGCCGGCCGCGCGCCCGCCGCCGCGCCGCACAACTAAAGTCACCCCGAACCACGCGATCGCGCGGCTCGGGGTGACTTCCCTTGTGCGAACCCGCGCCGCACCACCGGCGCGCGCCGCGCCACGCGCGCCCGCGCCGCCCCGCCGCGCCCCCGCGCCCCCGCGCGCTCGCGCCGCCCCGCCGTGCCGCGCGCCCCCGCGCGCCCGCGCCCGCGCCGCCGTCACGCCCCGCGCCCCGCACACGACGACGGGCCCCGCGCTGCTGTGTGCGCGGGGCCCGTCGTGACGGTGTGGCAGCGAACTACCGGACGGAGACCGGGGTCTCGTCGCGCTCCTCGTAGAGGACGTAGCCCTCTTCGCCGTGGACCGCGGTGTCGATGCCGGCGACCTCGTCCTCGGTCTTCACACGGAAGCCCATCGTCTTCTCGATGATCCAGCCGATGACGAAGGCGAGGATGAACGAGTAGAGACCGACCACGCCGGCAGCGGCGGCCTGCTTGCCGAGCTGCGTGAACGAGCCCGAGTAGATCAGGCCGGTGTCGTTGGCGAAGAAGCCGAGGTACAGCGTGCCGACGATGCCGCCGACCAGGTGGACGCCGACGACGTCGAGCGAGTCGTCGAAGCCGAGACGGTACTTCCAGTCGATCGCGAAGCAGCAGATGATGCCCGCGAGGAAGCCGAGCAGGATGCCCCAGCCCGGGGTGAGCGCGGCGCACGCCGGGGTGATGGCGACGAGGCCGGTGACGGCGCCCGACGCGGCACCGATCGAGGTGGCCTTGCCGTCCTTGAGCTTCTCGACGAGCAGCCAACCGAGGATCGCGGCGGCCGGGGCGGCGAGGGTGTTGACCCAGGCGATCGCGGCGATGCCGTCCGCGGCGCCCTCGGAGCCGGCGTTGAAGCCGAACCAGCCGAACCACAGGATCGCGGCACCGAGGAGCACGAAGGGCGGGTTGTGCGGCTTGTGCGCACCCTTGGCGAAGCCGACGCGCTTGCCGAGGACGATCGCCAGCGCGAGACCCGCGGCACCGGCGTTGATGTGGACCGCGGTGCCACCGGCGAAGTCGATGACGCCCCAGGTCGCTGCCCAGCCGGACGTGAGGTTGAAGACCCACGAGGCGACCGGGAAGTAGACGACCGTGACCCAGACGCCGGCGAAGACCATCCACGCGCCGAACTTGGCACGGTCGGCGATCGCACCGGAGATCAGGGCGACCGTGATGATCGCGAAGGTCGCCTGGAAGCCGACGAACGCCATCGAGGGGTACGCGGCGTTGATCGTCGAGGCCTTGGCCTCCTCGAACGCCTGCCCGAGGCCGATCTGGTTCCAGTCGATGCTGAAGAAGCCGACGACACCGGACACCGCCGTGCCGTCACCGTGGTTCGCGAAGGCGATGGCGTAGCCGTAGACGACCCAGAGGACGCTCACGAGCGCGATCGCCCCGAAGGACATCATCATCATGCTGATGACGGACTTGGCCTTCACCAGACCGCCGTAGAAGAAGGCCAGGCCGGGTGTCATGAACAACACCAGCGCCGCCATGACCAACACGAACGTCGTGTTGCCCTGATCAAGCATCTGTTCACCTCTCGATTGCACCAGCGGCTCTTGGTCCGCGTCGGGTGTCACCGAGTCTGGCGAGGCGAGGTTTCACGAGGGAGCACGAAGTGTTTCGCGGATGTAACGCGACGGCCCGGTGTGTAAACGTCGTGTTTCGTCCGTCGGGCAGTCCCCTGGACGGGGGCCACGAGTTCTCCCGGTCCGTCCGGACGGTGTCCGACAGCCGTCGCGGAACGGAGCCCGGAGGCGCGGCGCGGCAGGGCACCGGCTCCTCGCGACCGGCAGGCGGCTCAGTCCACGGCGCGGGTCAGCGCCACGACGCGGCTCGCCGCACGCAGGTACTTCTTGCGGTACCCACCGTCGAGCATCGACTCGGGGTACACCTGGTCGAGCGGGGTGCCCGACGCCACGATCCGGACCTGCGCGTCGTACAGCCGGTCCACCAGCGCGACCCACCGGAGTGCATCGGTCTGGTCGGTGAAGGGCTGCACGTCGGTGAGGCCGACGGCGTCGAGGTCCTCGACCATCGCGACGTACTTCGACGGGTGCACGGACGCGAGGTGCCCGACCACCGCCCGGAAGTCGTCGAGCGTGACGCGTCCGCCGGGGAGTGCCGCGGCGACGTCGGCCACCACGCCCGCCGACTCGTCGACCGCACGCCGGCGGAAGTCGAGCCCGTCGATGCGCATGGTGTCGAACCGGTCGGACATCGCCTGGATCTCGCGCAGGAAGTCCTGCGCAGCGAACCGTCCCTCGCCGAGCGCGCCCGGCGGCGTGTTCGAGGTGGCGGCGAACCGGGTGCCCGTCTCGGTGAGCTCCTTGATGAGGCGCGTCATCACCATCGTGTCACCGGGGTCGTCGAGCTCGAACTCGTCGATGCACACCAGCGCCGTCCCACGCAGCAGGTCGACGGTCCCCTGGAACCCGAGCGCCCCGACGAGCGCCGTGTACTCGATGAAGGTGCCGAACGTCTTCCGGCCGGTGGCGGCGTGGTACGCGGCGGCGAGCAGGTGGGTCTTGCCGACGCCGAACCCGCCGTCGAGGTAGACGCCCGACTTCACGGTCGACTCCGCCACGGGCTTCCGGCGACCGAACAGCCCCCGGCGAGGCTGGTCGGCGGGACCGGCGGCGACGAAGGCCTCCACCGCGTCGCGGACCGCCGCCTGCGACGGGTACTCCGCGTCGGGCCGGTAGGAGGCGAACGACGCGTCGGCGAACTGGGGCGGCGGGACCAGCGACGCAGCCATCTGCTGCGGGGTCACCTGCGGGTCACGGTCGACGAGGTGTTCAGGCGCGGTGTTCGCTGACAATCGGGGCAGTCCTTCGGGAAGCATGTCGTGGGGTGTCACGTTGCGTCAGGAGCACGGCACGCCCGCGTACCGTTGCCCACAGGCACCGACGACCGATCCTAGTCCGGTGCCGGATGACCACCTGGAGGTAGCCCACCATGACCGCACCGGTCGACACGTCCGAGAAGTTCACCGCCTACGCCCACCCGGAGCGGCTCGTCTCCACCGAGTGGCTGCAGGAACACCTGGACGCCGGCACCCCGGACCTGGTCGTCGTCGAGTCCGACGAGGACGTCCTGCTCTACGAGACCGGCCACGTCCCCGGTGCCGTGAAGATCGACTGGCACACCGACCTCAACGACCCGGTGCTCCGCGACTACATCGACGGCGAGGCCTTCGCCGAACTGCTCGGCAGCAAGGGCATCGGCCGCGAGACCACCGTGGTGATCTACGGCGACAAGAACAACTGGTGGGCCGCCTACGCGCTCTGGGTCTTCTCGCTGTTCGGCCACGAGGACGTCCGTCTCCTCGACGGCGGCCGGGCGAAGTGGATCGCCGAGGACCGCGCGCTCACCACCGACCAGACCGTGGTCACGCCGGTCGAGTACCCCGTCGTCGACCGGATCGACACCGAGATCCGCGCCTACAAGGACGACGTGCTCGCCCACCTCGGCAAGCCGCTGATCGACGTCCGCAGCGCCCCGGAGTACGCCGGCGACCGCACCACCGCGCCGGACTACCCGGAGGAGGGTGCCCTCCGCGCCGGCCACGTCCCCACCGCCGTGAACATCCCGTGGGCCACCGCCGCAGCACCGGACGGCACCTTCAAGACCCGCGAGGAGCTCGACGCGATCTACCGCGACGGTGCCGGCATCGGCGACGCGGACGAGGTCATCGCCTACTGCCGCATCGGCGAGCGGTCGAGCCACACCTGGTTCGTCCTGCAGCACCTGCTCGGGTACGAGAACGTCCGCAACTACGACGGCTCGTGGACCGAGTGGGGCAGCGCGGTCCGCGTCCCGATCGCCGTCGGCACCGAACCGGGTACGATCACCGACCGATGACCGACGCACTCCCCCAGTCCCTCGCCGAGATCCGCGATGACTTCCTCGAACTCTCCCAGCAGGACCGCCTGCAGCTGCTCCTCGAGTTCTCGAACGAGCTCCCGGCGCTTCCAGAGCGCCTGCAGGGGCACGAGGACGAGCTCGAGCGCGTCGAGGAGTGCCAGTCCCCCGTCTTCATCACGGTCACCGTGGGTGCGGACGGCGACGCGCCCGGCATCGTCCGGATGCACGCCACGGCGCCGCGCGAGGCACCGACCACGCGGGGCTTCGCGTCGATCCTCGCGCAGGGGCTGTCCGGCCTGACCGCCGAGCAGGTGCTCGCCGTGCCGGCGGACTACCCGCTGACGATCGGGCTGAGCGAGGCGGTCAGCCCGCTGCGGATCCGGGGCATGGTCGGGATGCTGGGCCGGGTGCAGCGGCAGGTGCAGGCGCAGGCCGCGGTCGCGTAGACCCGCAACGACGTCGGACGGGAGGCGCGG